>NZ_JBHXQN010000061.1:0-35817 GCF_042717785.1 Streptomyces sp. NPDC058619
ACAGACACAATCTCGTCCGGAGTCACGCCCCCTCAACGCAACACCGGGCCAGAAGGACACGCTCAACCACAACCGACCTGACCAAGCCCTACTAGCGCCCCCGCGCGCTTCATGGACCTCCAGGACCCGCGCTACGCCTACATGTTCGGCTTCCTCCAAGCCGACGGATACCTCACTCAAGGCAGGGGTCGGAAGGGCAAACTCGCTACCGAGATCAACGCTCGGGACATCCACATCCTGCGTGAGTTCCAGATGCTCACCCCGTACTACAGCTCCATCACCGAACGCACCCGGAGCACGAATTTCTCCACGCTCCACCACTCCGCGATCTGGACCGTCTGCTCGCTCGAAGCCAGGACCACCGTCAACAAGCTCGGCATCCCCTACGGCAAGAAGTCACTGACCATCAAGCCTCCGCGTACGGAGTTCTCACGCCGGGACTACCTCCGCGGAATCATCGACGCGGACGGATCCCTCGGCTGGACCGCCCAAGGATCCCCCTTCCTGTCCCTGACTTCGGCCAGTACGGCGATCGCCGCCTATCTCTGCCACTACGGCAAGAAGATCACCGGCACGCAGCGCATCACGTCCCGCAACCGGCGCGACGGCGTCTACAACGTCTGCTACTACAGGGAGACGGCCCAGCGGCTCGCCGCGCACTTCTACTATGACGGCTGCCTCGCCCTCGCCCACAAGACGGCGAAAGCAGCTGCCATCCAGGCCTGGACACGCCCCTCGGACATGCGCCCAGCCGTGTACCGCCGCCGCTGGACCGCGGGGGAGGACGGCGAACTGCTGCGCCTGAACGACCCCGCCGCCGCAGCGACCCTCCTCGACCGCACCGAGCAGAGCTGCTCCATGCGGCTATGGCGCCTGCGCACCGGTCGGGTCTGAGCGCACGTCGCAGCGGGGAGGCTCGGACCGTCTCGGTCCGGGCCTCCCCGTTTCACCATCCGCCCGCGGGCTCAGCCCTTGATGCAGATGACCTGCTTCAGCTTGGCCACGACCTGCACCAGGTCGGTCTGCTGGTCGATGACCTGCTCGATCGACTTGTACGCACCCGGGATCTCGTCCACGACGCCCGAGTCCTTGCGGCACTCGACACCCTTGGTCTGCTCCGCCAGGTCCCGCGCCGAGAACCGCTTCTTCGCCGCCGTCCGGCTCATCTTCCGGCCCGCTCCGTGCGAGGCCGAGTTGAAGGACTTCTCGTTGCCGAGCCCCTTCACGATGTACGAGCCCGTGCCCATCGAACCCGGGATGATCCCGTAGTCACCGCTGCCGGCGCGGATCGCGCCCTTGCGGGTGACCAGCAGGTCCATGCCGTCGTAGCGCTCTTCCGACACGTAGTTGTGGTGGCAGCTGATCTCCCGGTCGAAGGACACCTTCGCCTTCCGGAACTCCTTCCGGAAGACCTCCTTGAATAGGCTCATCATCACGGCCCGGTTGCACTTCGCGTACTCCTGCGCCCAGAAGAGGTCGTTGCGGTACGCCTCCATCTCCGGCGTGGCCGCGAGGAAGACCGCGAGGTCCCGGTCGACGAGCCCCTGGTTGTGGGACAGCCCACGGGCCACGTTGATGTGGAAGTCGGCCAGTTCGTTGCCGATGTTCCGCGATCCGGAGTGCAGCATGAGCCACACCGAATCGGACATATCTACACATACCTCCACAAAGTGATTGCCTTGGCCAAGGCTTCCCATTTGCCGCATCGCCCGGTCCCGCCGGTACTTCACCGCGTCCGCGATGTAGTCGAACCGCTCCCACAGGTCGCCGAACCCCGCCTCCGTGAACCCGTACAGGCGCGCCGGGTCCACCGCCTCGCGGTGCATGCCAGCCCCCACCGGGATGGCCCGCTCGATCTTCGACCGCAGACCCGACAGGTCCCCCGGCAGGTCGTTCGCCGTCAGGGACGTCTTGACCGCCGACATGCCGCAGCCGATGTCCACGCCCACCGCCGCCGGGCAGACCGCGTCCTTCATCGCGATGACCGAGCCGACCGTCGCGCCCTTGCCGTAGTGGACGTCCGGCATGACGGCCAGGCCCTTGATCCACGGGAGGGTGGCGACGTTGCGGAGCTGCTGCATCGCGCTGTCCTCGACCGACGCGGGGTCGGTCCACATCCGGATCGGAACCTTCGCCCCGGGCACCTCTACGTACGACATAACGTCTCAATCCCCCGAAAACCACAGAAAAGTCTGAATACGCAAAAACCTCGCTCTTGATCCCAAATGCGACAGGGAACCGGCGCCGGCACCAGCGTGTGCGATAGACATTGTGTCCACCCGCGCCCGAAGCGCGGCAACGCATTTTCCTGACCGTCGGGGTCCTCGGGGCCGTCGGTCGAAGGGAGCCATGGGACGTGCAGCGCAAGTCGGTACGGGAACTCCTGCCAGGCATCGCCATGCTGACCGCGCTCGCGGCCGGCGTCACCGGTCTCGCCGGGTGCACGGGCGGGAGCGGCACGGGGACCACGAACGACGACAAGCCCGGCGGCAGCGTCGCCGCACCCGCGCAGCCCGGTAAGTACCGAAGCCTGCCCGCGCCCTGCAAGGCGGTCGACGGCAAGCAGCTCAAGGCCATGCTCCCGGCCGCCGACAGCCTGCCCCCGGCCGAGCGGGACCAGCTGTACGCCGGAGTGGCGGCCGCCTCGTACGACGGCGACCGGCGCGTCGGCTGCCGGTGGACCGCGCAGAGCGCCGAGGACACACGGCTGTTGTCGGTCGGCTTCGAGCGCGTGGTGTCGTACGACCGGGCCACCACGAGCGACGACGACAAGGCGCGGCAGGTCTTCGTGCGTCAGCTGACCGACGCGAAGCTGCCCTTCCCCGGACCGGCCCCGACGCCCACGGGAAGCCCCGCGGGGAGCCCCGCGCCGACCCCCACGCCGACGCCGCCGGCCGCGAACCCGGCGCCCTCCGGCAGCCCCTCGTCGCCCGCCGGCCCGACGCCCGGCGCGTCCCCCACCGAGCTGGGCTCCCGCGTTCTGGCGGGGCTCGGCAACGAGGCGTTCCTGGACGACAAGCTGAGTGCCGCCGGGGCGACGGCGGCGCAGGCGCGCACGGTGCGGATTGTGTTCCGTACCTCGAATGTCATCGTCACCGTCGAGTACAGCGTGCAGCCCTCGCTGCCGGGCGCGGTCCCGCCCAGCACCGAAACCCAGGACAGGGCAAGGCAGTTGGCGGCCAGTCTGGTCGAGCGGTTGAACGGGTGAGAGGGGCGCGCGGCGGCGGGGCGTGACGGCGCGCACAGCAGACGAGCGCCGGGTCGGGCTACCGTTGCCCCGGTCCGCCGTCCGAAGAAGTCAGACAAACGTACTGAAGGAAACATGCACCGATCAGCCTCGCGCTTCTCCCGCGTTCTCGCCTGCGCAGCCGTCCCGGTGATCCTCACCGTTGCGGGCTGCTCGTCCGATTCGGGCAAGGCCTCGGGCTCGAACGACGGCAAGAAGTCCGATTCCTCCGCGTCTGCCAAGCCGAGCGCCAAGCCGTCGCCGACCCTGGAGAAGGCGGCCTACGCCGCGCTGCCGGACCCGTGCAAGGCGGTCCAGGCGGCGACGATCGGCACGCTCGTGCCGGAGGCCAAGGACAAGAACGGTACGGCGACGAAGTCGAACGACCTGGCCAGCCGGGCGAGCTGCTCGTGGAACGGCCTGGACGAGGACGGCCTGAAGGGCTCGCAGTACCGCTGGCTCTCGATCTCCCTCTTCCGCTACGACTCGCACGCCTCGCTCGGCTCCGCGAACAAGCGCGCCGAGGACCAGTACAACAAGCAGGTCGAGACCGCGAAGGCGGCCGAGGGCGCGCAGAACGTGAAGGCGGAGCCGGCCGGCGGGATCGGCGAGCAGGGGACGTCGGTGGTGTTCACGTCGAAGAAGGACGTCGACTTCTTCAACACCACGATCGTGGCCCGCGCGCAGAACGTGGTCGTCACGATCGACTACAACGGTGCGGCGTACGAGGGCGCCGGCGCCCCGGACCAGGCGAAGCTGCTCCAGGACGCCGTCACCGCGGCGAAGGAGACGGTGGCCTCGGTCGACGCGGCCAACCAGCAGAAGGCACCGGAGCAGCCGGCGGAGCAGTCCGCGTCGGCGCCGGCCCAGCAGTAGCGGTCACGGCGGCACGGTCGGCGGCCGGGACCTCCGGACCGCCGGCCCGGACCTCCGGACCGCCGGTGCAGGGCCTCCGGACCGCCGGTGCAGGGCCTCCGGGCCGCCGGTGCAGGACCTCCGGACCGCCGGTGCAGGGCCTACCGGAGCGCTGACATCCAGTCACCCGTACGCTGTGCCTGCCGCGGCTCGGTAAAGGCGCGGTAAGTGGTCGGTAAGTGCTCGACAAGGGGAGGGGATCGCGGGTGGCCGCGATGGAGCTGACTCGTACGCACCGGATACTCATCGGCGTCGTGGTCGCCGGAGCCGTCGTCATCGCGGGGATCGGATTCGCCGGCTCGTACTCCGCGGTGCGCACGCTCGCCCTGCAGAAGGGCTTCGGCAGCTTCTCGCTGGTGTTCCCGATCGGCATCGACGCCGGGATCTGCGTGCTGCTGGCGCTGGACCTGCTGCTGACGTGGATGCGGATACCGTTCCCGCTCCTGCGCCAGACGGCGTGGCTGCTGACGATCGCGACGATCGCCTTCAACGGCGCCGCGTCCTGGCCCGACCCGCTCGGCGTCGGCATGCACGCCGTGATCCCGATCCTGTTCGTGGTGACGGTGGAGGCGGCCCGGCACGCGGTGGGCCGGATCGCGGACATCACCGCGGACCGGCACATGGAGGGCGTCCGCATCACGCGGTGGCTGCTCTCCCCGATCCCGACGTTCAAGCTGTGGCGCCGCATGAAGCTGTGGGAGCTGCGCTCCTACGAGCAGGCCGTCGGCATGGAGCAGGACCGCCTGATCTACCAGGCGCGGCTGCAGGCACGGTACGGGCGCTCCTGGCGGCGCAAGGCGCCGGTGGCGGCGCTGATGCCGCTGCGGCTGGCCCGGATCGGCGTGCCGCTGGCGCACACCGCCCCGGAGGGCCTGGCGGCGGCGGGGATCGACCCGGCGCTGCTGTCCCCGGCGCAGCAGCCGGCCGCGTCGCCGGCCCTGGCGGCCGTGGCGGCCGTGGTGGCCGGCCCCTCCGCCGAGGTGACCCAGGCGGCGCCCGCGCCCGCGCTGGAAACGGCGGCGGCCCAGGCACACGCCCGCGCGCAGGCCCAGCCCGACGCCCGGCCCCCGCAGGACCAGCAGCAGGACCAGCAGCAGGGCCAGGCGCAGGACCAGCAGCAGGACCAGCCGGAGCTCCCGGAGACCGCCGCGCAGGCGGCCGCCTCGGCCGCTGCCGCCGCCCACGTCCCGCCGCCCTTCGCGGTGGACCCGACGGCCATGCCGGCGGCCCACAACAGCGCCTGGTTCGCGGCGCCGCTGGCCCCGCAGGCGGCGTACGAGGGCGGCTACAACCCCCAGTACGTCGAGGGTCTGGAGCCGATCCCGGTGATGCCGCCGACCGGCCCGGAGGAGCCGCAGCAGCAGCCCCCGCAGCCGGACCTGCCGATGCCGGGCCCGCGCCAGGATGCCGCCGACGCGGTCGGGGCGACCGCCGTGCCCGGCGCACCCGAGCCGGAGCAGACGCCCGACGAGGTCGAGTTCGCCGCCATGGCGTACAAGGTGTTCGTCGCGCTCGTCGGCGAGCAGAGCGACTTCCCGACGCCCGAGGCGCTCGACATACACCTCTCCGACGGGTATGGCGTGACCCACCCGCGCAGCGGCTCCCTGCTGCGCCGGATGATCCCCGCGTTCAAGCAGCGGTACCAGCGGGAACTGGAAGCCGAGCACATCGCGTAGCCGGCGGCCGGTCCGAGCAGGCGGGAGGGCCCGCACCCCGGGGGACCCGGGGGGTGCGGGCCCTCCCGCACGATGCGAACCGCAGCGCCCTCAGACCGCGAGCAGCTTGCGCACCCGGTCGGCGCCCACCGCCAGCAGCAGCGTGGGCAGGCGCGGCCCGGTCTCACGGGTCACGAGGAGCCGGTAGAGCAGGGCGAAGAAGGTCCGCTGCGCGACCTTGAGCTCCGGGGTCGGCTTGGCGTCGGGCTCCAGCCCGGCCATGACCTTCGGCACGCCGTAGACGAGCGTGCTGAGCCCGTCGAGGGACCAGTGCGAGTCGAGTCCCTCCAGCAGCAGCCGCAGCGACTCGCGGCCCCCGTCGTCCAGCGACGACAGCAGCTCCGCGTCGGGCTCCTCGCGCACGAGGGTCCGCTGGTCGGCCGGGACCTGGGTGGTGATCCAGTTCTCGGCGCGGTCCAGGCGCGGCCGTACCTCGTCGAGGGAGGTCAGCGGCTGCGTCGGGTCCAGGTCGGTGAGGATGCGCAGGGTCTGCTCGTCGTGCCCGGCGGTGACGTCGACGACGGACGCGAGGGTCCGGTACGGCAGCGGCCGCGGGGTGCGCGGGAGCTCGGCTTCCGCGGTGCGCACGGCGCGGGCGTGCGCGGCGGCGTCGGCGGGCAGGACGGTGCCGTCGGCGACCTTGGACTCCAGCTTGTCCCACTCGTCGTACAGCCGCTGGATCTCCTGATCGAAGGCGATCTTGAAGGACTGGTTCGGACGGCGGCGCGCGTACAGCCAGCGCAGCAGCTGCGGCTCCATGATCTTCAGCGCGTCGGCCGGGGTCGGGACCCCGCCCTTGCTGGAGGACATCTTCGCCATGCCGCTGATGCCGACGAACGCGTACATCGGTCCGATCGGCTGCTCGCCGCCGAAGATGTGCACGATCTGGCCGCCGACCTGGAAGGACGAGCCGGGCGAGGAGTGGTCGACGCCGGACGGCTCGAAGACCACGCCCTCGAAGGCCCAGCGCATCGGCCAGTCGACCTTCCAGACGAGCTTGCCGCGGTTGAACTCGCTGAGCTTGACCGTCTCGGTGAACGCGTCCTCGGTGCAGACGTAGGTCATCTCGGTCGTCTCGTCGTCGTACGAGGTGACCTTGGTGAAGTCCTTGCCGCACTCGGCGCAGTACGGCTTGTACGGGAAGTACCCGCCCTCGCCGGTGCTGCCGTCGTCCTCGGCGGCCGCGCCGGAGCCCTCGGCGGCCTCCAGCTCGGCCTCGTCGGCCTGCTTCTGCTGGGGCTTCTTGCCGCCCGGCTTCTGCTTGGTGCGGTACTGGTCGAGGACGGCGTCGATGTCACCGCGGTGCTTCATGGCGTGCAGCACCTGCTCGCGGTACGCGCCGGAGGTGTACTGCTCGGTCTGGCTGATCGGGTCGTACACGACGCCCAGCTCGTCCAGGGCGCCGATCAGGGCGGCCTTGAAGTGCTCGGCCCAGTTGGCGTACGGGGATCCGGCCGGGGCGGGGACGGAGGTCAGCGGGCGGCCGATGTACTGGGCCCACGAGTCGTCGACGCCGGGGACGCCGGCCGGCACCTTGCGGTAGCGGTCGTAGTCGTCCCAGGAGATCAGGTGCCTGACCTCGATGCCCCGGCGGCGGATCTCGTCCGCGACCAGGTGCGGGGTCATGACCTCGCGGAGGTTGCCCAGGTGGATCGGACCGGAGGGCGAGATTCCGGACGCCACGACGAGAACCGGAGCGGTAGCGGCTGACGTCTCCGCGCCGGGTGCTCGGCGCTCCGCCTCGGCGATGACCTCGTCCGCGAAACGGGAGACCCAGTCGGTCTCGGTGCTGCTCTGAGCCACGACACGTCCTTCTACTCGAATGCTGGCTTCAGCCATTCTCCCAGACGGATCGGGCCGCTCCGGGGTTGCTCCCCCGCCCCATATCCAGAAGAACCGGCAGCGGCCGCGTGGGATACTCGGCACTTGTCGGAACACCCAAGTGCACCCACCGGCACCACCTCACAGGAACGGCAGCTCATGGCCTCGGTCCCTTCCCTCGCTTCCTCCGTCGAACAGCGCGTCGCCGACGCCCTCGCCTCCGCCCTGCCGGAGGCCGGTGCCGCCGACCCCCTGCTGCGACGAAGCGACCGGGCCGACTTCCAGGCCAACGGCATCCTGGCGCTCGCGAAGAAGGCCAAGGCCAACCCGCGCGAGCTCGCCACGACCGTGGTCGAGGCCATCCCCACCGGTGACCTGATCCAGGAGATCGAGGTCTCCGGCCCCGGCTTCCTCAACATCACGATCACCGACCGGGCGATCGTCGAGACCCTCGCCGCGCGGGCCCTGGACGACCGCCTCGGCGTCCCGCTCTCCGAGAACGCGGGCACCACGGTGATCGACTACGCCCAGCCGAACGTCGCGAAGGAGATGCACGTCGGCCACCTGCGCTCCGCCGTGATCGGCGCCGCGATGGTGGAGATCCTGGAGTTCACGGGCGAGAAGGTGGTCCGCCGCCACCACATCGGCGACTGGGGCACCCAGTTCGGCATGCTCATCCAGTACCTGCTGGAGCACCCGCACGAGCTGGACCACGAGTCGGACGCGGAGGTCTCCGGCGAGGAGGCCATGTCCAACCTGAACCGCCTCTACAAGGCCTCGCGCGTCCTCTTCGACTCCGACGAGGAGTTCAAGACGCGCGCCCGCGCCCGCGTGGTCGACCTCCAGGCCGGCGAGCCGCAGACCCTCGCGCTGTGGCAGCGGTTCGTCGACGAGTCGAAGATCTACTTCTACTCCGTCTTCCACAAGCTGGACATGGACATCCAGGACCCCGACGTGGTCGGCGAGTCCGGCTACAACGACATGCTCGTGGAAACCTGCAAGCTGCTGGAGGAGTCGGGCGTCGCCGTCCGCTCCAACGGCGCGCTCTGCGTGTTCTTCGACGACGTCAAGGGCCCGGACGGCAACCCGACCCCGCTGATCGTCCAGAAGTCCGACGGCGGCTTCGGCTACGCCGCGACCGACCTCTCCGCGATCCGCGACCGCGTCGGCGGACTGGGCGCGACCACGCTCCTGTACGTCGTCGACGCCCGCCAGTCCCTCCACTTCAGGATGGTCTTCGAGACCGCCCGCCGCGCCGGCTGGCTGAACGACGAGGTCAAGGCCGTCCAGCTGGCCTTCGGCACGGTCCTCGGCAAGGACGGCAAGCCGTTCAAGACCCGTGAGGGCGAGACGGTGCGACTGGTGGACCTGCTCGACGAGGCCGTCGAGCGGGCGACGGCCGTCGTGCGCGAGAAGGCCGAGAAGGTCGGCCTGACCGAGGACGAGATCGTCGAGAACGGCCGGTACGTGGGCATCGGCGCGGTGAAGTACGCCGACCTGTCGACGTCCGCCGCCCGGGACTACAAGTTCGACCTGGACCAGATGGTCTCGCTGAACGGCGACACCTCCGTCTACCTCCAGTACGCGTACGCCCGCATCCGGTCCATCCTGCGCAAGGCGGGCGACCGCTCCCCGGCGGCCCACCCCGAGCTGGAACTGGCCCCGTCCGAGCGGGCGCTGGGCCTGCACCTGGACCAGTTCGGCGAGCTGCTCGCCGAGGCGGCCGCCGACCACGCGCCGCACAAGGTGGCCGCGTACCTCTACCAGCTGTCCTCGCTGTTCACGACGTTCTACACCGACTGCCCGGTCATCAAGCCGGAGCCGGAGCTCGCCGTCGGCGAGAACCGCCTGTTCCTGTGCGACCTGACGGCCCGCACCCTCTCCAAGGGCATGTCCCTCCTCGGCATCCGCACCCCCGAGAAGCTCTGACACCCGCCGCACGACCAGCGCGGAACGTACGGCCCCGGCAGCTGCTGCCGGGGCCGTACGTTCACCCGGACGGGCCGGTTCGGGTCGCGGGGCCCGGGTAGGGGACGCCCCGTCCACCCCCCCCCCACCCGACGGGAGAGCCCCGTGGCCGACATGAACGGCCCCTACAAACCCGGCACGCCGTGCTGGATCGACCTGATGGTTCCCGATCAGCAGGCGGCCATCGACTTCTACTCCGACCTCTTCGGCTGGCAGGGCGAGATCGGCCCGCCCGAACAGGGCGGCTACTCCGTCTGCAGCCTCAAGGGCAAGCCCGTCGCCGGGATCATGAAGGCGATGAACCCCGACGGCTCCGTCCCGGACCCGATGCCGCCGACCGTCTGGACCACGTACCTGTCCACCGACGGCCTCGACTCCACCGTCCAAGCCGCCACCGACGCCGGGGGCCGGGTCCTGGCCGGCCCGATGGACGTGATGGACCTCGGGCGGATGGCCGTCGCCGCCGACCCCACCGGCGCCGTCTTCGGCCTGTGGGAGCCCGGCAGCTTCGACGGCGCGGGCATCGTCAACGAGCACGGCGCCCTCACCTGGAACGAGCTGTCCACCGGCGACACCGGCGCCGCCGCGGCGTTCTACTCCGCCGTCCTGCCGATCAGCACGGCCGCCTCCGAGATGGAGGGCGCCTCGGACTACACGGACTTCAAGGTCGGCGGCCGCGCGGTGGCCGGGATGATGGACCTGGGCAAGCTCCCGCCCGGCACGCCCCCGAACTGGCTGCCGTACTTCCACGTGGACGACGTGGACAACATCCAGGCCGCGGCCACCCGGGCCGGCGCCGACGTCCTCGCCCCCGCCTTCGACATGGTGGCGGGCCGCATGGCCGTCCTGGCCGACCCGCAGGGCGCGCCCTTCGCGGTCATCACGGCGAACGTCGGTCAGCAGCCCGCCTGACGACGGGTACGGCCCCTGCGGCGCACGGCCGGGGCCGTGCCCGGGGCCGTGCCCGTGCCCGTACGCATGCGGTCCTCAGCGCCGCAAGGCCTCCGCCGGCTGGATGCGGGCGGCGCGCCAGGCGGGGTACAGCCCCGCCAGGAGTCCCGTGACCAGGCCCAGCAGGGGCGCGGCCGCGACGGTCGCCGGGTGCACGACGGGGGTCCAGTCGCGGACCACCGCGACGCCCACCACGGTGAGCGTGCCCAGGGACGTGCCGACGAGCCCGCCGAGCGCCCCCAGGGCCCCCGATTCCGCGAGGAACTGGGTGGTGATGTGGCGCCCCCGCGCCCCCAGTACCCGCCGCAGCCCGATCTCGCCCGTACGCTCCAGGACCGCGACCAGCGTGGTGTTCGCGATGCCGACGGCGCCGATGACCAGGCAGATCCCGGCCAGGACCAGGAAGAGCTGCTCCAGGTCGGAGGTGACGCCGGAGCGCAGGGTGCGCGGGTCGGGCGGCGGTACGGCCTTGAGGTACTCGGGGTGATCGGGCCGCAGCGCGGTCGGGGCGAGCCGAGCGACCTGCTGGGCGGCGCCGACGTCCGTCGCGACGAGCATGGTGGTGCCGCCGCCGTCGGGCACGCCCCAGATCTCCTCCGCGGTCGTGCGGGGCACCGCGACCGACAGGAGGAGCTCGGCCTTGCGCTCCACGTCCTCGATGATCCCGATCACGGTGAACGGCTCGGCTCCGATGAAGACGGCCGGCCGGGTCTCCAGGGTGGTGATGCCGAGGCGGGCGGCCGCGCCCGAGCCGAGGACGGCCACGCGCTGCCGGCTCCCGGAGTGGTACGCGTCGTACAGGCGCCCCTGGGACAGCCGGGGAACGGCCGCGCGCAGTGCGCCCGGTGAGGCCGCGACCACGTCCGTGCGCTCGCCCCCGCCCCCGCCCGCGGCGCCGCCCACGGGTGCGGCGCGGACGCCGTCCGTGGCCGGGTCGAGGCGGACCGTGTGGAACACGCCCGCGTGCCGGACCCCGCCCAGGCGTTCGACGCGGAGGTCGGCGTCCGCCGGGAATCCGGGGCCCGTGAAGGGGTTCTGCTCGCGGGCGACGTCCTCGACGGTCACCTCGGTCGCGGTGAGCAGGTTGAAGCGGCTGTCGATCTGGGACGAGGTCGTGGCGGTCAGGCCGAGGACGGCGACGAAGGTGCCGACGCCGAGCACCGTCCCGAGTGCGGTCAGCGCCGAGCGGGCCGGGCGCTGGAGGATCCCCGCGAGGGATTCGGAGAGGGTGTCGCGGACGGCGAAGCGGGAGGGCTCGACCCGGACGGCCGCCGTACGGGGCCGGCGCGGCGGAAGCCCGGGCCGCGGAAACCGGAGGGGCCGGCGCCACCTCATACGGGTGCCTGTTCGCGCAGTACGCCGTCGCGGATCGCGACGGTCCGGCCGCCGTGCGCGGCGACCTCCTGGTCGTGGGTGATGACGAGCACGGTCATCCCGCTGCCGTGGAGCTCGTCCAGCAGGGCCAGGACGGTGCCGGCGTTGGCCGAGTCGAGGTTTCCGGTGGGTTCGTCGCACAGCAGCAGGGACGGCCGGGCGACCAGCGCGCGGGCGATGGCCACCCGTTGGCGTTCGCCCCCGGACAGCCGGGAGGGGACCGCGGTGAGGCGGTGCCCGAGTCCGACGCGTACGAGCGCCTCGCGGGCGCGGCCGGGGCGTTCCCTGCGGGGCACGCCGTTGTACAGCATGGCGAGGGCGACGTTCTCCAGGGCCGAGCGGTGGGGCAGGAGGTGGAAGGACTGGAAGACGAATCCGATGCGGCGGCCGCGCAGGGCCGTCCGGTCGTGGTCGCCGAGCGGGCCGGTGTCGATGCCGTCGAGGAGGTAGCGGCCCTCGGTGGGCGCGTCGAGCAGGCCGGCGATGTTGAGGAAGGTCGACTTGCCGGAGCCCGAGGGGCCGACGACGGTGACGAACTCGCCGCGCTGGATGGTGAGGTCGCACGGCTGGAAGGCGGGTACCGGCGGCGGACCCGGGTAGGTCAGGCCCGCCTGCCGGAACTCGATTACGGGGGGCGCGAGTTGGGGATGGAACCGGGGTACGGCCGTACTCATGACCCGCCGCCGCCCTTCCCGCCGGAGGCGCCGGTGCCGCCGGTGCCCTTGCCCCCGTTCTGCTTGCCGTTCTGCTTGCCGGTGACACCCGGGTTGACGCCGGTGACCACCGAGTCCCCGTCGGCGAGGATCCCGTCTCCGGCGGGCCGGACCTCCACGTAGCCGTCGCCGGTGGTGCCGGGCCGGACCTCGACCCGGCGCTGGGTGCCCGTACCGTCCACCACGGTGACGGTGGTGCGGCCGTCGGCTCCGGCGGACACCGCGGACACCGGGACGACGAGCGCGTCGCCGTCGGTCGCCGCGGCCTCCACGGTGAGCCGTACGTCCTGGCCGACGAGCTTGCCGTCCAGCGGCGCGAGCGGGCGTACGAGCATCTCGTACCCGGCCGGCCCGCCCGCGGCGGGAGCCTGCTGCCCCTGCCCCTGGCCGCCGCCCGGACCGCCGTTCGGCGCGGCGAGCTGGGCGGGCTGGGCGGACTGCGGGGCGTCCGCGACCGACAGCACTTCGGCCGCCGCGGTGAGCCCGCTGACCTCGGAGAGGATCTCGACCTTCTGGCCGGGGCGGACCAGGCCCTTCTGGTGGTCCTGGAGCTGCCCGCGCACCACCAGCGCCCCCGCGGACAGCGACAGCGCGGCGCCGCTGACGGGCGACCCGGGGCGGACGGCGACCGAGTCGGCCCGTGCGGGGAACGACTCCAGGAAGACGACCTCGCCGGCCGGCAGCATCGGCCCGGCAGCCGCGCGGGCCTCGGCGAGGCGTTCGCTGGCCTTGCGCAGGTCCTCCGCAGCGCGGTTCACCGCCCGCGCGGCATCCTGGCCGGAGCCCTTGGCGCCCCCGGCCCCCTTGCCGCCCTGGCCGGGCGGCGCGGCGCCGGGGCCCGCGGGAGCCGCCGTACCGACAGCGGCGGCGGCGGTGGCGGACCGGGCGTCCTCCAGGGAGCGCTCGCCGGAGGTGACCGCGTCCTCGGCGGACCTGACCGCCTCGCCGCGGTCGGCCACGGCGGGCAGCGGGTCGTAGCCGATCGAGCGGTAGAAGGAGCCCAGCGCCGCCTTCGTACCGGCGCCGAAGGTGCCCGCCCGGTCGGAGCCCGTGCCGTGGCCCAGCCCGGACAGGGCCTTCTGGAGCTGCTTCACGTCGTCGCCGGCGGCACCGGGCTTCAGGTCCCGGTACACCGGCAGGGCGCCGGGGAGCGCGAAGACCGGGCGCCCGGACACCTCCAGGAGCATCCTGCCCGCGTCGACGCGGTCGCCCTGGCGTACGGCGACCTTGGTGACCACGGGGGTGGCGGCGCCCTCCCCGCCCGCGACCGTCGGGGTGACCTGGAGCGACTGGGCCGAGGTGACCGTGCCGCGCACGATGACGGTGTCCCGCAGGACGCGCTTCTCGACCCGGGCGACGAGGACGTCCAGGGGCGGCGGCCCGGCCTCGGCCGCGGTCTGCGCCGGGGACTTGATCACCTGCGAGGCGGCGACTCCGGCCCCGGAGAGCAGCATCGCGCCCGCCGCGACGGCCGCCACCCAGGCCCGGCGCCGGGACATCCCCGCGGACGGCCCGGCCCCCTCGACCGCCTCCGCGGGCCCTGCGGTCGACAGGTCCCCGGTCATCCGCCGGCCTGACCGGCGGTCACGGACGTGCCCGTACCCCCGCACTTCTTCAGGGCCGCGAACCCCTCGGGCGAGCTCTTCGGGTCCAGCTCCTCCAGGTCGTGCCGGGCGGTCCGGGGATCGGGGTCGGGGAAGCCGGCTATGCCGTTCGCCCGCATGCAGGCGGTGAACTCCCGTGCCTCGGCGCGCTGTTCGGCCGACACCGGGGGCGCCGACCGACGGTTTTCGCAGGCACCCTCGGCTTCCCTGACCTTGGCCGGATCCGCGCGACCCGAATCCACGACCGGAATCCCGGAATCGGTTTCCTTCATCGGCAGCCCCTTTTCCTTGAGGCACCGGAAGAAGTCGGCCTGCTCGGGATCCACCGCACCCTTGGACGGCCCGGATCGCGGAACGGAAGCCGAAGCCGAAGCCGTACCGAAGGCCACGCCGGAAGCCGGGGCGGAAGGCGCCCCCTCCCCTTCTGCCCCGGAACACCCGGACAGCAGAAACACCAGGGAGAGCACGGCGGGGACGGCCGCGGATCGGGCCCGTCTCAATGGCACAGCAGGCCTCCTAAGGCGGCTTGTATCACCGACACCCTAGGTCAACGAAGAACCAATCGCCGTGCACCAAGGGACAGTTGTCAGCCACTCCCTAGGCGCGGTCGACCCCGCGCCGGTCCCTCAGACGTGCCCCGCGGTGCAGCGGGCGATCCCGTGGTGCACGGAGAGCAGGCACACCTGGACCCGGGATAGGCCGCCCAGCTTTCCGCGAATGTTCTCCAGGTGGAACTTCGCGGTGCGAATGGTCATTCCGAGCGCTTTCGACAGCTCTTCGTTCGAGGGGCCGCAGGCCATTGCGCCGAACATCTGGAGCTCGCGCTCGGTGAGGTCCGATATCCGGCGGAACCCTTGGTGGAGCCACCCGGGCCCTTTGTCCTGCCGCTCCGATTCGTCCGCTTCACCGAGTTCACAGCATGGGCAGTACCCGCGCATATCCCCCCTTTCACAAACACAGTGCATCTTGCATCAAAAAATACGGCGAAAACCAGACATCGGATTGGAGCATAACCCGCAGGTGCCGGACCGGCCTATTGGTCGATTTCCCCACTACTGACGGGTCACCGCCATCAGTTCCTCCCATCTCCGCGCCCGAGCCCGATGTCGCGCGGCCGCGCGGGACGCCGCACCGCAGCGCGTTGGTGGCCAGCTCGCTCACGCAGAGCAACACGCCGTCGTGCCGGCCGGCGACCCCCCAGGCGTGCAAGGTGTCACGTGTGAACTGGCGCGCAGCTGCGACGCTTTGGGGCAACCGGAGGTAGAGACGCTCACGCCCGAGGGCTGCCTGAATGTGGGGATTCACGGAGCGGTGGTCGCGCGCAGTCACTAGCGTGGTGCCGAGCGTCGACCCGTACTCCTCGATGAGTACGGGTCCGCGCGGCGTAATGCACGCACGCGGGTGGGGAGTTCGCAGTCATGCCACCGAGGAAGCGCACACGGCCGAACGCGACGACCATGAAGATGGTCGGCGCCCAGCTGGCCGCCGCCCGCACCGCCAAGAACCTGACCCAGAAGCAGCTCGGCGAACTCGTCCGCCTGGACGCCGAGACCATCGCCTCGATCGAGCAGGGCCGCCGCGCCCTGATGCCGAGCGTCGCGGAGCTGATGGACCGCCACCTGGGCCTGCCGGGGTTACTGGCGGTGGCCGCCCACGAGATGCCGGACGTGGACACGATCCCGCCCTGGGCCGAACCGCTGCTGGAGATGGAACAGACCGCGAAGGCGTTCTGCTCGTACGAGAACCAGGTCGTCCCGGGCCTGCTCCAGACCGGCGCCTACGCCGAAGCGGCCTTCCGCAGCCGCGTTCCGATCTTCGCCGAGGAGGAGATCCAGGCCCACACGGCCGCCCGCATCGCCCGCCAGGGCATCCTGCGCCGCAAACAGCCGGTCCAGGTCAGCTTCGTCATCTGGGAACCGGTCCTCCGGTACGCCTTGGGCGGCGACGAGGTGCACGCGGGCCAGCTCCGCCACCTCCTGGACTGCTCAGAGCTCCCCGGGGTCGCCATCCAGTCCGTCCCCCTCGACCTCCACGCCCACCCGGCTCTGGACGGCCCGTTCGTGCTGCTGGAGACCCCGGACCACCAGCACATCGCGTACCTCGAAACACAGCGCGGCAGCCTGGTGGTTTCCAACCTTGACGAGGTCAGCATCCTCTCTCAGAAATATGCGATGCTGCGGACGCAGGCCCTCAACCCTGAGGAAAGCAGGGACCTGTTGAAGCGGCTGCTAGGAGATCGATGAGCACCGAACTCACGTGGATCAAGTCCAGCTACAGCGGCAGCGACGCCGGCAACTGCGTCGAGTTCGCCACGACCTGGCGAAAGTCCTCCCACAGCGGCAGCGAAGGCGGCAACTGCGTCGAAGTGGCCCGCTGCGCGGAGACCGTCCACGTCCGGGACAGCAAGGTCAGCGGCGGCCCCGTCCTGGACCTGGCCCCCGACGCCTGGGCCGCCTTCACGGAGTGGACCGGTTGATCCGGCCCGCCAGGCCGTCCAGGATCCGGTCCAGGCCGTAGCGAACTGGAAGTCCGGTTCGCCGGAGCCCGTGAACGCGTCGGAGTCCAGCAGCCGCGTCACGGCCGGGTGGGTGTCAGGGCCGGTCATCAAGCCGCAGCGTGCGCACGTACCGGTCCATCGCCCGGGCCGGTGAGACGCCGGACTTCACGATGGCGTCCATCATGTCGGAGGCCATGACGGCCTCGTTCCGCACGAGCCCGCCGACCACGATGATCGTCGAGATCTTCTCGCCCTCGTCCAGGCCCGTGCCGGCCAGCGCCGCGAGCCCGCGTTCCATCCAGGCGAGCTGGTTCGGGCTGACCGGGGCGCCGGTGCGTGCGGGCCGGGGGCTGGCGGGAGCTGCTGTCACACTGGGCGTTCGCGCAGCGGGCCTGGTCACCGCCCTGATGCTGCCGGTCATGCTGATGCTGATCTTCGTCTACTTCTTCGGCGGCGCCATCGACACCGGCACCGCGTACGTGACGTACGTCGTCCCCGGCGCGATGCTGCTGTGCGCGGGCTTCGGCGCGGCGAGCACCGCCGTCAGCGTCAGCCAGGACATGAAGGACGGCGTGATCGACCGCTTCCGCTCCCTCGACGTCGGCGGCGTCCCCATCCTGGCCGGGCACGTCACCGCGTCCGTCACACAGAACCTGCTGTCCACCGCCCTGGTCCTCGCCGTCGCCCTCGCCATCGGCTTCCGGCCCCAGGCCGGTCCCCTCGGCTTCCTCGCGGCCGCCGGGCTGCTGCTCGCGTACATCACCGCGATCTCGTGGCTGGCGGCGGCGCTGGGCCTGCTCGCGGACTCCCCCGAGGCGGCGGGCGGCTTCACCTTCCTGATGATGTTCCTGCCGTACCCGTCCAGCGCGTTCGTCCCCATCGACACCATGCCCGGCTGGCTCCACGGCTTCGCCGACCACCAGCCGCTGACCCCGGTCATCGAGTCCCTGCGCGCCCTGCTCCTGGACCGGCCCGCCGGGGACGCGCCCTGGGTGGCCCTGGCCTGGTGCACGGGCATCACGACCGTGGCCGTGGCGCTCGCCGCGACCCTGTTCACCCGCCGCACCCGCTGAACCAGCGGCTCACCGGTTCAACGGTCACCCGTTCAACGGATGGGAATGCCGCCCGGTCGCCTGATCGATCTCGGAATGGGCCTTCTGCAACATCTGCGACGCGAGGTCCATGAGCGCACGGGCCCCCGCGATCTCCTCCCCGACCCTCAGCTGCTCCGGGTCGGACGGATGGCGCATGGCGTAGCCGCGCGCCCTCATCTCGGAGCCGTCCCCGAGCCTGACCAGGGCCGCCGCACCCGTGCGGTGGCCCTCCTCGGTGAACTCGAGCTCAACGTGCCAACCGACGAGTGTGGACACGGCGCACCACCTCCAGGAACTCACCCTCCCCCCAGCGTGCGCCACCCCACCCCACCCCGCGAGCGGGCCGGTCCCCGCTCAGCGCGCCTCGCGGAGCCAGCCCGCGACCTCGGTCGCCCAGTACGTCAGGATCGTGTCCGCGCCCGCCCGCTTGATGCCCAGCAGGCTCTCCACAATGGCCCGGTCGCGCTCGATCCAGCCCTTCTCGGCCGCCGCCTCGATCATCGCGAACTCGCCGCTGATCTGGTACGCGGACACCGGCACGTCCACCGCCTGCGCCACCCGGTAGAGGACGTCCAGGTAGGGCCCGGCCGGCTTGACCATCACCATGTCGGCGCCCTCCTCCAGGTCCAGCGCCAGCTCCCGCAGGGACTCCCGCGCGTTCGCCGGGTCCTGCTGGTACGTCTTGCGGTCGCCCTGGAGCGAGGAGCCCACCGCCTCGCGGAACGGCCCGTAGAAGGCGGACGAGTACTTCGCCGTGTACGCCAGGATCGACACGTCCTCGTGGCCCGTCTCGTCCAGCGCGTCGCGGATCACCCCGACCTGGCCGTCCATCATCCCGCTCGGTCCCACCATGTGGACGCCCGCGTCGGCCTGTACCTGCGCCATCTCCGCGTACCGCTCAAGCGTCGCGTCGTTGTCGACGCGCCCGTGCTCGTCCAGGACCCCGCAGTGCCCGTGGTCGGTGTACTCGTCCAGGCACAGGTCCGACATGATCACCAGGTCGTCGCCGACCTCGGCCCGCACGTCGCGGATCGCGAGTTGCAGGATCCCGTCCGGCTCGGTGCCCGCCGTGCCCCGCGCGTCCTTGTTCTCGTCCGCCGGGACCCCGAACAGCATGATCCCCGAGACGCCCGCCGCGACCGCCTCCGCGGCGGCCTTGCGCAGCGTGTCCCGCGTGTGCTGGACCACGCCCGGCATCGCTGAGATCGCCACGGGCTCGCTGATGCCCTCCCGTACGAACGCGGGCAGGATCAGGTCCGAGGGGTGCAGCCGGTTCTCCGCGACCATCCGCCGCATCGCCGGGGTGGTGCGCAGCCGGCGGGGCCGGGAGCCGGGGAAGGATCCGTACGCGCTCATTGTCAGTCGCCTCTTCGAGCATCGAGAACAGTCGGGACCAGCGTAGGGCCCGGACGCACCGCGCCCGGGCCCGCCCGTCACCCCCGTCCCGGAACACCGCCGCCACCGCCGCCGCACCCGGCGTGCGCCGGACACCCGGGGCCCCGTACGGCGAAGGGCCCGGACGCCTCGCGCGTCCGGGCCCCCCGTCACAGCTCCCGACCGGTCAGGTCGTACGGCGCCTGCGCGCCCCCGGCCGCCGCTCGCTCGGCCGGAACACCGTCTCGCCGGCCTCCTTGGCCGCCTCGCGGCGCGCCGCGCCGTACTCGGCGAGGGCCTCCGCCAGCTTCGACACCGACGGCTCCGGCGACAGCACGTCCACGCGCAGCCCGTGCTCCTCCGCGGTCTTGGCCGTCGCCGGCCCGATACACGCGATGACGGTCACGTTGTGCGGCTTGCCCGCGATCCCGACCAGGTTGCGGACGGTGGAGGACGACGTGAACAGCACGGCGTCGAAACCGCCGCCCTTGATCGCCTCACGGGTGTCCGCCGGCGGCGGCGACGCGCGCACGGTCCGGTAGGCCGTGACGTCGTCGACCTCCCACCCGAGCTCGATCAGCCCGGCGACCAGCGTCTCGGTCGCGATGTCGGCCCGCGGCAGGAACACCCGGTCGATCGGGTCGAAGACCGGGTCGTACGGCGGCCAGTCCTCCAGCAGCCCGGCCGCGGACTGCTCGCCGCTCGGCACCAGGTCCGGCTTCACGCCGAACTCCACGAGGGAGGCCGCGGTCTGCTCGCCCACCGCGGCGACCTTGATGCCCGCGAAGGCCCGCGCGTCGAGCCCGTACTCCTCGAACTTCTCCCGCACCGCCTTCACGGCGTTGACCGAGGTGAAGGCGATCCACTCGTAGCGGCCCGTGACCAGGCCCTTCACCGCCCGCTCCATCTGCTGCGGGGTCCGCGGCGGCTCCACGGCGATGGTCGGCACCTCGTGCGGCACCGCTCCGTACGAACGCAGCTGGTCGGAGAGCGAGGCGGCCTGCTCCTTGGTACGCGGTACGAGCACCCGCCAGCCGAACAGCGGCTTCGACTCGAACCAGGCCAGCTCGTCGCGGCGCGCGGCGGCGCCGTGCTCACCGACCACGGCTATGACCGGCCGGGCGCCCTCGGGCGAGGGCAGCACCTTGCCCTGCTTGAACACCTGCGCGATCGTGCCCAGCGTCGCGCACCAGGTGCGCTGCCGCGTGGTCGTACCGGCGACGGTCACCGTCAGCGGGGTGTCGGGCTTGCGCCCGGCGCCCACCAGCTCGGCGGCGGCCGCCGAGACGGTCTCCAGGGTCGAGGAGAGGACGAGTATCCCGTCGCTCGCGCCCGCCTCGGTCCAGCAGCGCGCCGAGGCGGTCCTGGCGTCCACGAAGCGCACGCCGTTGCCGTCGCCCCGCTCCCGCAGCGGCACACCGGCGTACGCGGGCACGCCCACGGCCGTCGGGATGCCGGGCACGACCTCGAAGGGGATGCCCTCGGAGGCGCAGACGAGCATCTCCTCGGCCGTGTTCCCGTCGAGCCCGGGGTCACCGGTGACGGCTCGCACGACCCGCCTGCCGGAGCGTGCGGCCTCCATGACAAGATTGGCCGCGTCCCGGATCACAGGGACCCCGGCGGCTGCTGACTTCTCGTCAGCTACCGTCAGCTGTGGCGTGTCGACGTTGACGCGCGCATGCGTGCGCACGACGTCGAGCACATCGGGCTCCGCGATCAGCACGTCCGCGGCGGCGAGCGCCTCGACGGCGCGCAGCGTCAGCAGACCCGGGTCGCCGGGGCCGGCACCGAGGAAGGTGACGTGTCCGTGGGCGGCGATGCCCGGAAAAGCGGAGGTGGTGGGACGTGTGGGGCTCACGCTCGCTCCCCCATCAGACCGGCCGCGCCCTTGGCCAGCATCTCGTCCGCGAGTTCGCGGCCGAGCGCCATTGCCTCGTCGTACGACTGGGGCACGGGTCCGGTGGTGGACAGCTGCACCAGCGTCGAGCCGTCGAGGGTTCCGACGACGCCGCGCAGGCGCATTTCATTGACAGTCTGACCGTCGGCCAGCAGGTCGGCGAACGCCCCCACGGGGGCGCTGCAGCCGGCCTCCAGCCGGGCGAGCAGGGAACGTTCGGCGGTGACGGCGGCCCGCGTGTACGGGTCGTCGAGCTCGCCGAGCGCCGCGATCAGGTCCGCGTCGGACGCGAGGCACTCCACGGCCAGGGCTCCCTGGCCGGGCGCGGGCAGCATGCAGTCGACCGGCATCAGCTCGGTCGCCTCGTCGCCGCGGCCGATCCGGTTCAGTCCGGCGGCGGCCAGCACCACGGCGTCGAGCTCGCCGTCGCGCACGAACCCGATGCGGGTGTCCACGTTGCCGCGGATCGGCACGGTCTCGATGCGCTTGCCCAGCGACAGCGCCAGGTGGTTCAGCTGGGCCGTCCGGCGCGGCGAACCGGTGCCGATCCGGGCGCCGTCGGGCAGCTGCTCGAAGGTCAGGCCGTCGCGGGCGACGAGCGCGTCCCGGGCGTCCTGGCGCTGCGGCATCGCCGCGATCACCAGGTCGTCGGGCTGCGCGGTCGGCAGGTCCTTGAGCGAGTGCACGGCGAAGTCGACCTCGCCGCGCACCAGCGCGTCGCGCAGCGCGGTGACGAAGACCCCGGTGCCGCCGATCTGCGCGAGGTGCTCGCGCGACACGTCGCCGTAGGTCGTGATCTCCACGAGCTCGACGGTCCGCCCGGTGACCGCGCGGACCGCGTCGGCGACGTGGCCCGACTGCGACATGGCCAGCTTGCTCCGCCGCGTACCGAGCCGCAGCGGCTGGTCGGGACGTGTGTTCATGATGCCCGTCCTGGGTCGTCGTCGTTCATCGGATCGGCCGCGTCTGCCCGGCTGACGGATGCCACCGTCTGCGGGTCGAGGTCGAAGAGTTCGCGCAGCGCCTCGGCGTACCCGGCGCCGCCGGGCTCGCTCGCCAGCTGCTTGACGCGCACGGTCGGCGCGTGGAGGAGCTTGTCGACGACGCGGCGCACGGTCTGGGTGACCTCGGCCCGCTGCCGGTCGTCGAGGTCGGGGACACGTCCGTCGAGCCGGGCCACTTCCATGGCCACGACCTCGGCCGCCATGGCCCGCAGGGCGACGACGGTGGGCGTGATGTGCGCGGCCCGCTGCGCCGCCCCGAAGGCGGCCACTTCCGCGGTCACTATCGCGCGCACGGCGTCGACGTCCGCGGCCATCGGGGCGTCGGCGGACGTTTCGGCGAGGCTTTCGATGTCGACGAGCCGTACGCCCGGAACCCGGTGCACGGCCGCGTCGATGTCGCGCGGCATGGCCAGGTCGAGCAGGGCGAGCCGTACGGCCGTCCCGTCGCCGAGCGCGCGGGCGCTCTTGCGGGGCTGCCGCTGAGCGGCGGCCTCGCCCTGGTCGGCCCAGGTGCCGTGCAGTTCGAGCGCGCTGGCGTCGACCCCGGTCAGGGCGGCCCGGCCGTCGGCGGCCGGCGCGTCCAGGCCGAGCGGGCACCCGTCGGGCTCCGGTGCGGCGGCCAGGGTCCGTACGGCTCCGGCGTCGGCCAGCCGCCCTCCGTTGCGGGCGGCGGCAGCCAGCCGCGCCACGACCTCGGCGTCCAGCCCGGCGGGACCGGGGCCCGCCGGCGCGCGCGGCGCCTGCGGCTCGGGGTCCGGCACGGCCGTCGGGGCGGTGGCCCCGGCGCCCTGGGACACCGCGGCGATCACGTCGTCGGCGGTCAGCACCAGCCCGGTCGCGCCGGTGCACGAGACGACCACGTCGACTCGTGTCAGCTCCTGCGGCACGGACCACATCGGGATGGCCGAAGCCCGCACCCCGGTGCCCGAGGCAACCAGAATTTCGGCGAGCCGCTCCGCCCGGTCCACGGTCCGGTTGGCCACCACGATCTCGGCGACGCCGACCCGTGCCAGCGTCGCCGCCGCGAGCGAGGACATCGACCCGGCGCCGATCACCAGCGCCCGCTTGCCGGCCGCCCACTGTGCCACCGGCGTCTTCACCGCGAGCTGCTCCAGCCCGAAGGTGACCAGCGACTGCCCGGCCCGGTCGATCCCGGTCTCCGAGTGCGCCCGCTTGCCGACGCGCAGCGCCTGCTGGAACAGGTCGTTGATCAGCCGGCCCGCGGTGTGCTGTTCCTGCCCCAGCGCCAGCGCGTCCTTGATCTGGCCGAGGATCTGGCCCTCGCCCACGACCATCGAGTCCAGTCCGCACGCCACCGAGAAGAGGTGGTGCACCGCCCGGTCCTCGTAGTGGACGTAGAGGTAGGGGGTGAGCTCCTCCAGCGCGACGCCGCTGTGCTGCGCGAGCAGCGTGGACAGCTCGGCGACACCGGCGTGGAACTTGTCCACGTCCGCGTACAGCTCGATGCGGTTGCAGGTGGCGAGCACCGCCGCCTCCGTCGCCGGTTCGGCGGCGACGGTGTCGTGCAGCAGCTTGACCTTGGCGTCCGCGGACAGCGAGGCCCGCTCCAGGACGCTGACGGGCGCGCTGCGGTGGCTCAGCCCTACGACGAGCAGGCTCATGCCGGCATCACCGCCGGGACGTCGCCCTCGGGGTTGCCCTTGCGGGCGACGGCGGCGGCCCGGCCGGCCGGCGGCACCACGGCCGCGGCGGGGGCGGCGCCGCCCACGGAGGACGCCTCGGCGGCAGCGGCGGCGGCAGCGCCCTCGCCGGCCTTGCGCTGCTCGTGGAACGCCAGGATCTGGAGCTCGATGGAGAGGTCGACCTTGCGCACGTCCACGCCCTCGGGCACGGACAGCACGGTCGGCGCGAAGTTGAGGATCGAGGTGACGCCGGCCGCGATCAGCCGCTCGCTGACCTGCTGGGCCGCACCGGCCGGGGTGGCGATGACCCCGATCGAGACGCCGTTGTCCTCGATGATCTTCTCCAGCTCATCGGTGTGCTGCACGGGCATCCCGGCGACCGGCTTGCCGGCCATCGCCGGGTCGGCGTCGATCAGCGCGGCCACCCGGAACCCGCGGGACGCGAAACCGCCGTAGTTGGCGAGGGCCGCGCCCAGGTTGCCGATGCCGACGATGACGACCGGCCAGTCCTGGGTCAGCCCGAGCTCGCGGGAGATCTGGTAGACGAGGTACTCGACGTCGTAGCCGACGCCGCGCGTACCGTAGGACCCCAGGTACGAGAAGTCCTTGCGCAGCTTCGCGGAGTTGACTCCGGCCGCGGCCGCGAGCTCCTCGGAGGACACCGTGGGCACCGATCGCTCGGAGAGCGCGGTGAGGGCGCGCAAGTACAGCGGAAGGCGGGCGACAGTGGCCTCGGGAATACCTCGGCTGCGGGTCGCCGGTCGGTGAGTTCGGCCAGTTGCCACGATGCTCCTGCGGGATGAGCGGGGCTGCAGGCGGCCACTTGTCCCAGGACCGCCCCGTCCACAGCAGGCTATGCCTTTGTGAACGCGTGCACAAAGATTGTGTCCGCTTTGTCCGAGCAAAGTGACCGGGGTCACGCGCCCCCGGCGCGGAACCCCGGAACCAGCGGCACGCCGAACTCGTTCAAATCCAGAAGGGGGCAAACCCGTACACACTCCTCACAGATACGCGCCCTAGCCCCCATAAATCGCCCACGATGGTAACCGGGAAGTAGCTCAGCCCTCCAACGCCCGCCGCAGCCGGTCCGGGTTCACCCTCCAGAAGGTGTGCTGCTCGCCGTCCACCAGCACCACCGGAATCTGCTCCCAGTGCAGCCGGTAGAGCTCCTCGTCCTGCGAGATGTCCTTCTTCTCCCACCGCGCGCCCGTCTCGGCGCACACCTTCTCCACCACCTCCTGGGCGTCGTCGCACAGATGGCACCCGGGCTTCCCGATGAGCGTCACCACCCGCTCGCCGGGGCTCTTCTTCTCCTTGCGGCGCAACAAAGGACTCATGCCCCCATTCTCGCGCGCCGCCGGCCCCGCCCCCGCGTAACGGGGGCGCCCCGCAGAGTTCACGCCTCCGCATCCCATCGGTTCGGGAACTCCCGAACACAGTGGCTATGCTCGCGTCATGGCCGCTCTGGGATGGCTCACCCCCCGTAGGCGCTCCGCCACCGCGCGGAGCGTGCTGGCAGGCGAGGCCTCGGCCGAGGCCGCCCGCAAGACCGCTCTGGCCGACGCCCCACCGCTGACCGGCCCCGAAAGGGACGCGCGCGAGGAGGCCGAGGCACTGGCGGAAGCCGAGGCGCGGGAACCGCAGGAGCCTGCCGAGCCCGAGTTCCCCGTCGCCGGGGACGACCTCGCCGCCGCCTTCTTCGACCTCGACAACACCGTCATGCAGGGCGCCGCCATCTTCCACTTCGGCCGCGGCCTCTACAAGCGCGCGTTCTTCCAGCGCCGCGAGCTCGCCCGCTTCGCCTGGCAGCAGGCCTGGTTCCGCCTCGCCGGCGTCGAGGACCCCGACCACATGCAGGACGCCCGCGACAGCGCCCTGTCCATCGTCAAGGGCCACAAGGTCTCCGAGCTGATGTCCATCGGCGAGGAGATCTACGACGAGTACATGGCCGAGCGGATCTGGCCGGGCACCCGCGCCCTGGCCCAGGCCCACCTCGATGCCGGCCAGAAGGTGTGGCTGGTGACCGCCGCCCCCGTGGAGACCGCCACGATCATCGCCCGCCGGCTCGGCCTCACCGGCGCGCTCGGTACGGTCGCCGAGTCCGTCGACGGCATCTACACCGGCCGCCTCGTGGGAGAGCCGCTGCACGGCCCCGCCAAGGCCGAAGCGGTCCGGGCCCTGGCCGCGGCCGAGGACCTCGACCTCGCGCGCTGCGCCGCGTACAGCGATTCGCACAACGACATTCCGATGCTGTCCCTGGTCGGACATCCGTACGCGATCAATCCCGACACAAAACTGCGCAAGCATGCCCGCACCCACGACTGGCGGCTGCGCGACTATCGGACCGGCCGCAAGGCCGTGAAGGTCGGCGTCCCGGCCGCCGCCGGAGTCGGCGCGATCGCGGGCGGCGCGGCCGCCGCCATCGCCCTGCACCGCCGCCGCAAGTAACAACGCCGGGCCCCACAGCGGCCCCACAGCGGCCCCGCCGCGCCGACGGCCGGACCACGGGCCCGCGCCCACCTCTACCCGCGCTTCCGGCGCGGCACTCCGGCCTGCCCGACTCGGTCGTGAGTCATCGGGGATGCTGCCATTCCGCGCACCCAACCGATCAAGAATCGATCACCAACAGCGACCGAATATGCCCTGGACACGCAACAGAAGTGTCGGAACCGGTGATTTGAGCAACTGGGTGTAGCGCTGCCTGTACGAAGCGTTATTCTCCTCAAACGCATGCCTCCGGTCATCTGTCGCCACGACGGGTGAACGGTCCCGCACTGCACGTGATGGAAGCTCTGCCTCTGGGAGTCCCGTGTACCCACCTGTCGGGGTTGACGCCTCGGGCCTGGCTACGCTGCGCGCAACGGTCCTCGACCACCTGCGCGGCTTCGTCCCCACCGCGTACGCCGTCCCCGCCTTCGCCGCCGCGGTCCCTGCCGGCTTCGGCCCGGCCGGTCCTTGCTATGCCCTGACCGACGGCGGCGCGACGGTGGGCAGACGCGGCCGCGCGGCCGGGGGCTCGAACGGCGCCGCCGGCACGAGCACTCAGGCCACCCACCGCCGCCCCACCGCGGACAGCGACCAGGCCCGCATGATGGACCTTGTCGAACGCGCCCAGGCCGGCGAAGCCGACGCCTTCGGCCGCCTCTACGACCAGTACAGCGACACGGTCTACCGCTACATCTACTACCGCGTCGGCGGCAAGGCGACCGCGGAGGATCTCACCAGCGAGACCTTCCTGCGCGCGCTGCGCCGCATCTCCACCTTCACCTGGCAGGGCCGCGACTTCGGCGCCTGGCTCGTGACGATCGCCCGCAACCTGGTGGCGGACCACTTCAAGTCCAGCCGCTTCCGGCTGGAGGTCACCACCGGCGAGATGCTCGACGCGAATGAGGTCGAGCGCAGCCCCGAGGACTCCGTCCTGGAGTCCCTCTCCAACGCGGCCCTGCTGGAGGCCGTGAAGAAGCTCAACCCGCAGCAGCAGGAGTGCGTGACCCTGCGCTTCCTGCAAGGGCTCTCGGTCGCCGAAACGGCCCGGGTGATGGGGAAGAACGAGGGCGCCATCAAGACGCTCCAGTACCGGGCGGTCCGCACCCTCGCCCGGCTCCTCCCCGACGACGCCCGCTGACCCCCCTCACACGCCCACCAGAACGACACAACCTCACATACATCCGGTGACCCCTCGATGACGCTGTGGTCCGATCATCCTTCGTCCGTAACCCAAGTGCCGCGACGCTCGTTGTGCGGAATGCAGGCTCCCTGTGGACACGCCTTGCCCGAAGCCGCTCACTCGAAAGTGTGGACGTGCTCAAGGAAGGCAACCTTCCGGACACCTTGGGGAGTCGATCGTCATGACGAGAGGAGGTGCCGCCAGTGATCGCGAACGTGACCCCGCACCGGCGGGCGAACGCCTTCGCCCAGGCCCTGGAGGATCGGACCCCGTCCGATGCTCCGGAACCGGACCCGGCGGCCGAGCAGTCCGAGGCACCTGCCGAACCTGCCGACCACGACCGGCTTTTGGCCCTGGCGAGTGCGCTCGGCGAAAGAATGCCGCGCCCAGTGCTGGACCCCCAGGTCAAAGTGGTGCAACGAGCCCAGCTCGTCGCCGCCATGGAGGCCATGATGCTGGAGGAGAGAGCCGGGGGCGGTGCCGCCTCGGACCCTCTGGTGCCCGAACAGCGGACCGGCCGCGGCGCCCACCGGGCGACCTCGCTCCGGAAAATGCGGCCCCGCTCCCGCTGGTCCAAGGGCATTGCGGCAGGCGGCCTCACCGTGGGTGTGGCCGCAGGGGCCTTCAGCGGAGTGGCCGCTGCCAGCACGGACGCCCTGCCCGGTGATTCCCTGTACCCGATCAAACGGGGCATGGAAGACCTGAAGCTGGGGATGGCCGACGAGGACTCGGACCGGGGCGAGCTCTATCTCGACCAGGCCTCGAACCGCCTCTCGGAGGCCCGCAGGCTGATGGAACGGGGCCGGACGGGCGTGCTGGACCACGAGTCCCTGGGCGAGATCCGCCGCGCACTGGCGGGCATGAAGCACGACGCGGAGCAGGGCCACCGGCTTCTCCAGGCGGCCTACCAACGGGACGGCTCGCTCGGCCCGATGCAGACGCTCTCGTCGTTCTCCCGCTCCCACCGGGACGCGTGGGGCCGGCTCCGGGAGAAGCTCCCGGCGCAGCTCACGGACGTGGGCGGTGAAGTGGAGGGCGTCTTCCGGGCCATAGACGAAGACGTCGCGCCGCTCCAGGGCCTGCTCCCCAAGCCCCCCGAGCAGAGCAGGGGATCCGGTTCGTCCGGCACCCCGGCCAAGCCCGGCACCCCCAGCGGCAAGCAGCAGTCCGACCCCACCCCGGGCATCCCGTCCGGCAGCAGCCCCGCGCCGTCCCCCTCGGGGAGCAGCGCCAAGCCGCAGCCCACGGGCGGCCTCCTGGGAGGTACGGGCGACCTGCTCAGCCCGCCCACGGGCCGGCCCTCCCCGCCCCCCACGGGCGGCGTTCCGGAGCACCTCAAGCCGGACATCACCCTCCCGCCCCTGCTCCCGGGCATCCTCCCGGGCCTGGGCATCGACGCGGAGGACGCCGAGTAGCACCGCCGAACGCCGGCGGGGCCCATCCAGCCCCGCCGGCTTTCACGCGCGCCCGGACTCACGACCGGCCGGCCGCTCCGCCGGCCACCGCCCGCCGGAGCGTCAGAAGAACACGGACCGCCGCTGCACCAGCAGGCGGTACAGCGTGTGCTGGATCTGCTCCCGCACCTGGTCCGTCAGGTTGAACATCAGCATCGGGTCCTCCGCGGCCTCCGCCGCGTACCCGTCCGTCGCGATCGGCTCCCCGAACTGGATCGTCCACTTCGTCGGCAGCGGCACCGCCCCGAGCGGCCCCAGCAGCGGGAACGTGGGCGTGATCGGGAAGTACGGGATCCCCAGCAGCCGCGCCAGCGTCTTCGCGTTGCCGACCATCGGGTAGATCTCCTCCGCGCCCACGATCGAGCACGGCACGATCGGCGTCCCCGCCCGCAGCGCCGTCGACACGAAACCACCGCGGCCGAACCGCTGCAGCTTGTACCGGTCTCCGAACGGCTTCCCTATCCCCTTGAAGCCCTCCGGCATCACGCCGACCAGCTCCCCGGACTCCAGCAGCCGCTGCGCGTCCTCCGCGCAGGCCAGGGTGTGCCCGGCCTTGCGTGCCAGCTCGTTGACCACCGGCAGCATGAACACCAGGTCGGCCGCCAGCAGCCGCAGGTGCCGCTGCGCCGGGTGGTGGTCGTGCACCGCCACCTGGAGCATCAGCCCGTCGAGCGGCAGCGTCCCCGAGTGGTTCGCCACGATCAGCGCGCCACCCTCCTTCGGGATGTTCTCGATGCCCTTGACCTCGACCCGGAAGTACTTGTCGAACAGCGGCCGCATCAGGGACATCAGGACCTGGTCCGTCAGCTCCTTGTCATAGCCGAACGCGTCGACCTCGTACTCCCCGGTGATCCGCCGCCGCAGGAACGACAGGCCGCCGGCGATCTTCCGGTCCCATCCCGCTCCGGCCGGCCGCTCCGGCACCGGCTCCAGGAGCGGCGCCTGCTCGACCGGCTCCGGCGGTACGGGCGGAGCCGCCCGTACCCGCCGTCCCGGGGGACGCCGGCGCGGCCGGTCCTCGTCGAACGCAATGACCTTGGCGTCCGCCACTATCGCCTCGCTCCTTCAGCCACGTCGACCCCGACGTCCGAACCGTCCACGTTCAGCATCCCAGCCACCCGGTCCACGGCACGCGCCACCCGCTCCGGCGGCAACAGCCCGCTCCCCCGGCTCTGGGCGAAGTCGGCGAAGGTCTCGGCGGTCGTGTACATCGGCTCGAAGCCGAGCACCTCCCGCATCTGCGTGGTCTCCACGACCCTGCCGTGCGTCAGGAGCCTTATCTGCTCCGGCGAGAAGTCGGTCACCCCGACCGCCCTCAGCGCCGACCCCACCCAGGTCACCGCGGGCAGCAGCAGCGGCAGCGTCGGCCGCCCCAGCCGCCGCGAGCACTGCGAGAGCAGCAGCACGCCGTCGCCCGCGATGTTGAAGGTGCCGCTGTTCAGCGTCCCACGCCTCGGCTCCTGCGCCGCCAGCCGCAACACGTCCAGCACGTCGTCCTCGTGGACGAACTGGAGCCGCGGGTCGTAGCCCAGCACGGTCGGCATCACCGGAATGGAGAAGTACTCGGCCAGCGCCGAGTCCGCGAAGGGCCCCAGGATGTTCGCGAAGCGCAGCACGCACACCGCGACGTCCGGCCGCCGGCGTGCGAAGCCCCGTACGTACCCCTCGACCTCCGCCGCGTCCTTGGCGAAGCCGCCCGCGGGCAGCGACTTCGGCTCCGTGGTCTCGGTGAAGACGGCCGGATCCCGCGAGGTGCCCCCGTACACGCTGGTACTGGACTTCACCACGAGCCGACGTACCGTCGGGGACTTCTGGCAGGCCCCGAGGAGCTGCATCGTCCCGATGACGTTCGTTTCCTTGACGGTGCTGTGCGCGCCGCCCGTTCCCGCCCTGCCCCCGGTGACCGCCAGGTGGACCACCGTGTCCACGGCGTGCTCGGCGAGCACGCGGGCGATCGCCGACTGCCTGATGTCCGTACGGACGAACTCGGCCGACCCGAGCCGGTGCGGCGGAGCCACGGCATCCACCGCGATCACCCGCTCGACCTCCGGGTCACGCTGGATGCGGCGCACGAAGCGGCCCCCCAGCTGCCGAGACGCCCCGGTGACCAGTACGACCTTCCCCACGAGCTCAGCGCCTCCCTAGTCGGAACAACCTGCCCCCGGCTGCACCGCAGCCCCCCCACCAGGATGGTGGGGGGGCTGCGGAATACACGTACAGCTACCGTTTACTTCTTGTTACGGCGCTGGACGCGGGTGCGCTTGAGCAGCTTGCGGTGCTTCTTCTTAGCCATCCGCTTGCGCCGCTTCTTGATAACAGAGCCCACGACTACCCTCGCTCACTTCTCTTCACTCGGTGCGGGGCGTCTGGGCCCACACGACCTACGTCGGCTTAGCCTACCCGCCCGAGCTCTGAGCCTGTAATCCGCCTGCTTGAGAGGGTGTCCGGGGCGTCAGTCTCAGGCCGACTCCACCCCCACATAGGACTCTCGGAGGTACTCGTGAACCGCGTTCTCGGGGACCCGGAAGGACCGGCCCACCCGGATTGCGGGCAGATGACCGTTGTGCACCAGGCGGTACACGGTCATCTTCGACACTCGCATCACCGAGGCGACCTCCGCCACGGTCAGGAACTGAACCTCACTGAGAGGCCTCTCGCCAGCAGCCATGACACACCTTGACCTTCCGCGCATGACGGGCACCGGCTTCCCCTCCGGTTACTCCTCGTCGTCGCACGCTCACTCCCCAGAGTAGGGGCGCGTGATACGAGTGGGGAAGAGGAGCTACAGCCACTCCTGGCACATCGACAGCCCCGCCCGGTCGAGCACGTACCGGGTGAGGGGTCCGTAGTAGTCCGCGCGCACCGCGTCGTCCAGCGGAACCGCCACCGAGACCCGGCCCTCGGCCTCCCCCACGAACAGCGCGGGATCATCCGTGTCGGCCAGCCCGATCGCCTCCACACCGAGCTGACCTGCACCGCAGACCCACCCGTGGTCCCCCACCACCAGCTCCGGCAGCGGCTCTCCGCCCTCCGCCAGGGCCCCCAGGGCGATCCGGACCGGCAGGGGTGAATGGGAGTGCGCGCCGGGCGCACTCCCGGGCTCCCGCACGCCGGGGTCCCGCACCAATGCGACCCCTCGTACGTAATCGATGCAGTGCGTGCGTACGCCGAACCGGGTCGCCATGTCGACACTCACCCCCCGCGCCGGACTGAGGACAACACAGCCCGCCGCCGACACCGCCGCGGCCAAGGTGGCGTAGAAGCCCAGGAGCCGGTGCGGGTGCCCCGTCCCGAACAGCACCGGGGACCCGGCCCGCGCCGCCTCCCGCAGCCGCCCCGCGAAGGCCTCCAACGCCGCCAGCGTCCGCTCCGGATCGATCACGTCCGGCCCGCTGACGTGTGCCGGGTCCGCCGAGACCCCGCACTTCTCCGCCATCAGCCCCAGCAGGTCACCCTCGCCCCAGCCCCCCTCCGGGTCCAGCCCCAGCATCACCCGCGGATCGCGCGCCGCGAACAGCCGGTAACTGCGCAGGCTCTCCTCCCTCGGGGTGGCGACGGGCCCGGCCAACCGGGCGGCCAGCAGATGCGCACGCAGCGCGCCGGTGCTCAACACCCTCCGATGCTCCCCCAACGCATCTGGCGGTTCATCAATTCCGGCGTTCGGCCCCACAGTTGGCGTAACGGTGCACCGTCAGGTCAGCATCCCCCGCAGCGGGAACACCGCCCGCCGGGTCGCCAGCACCGCCTGGTCGATCCGGTCCGCCGGGTCGTACCCGCCCTCCCAGTCCCGCCACACGGCCTCCCGCCCGTCCGTCATCCGGGCCGGCGCCAGCTGCCGCGTCCGCGCGTACACCTCGTCCCGCCACGACGCCGGGACCGCCGACTCCGGGTCGACCGGCCGGTGCCCGGCGATCGCCACCAGGTGGGTCCACGACCGCGGTACGACGTCCACCACCGCGTACCCGCCGCCGCCCAGCGCCAGCCACCGCCCGCCCGCGTGCTCGTGCGCGAGCCGGTGGCAGGCCTCCTGGACCGCCCGCTGCGCGTCCAGGGACACCGCCAGGTGCGCCAGCGGGTCCTCGAAGTGCGTGTCGGCGCCGTGCTGCGTCACCAGCACCTGCGGCCGGAAGTCCTCCAGCAGCTCCGGCACCGTCGCGTGGAAGGCCCGCAGCCACCCCTCGTCCCCGGTGCCCGCCGGCAACGCCACGTTCACCGCCGACCCCTGGGCGGCGGCGCCACCGGTCTCTTCCGGCCAACCGGTCTGCGGGAACAGCGTCCGGGGGTGCTCGTGCAGCGAGACGGTCAGCACCCGCGGGTCGTCCCAGAACGCCGCCTGCACGCCGTCCCCGTGGTGGACGTCCACGTCCACGTACGCGACCCGCTCGGCCCCCAGCTCCAGCAGCCGGGCCACGGCCAGCGCCGCGTCGTTGTACACGCAGAACCCGGCCGCCGACCCCGGCATCGCGTGGTGCAGCCCGCCCGCGAAGTTCACCGCGTGCTCCGCCTCCCCGCGCCACACGGCCTCCGCACCCGCCACCGACTGCCCGGCGATCAGCGCCGACGCCTCGTGCATCCCGGCGAACGCGGGGTCGTCCATGGTCCCCAGCCCGAAGGACCCGTCCGCCGACCCGGGGTCGGCCGACACCTCCCGCACCGCGGCGACGTACTCCTCCCGGTGCACCAGCCGCAGCGTCGAGTCACCGGCCGCCCGGGCCGCCCGTACCTCCATCACCCGGTCCAGCCCGAAGGCCCGCACCAGGCCCATGGTCAGCGCCAGGCGCACCGGATCCATCGGATGGCTCGGTCCGAAGTCATACTTCGTTACCGCCTCGTCCCACATCAACAACCCGCGGCCGCTCATGCCCGACACCGTATCGGGCGTCGCCGGAGCCGAATGAGCGGGCGTAGAACAGTGTCACCAGGACAAGCACCATCGGCACGAGCATCGCCCCCCGGTAGCTCCAGGCGTCCCCCACCGCACCGACGAGCGGGGACCCGATGAGGAAGCCCACGTAGTTGAAGATGTTGAGCCGCGCGATCGCCGAGTCCGAGCCCCCCGGGAACAGCCGGCCCGCGGCCGCGAACGTCTGCGGCACGATCACGCACAGCCCGAACCCCAGCATCGTGAACCCCAGCATGCCCACCCACGGCCCCGGCGCGGCGGCCACCACCCCGAACCCGCCGGCCGCCACCACGGTCCCCGCGCGCACCACGGCCGCGGCGCCGAAGCGCCGTACGCCCAGGTCACCCGCGGCCCGCCCGATCAAGGTGGTCACCATGTAGACGTTGTACGGGACGGTCGCCAGCTGCTCGGAGCTGCCGAGCACGTCCTGGAGGTACTTGGCACTCCAGTTCGCCACCGTCGAGTCACCGATGTACGCGCACGCCATGACCAGACAGAGCGGCAGCAGCAGCTTCCCGGCATTCGCCGGCCGCCCCGCCTTCCCCCCGTCCGCGCCGTCCGCCCCGGGGACCTCGGGCCGCGCGTCCACGTAGCGCAGGCTCACGACCAGGACCAGCGGCAGCAGCACGACCACGGCCGGCAGGTAGCTCACGAACAGGCCCAGGTGCCAGTGCGCCCCGGCCCACGCGGCCGAGGCACCGACGATCCCGCCCAGGCTGTACGCGGCGTGGAACCCCAGCATGATGCTGCGCCCGTACGCCCGCTGAAGGCTGACCCCGAGCATGTTCATCGAGGCGTCCAGCGCACCCACCGCCAGCCCGAACACCCCCAGGGCCACCGCAACGTGCCACAGCTGCGTCCCCGTCCCGACCCCCAGGAGGGAGAGCAGCACCACGGGCTGCGACCACCGGAGCACCACGCTGGGTGCGACGCGCTTCACCGCGTGTTCGGTGGCGACGCTCGCCGCCCCGGCCAGGATCGGAACGGCGGCGAGGAAGGCGGGCAGCAGCCCGTCGGATATCCCGTACCGGTCCTGGATGCCGGGGATGCGGGTCACGAGCAGGGCGAAGGCGACGCCTTGCGCGAAGAAGCTGAACCCCAGGGCGCTGCGCCCGCGCCGCAGCCGTGCGTCAACCGTCATGGCGGCACAGCGTAGGCCCAGGTGCTACCCGTGGGTAGAGCGATCACACGGGCAGTTGCAGGAGCCCCGGGAGCTGCTTCATGTCCCCGAAGTGCCCGGTCGCGCCGGCGAGCCGGTCGGCGGGCATCATGCCGGTGAACCCGTACACGTCCATGCCCGCGGCGAGCGCGGCCCGTACGCCGAGCGGGCTGTCCTCGATGACGACGCACCGCGCCGGCTCGACGCCCATGGCGCGGGCGGCGTGCAGGAACAGGTCGGGGGCGGGCTTGCCCTGGCCGACGTCCTGCGAGCTGAAGAGCCATTCGTCTTCGAACCACTCGTCGAGGCCGGTCACCCGGTGCCCGACCCTGATCCGGTCGTGGCTCCCGGAGGAGGCCACGCAGTAGCTGATGCCCTGCTCGACGAGGCCGTTGAGCACCTCTTCCACGCCGGGCACGGGCCTGAGCTCCCGCTCGAACGCGGCGAAGGTCCGTGTGTACAACGTCTCGTCGAAGTCGTCGGGGAGCCGCCGGCCGGTCCGCTCCAGCACGAGGTCGTGCACGCGGTGCACGGCGCCGCCCATGTAGTCGTGGAGCGATTCCTCGTAGGAGGTCGGGTGCCCCAGTTCGGTCAGGTACCCGGCGAGGATGCTGTTGGCGAGCGGCTCGCTGTCCACCAGCACGCCGTCGTTGTCGAAGATGACGAGGTCGTAGCCCATACCGCAACCCTACGAGCCGTCAGCCCGGATCGGCCTCGACCCCATGCCGGGCATCCGGTGGAGTCTGGTCCGGAACGCAGAAAAGCCCCGCACCATAAGGTGCGGGGCTTTCCCACAATAATTGTTCGGCGGCGTCCTACTCTCCCACAGGGTCCCCCC
>NZ_JBHXQN010000062.1:0-35325 GCF_042717785.1 Streptomyces sp. NPDC058619
CACCCGGTAACCACGGTTGACATGCACCCGACCCCGGTCGTCCGTCCACGGAACCCGGAAGACGATCTGACGCTCCGGCTCCAGGAGCCGCTCGACCAGGGCCACGGCGGGGTCGGCGTACTCGGGGCGTGCCGCGAACACCGGTGCCAGCGTGTCCAGGACCTCGCGCACCGCCTGGTGGAACTCGGGCTGGGCGGGGTTGCGACGCTCGACGTCGACCCGCAGGTCGTCCAGCCTGTCCTTCGGATCCTTCACTGTGCAGTCCTATCGGGGGTCGCCGGCGGCCCTGGGGGCCCGGATCGGGGAGCGTACCCCGAGGCCGACCGGCCCCCGTCGGACTTTGTGATCTTCCGACAAGGACCAGGCGAACGTACCCAGTTGCACCCGGAGGGACGATGCCGACGCCGGCGGCGCGGGCTGCCCGCGCACCTCGTGCGGCGCCCGCGCTACGACCACGGGCGCCGACGGGGTCAGCTCCCCGGCAGGGTTTGCCGGAGCCAGTCGAAGACGACCTCGCAGTGCAGCTGGGGTGCCATCGGGGAGCAGTGGAGCTGGGCTCCCTGCGCCGCGGTGAGCTTGAGGTAGTCCTTGGGCGAGGTGAGCTTGTCGTACATCTGGCGCGGCTGGCCCGGGTAGAACTGCTCGTCGTCGTAGTCCAGCACCAGGGTGGGCGCCTTGATGCGGCCCACCACGGAGCTGATCGAGAGCGCCTGGATCCGGGTGGCCGGCGTGTAGAAATCGGTGAACAGCTTGCCCTGGCGGGCTTCCAGCATCGCCTGAGCCGAGAAGGGCTCGAAGCGCTTCTTCATGACGGCGGCGGCGTCCGGCGGGATTTCGGGAACGACCTCCTTGTTCCAGATGTCGTTCGTCTCCGCCTTGCCGCGTGTGAGGATCTTCCGGATCTCGGGCGGGAAGCCGAGCCACGGCTCGACGCAGCCGGGCATGGCGACCAGTGCGGCGATCCGGTCGTCGAAGGCCGCGGCCCGGGGGGCGAGGTCGCCGGCCATGCTCAGGCCGGTCAGGGCGATCCGGTTCGGATCCACGTCCGGGCGGGCGGACAGCCAGTCGACGAGCGGGCTGACGACCTTCTCCCAGGTGGGGGTGAACACCACCCGGTCGACGAAGAGCAGCTGCCCCTGGCCCGGGCCGTCGTAGACGAGCGCGTTCCAGCCGCGCGTGAGGGCGGCGGGGACGCCGTAGGTCCACATGTCGACGTTCTGGCCGTCGCTGCCGTTGGTCAGGATCACGGTGGGCCGGGGGGTGTTCGACTCGTCGGGGCGGAAGAACCACACCGGCAGGGGGGTCGTGCCGTACGGGACGGTCGCCTTCACGGCTGCCGGTTCGCACAGGTCGCAGAACGTGTCCCAGGCGCCCCGGCCGGCCTTGTACAGCTGCTCCTCGCTGCCCGGGTCGTCGGAACCGAGGACGAAGAAGAGGGCCTGGCCGTAGTACTGGGCGGCCCGCAGCGCCCGGAACCGCTTGGTCTGGTCGTCGGCCGGTGCGCCCGGCGGCGCCTTGAGCAGCCGGTCACCGAGGGCGCGGAACGTGGTGACGTACGTCTGCGCGGAGAGGCCCGCCTGGTTGATCGTGTTCACGGCGGTGAGGACCTCGCCGACCTCGCTCGCGCCCGCGCCGGCGGCGCCGAGGGCGAGGAGGCCGTTGAAGTTGTAGGCGGGGTCCTCGAAGAGCGTCATCGCGCCCGGGGTGGGGTTGTCCGCGGCCTCGCCGGTCGGGGTGGAGCCGCTGGGTGTGGGCGCCGCCGCTCCGGAGGTGCCCCCGGGGGCGCAGCCTGCGGCGAGTGCCGCCGACCCCGCGCCGGCGACGAGCAGGGCGCGGCGGGTGAGGCCGGACTCACGGTCATTGCGTACGCGTGCCATACCCACCGAACGTAGTCCCGACCCGGTGCGGCGGCCTCTCGTGTGCTCCGAACGGGTCACGCCCGCGCCCCGGCCGGCGCCGGCCTGGGCGCTCCGCTCCTGCTCGCGCGGCGTCGGTGGCGGCGGGCCCCCTCCCTCCACGGCCGTGGAGGGAGGGCAGTCCCGCGACAGCGTGGCGCGCACGTACGTCCGGTGGAGGGGGGACGATGGGATGGCCGTGAGTGCAGACGCCGGTACACGGCCTCGGCCGGCAGGAGGCCACGGCCCGGCGCGGCCGGAAGGAGTCCGGAGCATGGGTGCGATCGAGCCTTCGCGGGGCGAAGCCGACGGGATGTGGGACGCCACGTCCGGGCAGGGCGGCCTGCTCGACGTGCTGGGCGTCGCGGCCATCCTCCTCGACGCCGAAGGCCGGATCGACCTGTGGAGCCCGCAGGCCGAGGACCTGTTCGGGTACACCGCCGAGGAGGCGCTCGGCGAGTTCGCGGGCCGCCTGCTCCTCCACGAGGAGCACCTGGCGGTCGTACTGGACATGTTCGCCCAGGTCATGGAGGGAAGGGGCAACTGGGCCGGCACCTTTCCCGTCCGCCACAAGGACGGCAGCACGCGCATGGTCGAGTTCCGCAACATGCGGCTGCTGGACTCCCAGGAGGAGTACTACGCCCTGGGCCTGGCCGCGGACCAGGCGACGGTGCGGCAGGTCGAGCGGGACCTGGCGCTGGCCGCCCGGCTGGTGGCCCAGTCTCCGATCGGCCTGGGCGTACTGGACACCGACCTGCGCTACGTGTCGGTCAATCCCGCGGAGGAGCGTCTCAACGGGGTGCCGGCCGCCGAGCACATCGGCCGGCACGTCCACGAGGTGCTGCCGGCGGTGGACGCGTCCTTCGCGGCGGCGATGCGGGAGGTCCTGGCGACCGGCGTCCCCATCGTGGACCAGTACACCGTCGGCCGTACCCCGGCCGATCCGGATCACGACCACGCCTGGTCCATCTCGTTCTACCGGCTCGAGGCCCCCAACGGAAACGTGCTCGGCGTGGCCACCTCCAGCGTGGACGTCACCGAGCGGCACCGCGCCGTGGAGGAACAACGCCACACCGCCCTCACCCTCCAGCACAGCCTGCTGCCCCGCACACCCCCGCGGCGGCCCGGCCTGGAAGTCGCCACCCGCTACCGGCCCGCCCAGGCCACCATGGAGATCGGCGGCGACTGGTTCGACGTGATCCCCCTCAGCGGCGACAAGACGGCCCTCGTCGTCGGCGACGTCATGGGCAGCGGAGTCGCCGCCGCGGCCAGCATGGGCCAGCTGCGCACCGCCACCCGGACGCTGGCCGACCTCGACCTCGATCCCGCGCAGGTCCTGTACCACCTCGACCATGTCACCGAGAGCCTCGACACCATCGCGACCTGCGTCTACGCCGTCTACGACCCGAGCACGGCACAGTGTCGCCTGGCCCTCGCCGGGCACCTGCCGCCGGTACTCCTCCGCTCGGACGGCACCCGCGAGCTCCTCGACCTGCCCACCGGCGCGCCGCTGGGCGGCTGCGGCGTCGCCTTCCACGCCACCAGCCTCACCATGGGGGCGGGCGACCAGCTCGTCCTCTACACCGACGGCCTGGTCGAGACCCGCGATGCGCCGCTCGACGCCCGCCTCGACGTGCTGCTCGACGTCCTGAACGACCCGGAGCGCTCGCTGGACGAGACCTGCGACCAGCTCCTGCACACCCTGCGCCACCCGGGAGACCACGACGACGTGGCCCTGCTCATCGCCCGCGTCACACGGACGGCCGGGAAGACCGGCCCGGGGTGAGCGCCCGCCCGTCCGAAGACGTGGCGTTCCGCTCCGACCCCAGTGCCCCGGGAACTGCGGCAGCGGTACGGGCGGGTGGTGTCCACCCGCCCGTACCGGTGAGCGGACGGGCTCAGTAGGTGTGCCCCGCGTACGCGAGGGCCTGCTTGAGCAGGACCCCGTGTCCGCCCGGCATCTCGCTCTGCACGGACGGGGAGGCGGCCTCCTGCGGGCTGAGCCAGACCAGGTCCAGCGCGTCCTGCCGGGGCCGGCAGTCGCCGGTCACCGGGACGATGTAGGCGAGGGACACCGCGTGCTGGCGCGGATCGTGGTAGGAGGTGACGCCCGCCGTGGGAAAGTACTCGGCGACCGTGAAGGGCTGGAGGGAGGCGGGGACCCGGGGCAGGGCCATCGGACCGAGGTCCTTCTCGAGGTGGCGCAGCAGCGCGTCCCGGACCCGCTCGTGGTGCAGGACGCGGCCGGAGACCAGCGTCCGGCTGACCGTCCCGTCCGGGCCGATGCGCAACAGCAGCCCGATGCTGGTGACTTCGCCGCTGGTGTCCACGCGTACGGGCACGGCCTCCACGTAAAGGATCGGCATCCGGGCCCTGGCCAGTTCCAGCTCGTCGCTGGTCAGCCAACCGGGCGTGGTTTCGGTCATGTCAGACATTGCTTGATCATACTTTCCGGGTGCAGCGGGCGCAGGATCCCGGGAAGAGTTCACGTCCGCCGAAGTGGGGGCGCAGACCCCGGCCTTCACCGCTTCGGTCAAGGGCTGGTCGGGGCAGGGCCGGCCGTCGGCCCCGGGGCAATCTTGAACGAGCGGATCGGGACGTTGGTCACGACCGTGCGGACCGGGGGCGGCAGGGAGCGGCCGCGGGCCGCGGCTCCCTTCCGCCCCAGCGCCTCCGGGCGGCGCAACGGCGCACCGTGCCCGACGCTGGACGGCCGGAGCGGCGGGGCTGCGGGGCTCGGGCTGCCCGGTGGCCGCATCCCCCGATATCCTGGGGTCCTGCCTCGGGGACTCTCCCTCATGAAGGGCAGCACCATGATCCGGCAGACGAACCGGCGTCGTTGCCTCCTGCTCCTCGCGGCCCCGCTCCTCGCTTCCTCGGTCGCCCTCACCCCCGCCTTCGCGGCCCAGGGCCGCACGGCGGCGCCGGGAGCCGCGCCCTCGGCGCCCTCCTGCGAGCTGGTGCCGGGCGCCGGCGGCAAGCCGGGCGCGGACGTGCGTTACGCACTGCACCTCGGCGGGTTCTCCGCGAACCAGTCGGTGCGGGTCGACGGGCCGAAGACCTCCTTCCGCGCCAGGGTGAACGGCAAGGGCGAACTGGACCGGCCGGGCCTGCCGCACGGCGCGTACAGCGTCGTCGGCCACAAGGCGGGTGGGGGCCAGCAGGGCAAGCGCGTCACCTGCGCGAAGCCTCCCCCGCCGAAGCCGTCCGACGGCAAGCAGACCGTGAAGGTCGGGAAGGTCGAGGTGGTCGTCCTGACGCCGCCCGGGTCGGTCATCGACTGCACCAAGGGGACCACGGCGGAGTTCGACGGCAAGATCACGGCCACCGGGCCGGGCAAGGTCCGGTACTACTGGACGTTCGCCTCCAGTTCCGACCCGGTCTCCCCGGGCACCGCGGACTTCGGCAAGGGAACGAGTACGCGAGCGCTGCTGCACGTGGTGCAGGTGTCGGGCCAGGCGAACGCCTCTACGGTGAGCACCTTCGTCACCCTGCACCTGCCGGACCAGAAGATGACCGCGCGGAGCGCGCAGGTGACCTTCACCTGCGCGAAGTAGCCGCACCGGCACGGGCGGGCCGCTCCGAACGGGCGCACTGGATCGGCCGGATGCCCCTTCCGGCGTGAGTCGGCAGTCTGCTAATGGAGTTCCACAGCCGTCGCCGCCCCTGGAACGCGGCGGCGCTGCGGCTGCTCGACGACGACCACACCTTCGCCGCGGTCGCCGTCATGCGCGAGGAGTGGGGGCCGTACCGCCCCCGCTCCGCTTTCGCGCGGACGAGGACGCCGCGATTTCGGACGCCCAGCCCCGGCCACCGACCGTACGGGGCCGGTCCCGCTCCGTGATCGAGAACTGGCGGAAACCAGATGGGGTTCCCGTCCGACTACATGGGAGAGGTGATCAGGAGCCGACAGGCGGTCCCTCGGGCGCACGCACCAGGAGGAGGGGCCGTGTTGGAGCTGAAGGGGCAGGTGACCTGCATGTTCGACAGCCGATGTACCGGGCGCGGCACCCGGTTACGGCGCCCGCCTCCGGCGCACACCACCTATCGGCTTCGCCGTACGCGCACGGGCAGAACGCGCGTACCGATTGGGGAACACGCATGTCTTCAGCCATCGGTCACGACACGCAGGGGTCGGCCGGCAGCAGCGCGGCACCGGAGGAACCCTCCGGACGCTCGTGGCGGGGTGCGCGCACCCTGCTGCTGCGGATGCACTTCTACGCCGGGGTGTTCGTCGCCCCGTTCCTCCTCGTCGCGGCCCTCACCGGGCTGATCTACACCTTCACGCCTCAGCTCGACCAGCTCGTGTACGGCGACCAGCTGCGCGTGGAGCGGGTCGGCGACCGCGCGCGTCCGCTGGCGGAGCAGATAGCCGCTGCACGGTCCGCGCACCCGGAGGGCTCCCTCGCCTCGGTCACCACACCTGCGCAGCCGCAGGACACCACCCGGGTGGTGCTGTCCGTACCCGAGTTGGGCGAGAGGCAGCGCACCGTGTTCGTCGACCCGTACACCGCGCAGGTGCGGGGCGAGCTCACCACCTGGTACGGATCGACTCCGCTGACCACCTGGCTGGACGACCTGCACCGGAACCTCCACCTGGGCGAGACCGGGCGTCTCTACTCCGAGGTCGCCGCGAGCTGGCTCTGGGTGGTCGTCGCGGGCGGTCTGGTGCTGTGGATCGGCCGCAGCCGCGGGCAGCGCGCCCGGTCGGCCCGCGGAGTCCTGCTGCCCGACCGGGCCGCGAAGGGCGTGCGGCGGACCCGCAGCCTCCACGCGGCGACGGGCGTGTGGCTCGCGCTCGGCCTGTTCTTCCTCAGCGCCACCGGCCTGACCTGGTCGCACTACGCCGGCGAGCGCTTCGGGCAGCTGCTGGACGCGATCCAGGGCCGCGCGCCGGAGCTCGACACGCTGCTGCCCGGCGCGCAGCCGCCGCCGGCCGGCGAGGAGGGCGGGGAGCACGCGGGCCACGGCGGCAGCGGGAAGAGCGCCGACGCCGATCCGGCCGCCTTCGACGCGGCGCTGGCCGCTGCCCGCGGGGCGGGGCTGGGGGGCACCGTCGAGGTGACGCCCCCTGCCGACGCCTCCAGCGCCTGGGCCGTGGCGCAGACCGACAACGTCTGGCCGGTCCACTACGACCGGGTCGCCGTGGACACCGGCACGAGCGGGGTCGTCTCGCACGCCCGGTGGGCGGACTACCCGCTGGCGGCCAAGCTCAGCAAACTCGGCGTCCAGGGCCACATGGGCGTGCTCTTCGGGGTGGCCAACCAGATCGCGCTGGCCGTCGTCGCACTCGGCCTGGTCCTGGTGACCCTGTGGGGCTACCGGATGTGGTGGCAGCGCCGTCCCACCCGTGGGGACTGCAAGGCCGCCCTGGGCAAGGCCCCGGCCCGCGGCGCCTGGCGCGCTCTGCCCCTGCCGGCTCTCGTGGTCGGGCTACCGGCCGTGGTGGCGCTGGGCTGGGCACTGCCGGTCCTGGGGATCACGCTGCTCGCCTTCCTCGTGCTCGACGGGGCCGTCGGCCTCGTGCGCAGGCGCCGGGCGGGGGCCCCGGAGCCGTCGTCGCGGTGACCTCCGGCCGTGGCGGGGCCGCGTCGGCTCCCGCCACGGCGACCGGACACGGGGCGTGGGCGCAGGCGGACCCGGGGCGTGGGGCGTACGCGGCCCCGGGACGAAGGCGGATACCGGGCGTGGGCACCCCGAACGCGTCGCCTCGACTTGATAGGCAAGTCTGTGGTTGCCTATCCTGCGGGCGTGGCCGACGACCTCTTCAAAGCCTTGGCCGACCCGACCCGCCGCACCATCCTCGACGAGCTCACGGAAAGGTCCGGACAGACGCTGTTCGAGATCTGCGCGCGCCTGAGCATGAAGCACCAGCTCGGCATCTCGCGCCAGGCGGTCTCCCAGCACCTCGCCGTGCTGGAGGCCGCCGGGCTCGTCGAGACCAGGCGGGAGGGCCGTTACAAGTTCCACGACCTGAACACGGCCCCGTTGCGGCAGATCGCCGAGCGGTGGCCCGTGCCCGTCCCGCCCGACCCGGAGGAGAGCATCCCGTGAAGATCCATCTGACCAGCGTCTTCGTCGACGACCAGGCCGAGGCCCTGCGCTTCTACACCGAGATCCTCGGATTCGTGAAGAAGTACGACGTTCCGGTGGGCGAGACGGCCCGCTGGCTGACGGTCGTCTCGCCGGACGACCCCGGCGGCACCCAGCTCCTCCTGGAGCCCTCCGGCCACCCGGCCGTCGGGCCGTACCGCGACACGCTCGTCAAGGACGGCATCCCGCTCGCCCAGTTCGCCGTCGACGACGTGCACGCGGAGTACGAGCGCCTGCGCGCCCTCGGCGTCCGCTTCACCCAGGAGCCCCTGGACATGGGCGTCGTCACCACGGCCGTCTTCGACGACACCTGCGGCAATCTGATCCAGATCGCCACCCAGCCACAGCAGTGACCGGGAGGCCGGCCCCAGCCCCGCCCCCCGCCCCGCCCCGCCCCGCCCACCGCGGGTTCCGCGCCGCGGGTGGCCGCACACCCGGCCGGAGCGGCGAGCCGCACCCCTGCGGCCTAAAATGGGTCCGTCAGGCAGGGGGGCCGTCCGGCCGGCCCGGGAGGCGTGATGACCGTCAGCCCCGATGCGGTACCGCAGGGTCCACAGGGTTCGCGGGATCCGCAGAGCGATCCCGAGGACGTCCTCAAGCGGCTCGGAGGATCGTGGCACTGGGCGCTCGGCTTCGCCCTGGCAACCCTGATCCCGGGCATCCTCGTACTCGTCTGGCCCGATGAGACGCTGCACGTCCTTGCCGTCATCATCGGGCTGCAGCTGCTGGTGGCCGGCGGCTTCCGCTTCGTCACGGCCTTCTCGCACAGCAGCGACGGGGGCGGCAGCAGGCTGGCGGGCGTCCTCATCGCCGTGCTGGCGTTCCTGGCGGGCGTCCTGGTGCTGCGGCACCCGATGCAGACGATCGGCGCCCTGTCCCTGATCGTCGGCGTGTTCTGGCTGTTGACCGGAGTGCTCACGGCGTACGTGGCGATCGCCGACCGGGCGCTCCTGCACCGTGGCCTCCTCTTCGCCCTGGGCGCCCTCGGCACCGTCGCCGGGATCGTGGTGCTCTGCTTCCCGGTGGACTCCGCGGTCGCCCTGACCCGCCTGCTGGGACTCTGGCTCGTCCTGCTGGGGGTGTTCGAAGTGGTGATGGCCTTCGCGCTGCGCTCCGCCACCCGCAGCATCGTCGATACCGCCGGGGCGGACCCCGGGCGGTGACGGACGGCGGTACGCGGCGACCGTACGGGACCGTACGGGACATGCCCTCAGAAGGCGTACCGGATGCGCAGCCACGGCGCGTGGGTGGCGACGAGCGTGCGCATCGTCTCGACCGCCCCGGCCTTCACACCGTCGCGGTAGCGGACGTTCGTACTGCCGTTCTCGGAGCGTTTGGGCTGCTGGAGACCCGGCTGCCACAGGGCGTCCTCGGCGCGCGGGTGCCAGCCGAGGTTGAGTTCGTGGAGGTCCTGGTTGTGCGTCAGCATGATCACCTCCGCTGCCGCCTGCTCCTTCACCCCGTGTGGCAAGACGTCGTCCATCCGGGTCAGCAGGACGGCCCAGTCCCGCTCCCAGCCCGGCCGGATGACCACGGGCGAGAGGTTGAAGTGGACCTCGTACCCCGCTTCCAGGAAGTCCCCGGCGGCGGCGATCCGGCTCTCCACCGGACTCGTGCGGATGTCCAGCAGTTTGGAGTCCTCCTGCGGCATGACGGAGAACCGTACGCGGGTGCGGCCGCGCGGATCGCACAGCAGCAGGTCCGGGTTGACGAACTTGGTGGCGAAGGAGGCCTTGGCGGTCGGCCAGCGGGCGAAGGCGCGGATCAGGTCGCCCACGTTCTCGCTGATCAGGGCGTCCACCGAGCAGTCGCTGTTCTCCCCGATGTCGTAGACCCATGCGGTCGGGTCGCACTGGTTCGCCTCCGGCTTGGGGCCCAGGCGCGCGACGTGACGGGAGAGGTGGGCGGTGATGCGCTCGATGTTGGTGAACACGGTGATCGGGTTGGCGAAGCCCTTGCGGCGCGGGACGTAGCAGTAGGCGCAGGCCATGGCGCAGCCGTTGGCGTGCCCGGGGGCGATCCAGTCCGCGGAGCGGCCGTTGGGGCGGGTGGTGAGCGTCTTCCGCTCCCCCAGGACCAGGACCTCGCTCTTGATGCGGACCCAGCGGTCGACGTTCCCCTCGTTGCCGTGGAGGTCCGGGATCCCCCAGTGCGAGTCCACCGGCACGACCTCGGCCCCGGGGAAGCGGGCGAGGATCTGCCGCCCGCGCGGGGAGGCGGCGGCACCGGGCTCGGCGTGGATCCGCCGCACCGACAGCAGCCGGCGCGCGGCCGGGGTGTCGCGGAACAGCGGACGGCCGTCCCCCGGGGTGGGGCGCTCCTGCCCGGTGTCGAGGTCCTCCAGGCCGAACAGGGCGTCCGCGGGTTCGTCCGGGCCCGGTGCGTGCGGCTGGGCGGCGCCCATGTGCGTCTCCTGCGGATCTTTCGCGGTCGGCCCCGCGAGGGCTTCGCGCGGGCCGGGCCGGGGGCCGGGGGTCGGGGGGCTGGAGGTCCGGGTCGGGTCTGGGGGCCGGGGGCCAGGAAGAGCCCGGTACGGGCCACCCCGCGTGACCTTCCACTGTAGGCGGCCCGGGGTGCCGCCGGGGCGCGCCCCGGCGGTGCCTCAGGGCGGGGTGTCGCCCGCGTCGCGGTGGGCCCGGACGACCTGCGCCAGGTCGCCCAGCCGGTCCAGGCCCCGTACGGCCTGGGCCATGCGCGGGTTGCCCTCCAGCCGGGCACGGTGCCGCTCCAGGAAGGACCAGTAGCCGACGGTGTACGGGCAGGCCCGCTCGCCCGTACGGTCGCCGGGCCGGTAGCGGCAGCCCCCGCACAGGTCGCTCATCCGGTGGATGTAGGCGCCGCCGGAGGTGTAGGGCTTGGTGGTCATCAGCCCGCCGTCCGCGTACTGCGACATGCCCACCACGTTCGGCAGCATCACCCAGTCGTAGCCGTCGACGAAGCACCGGTGGAACCAGTCCGTCACCTCCGCCGGGTCCCAGCCCTGCTGCAACGCACGGCTGCCGAGGACCATCAGCCGGGGGATGTGGTGCGTCCACCCCGTGTCCCGGACCTGCGCCAGCACGGTGGACAGGCAGCGGGCCCCGGGGGCGTCCGCGTCCAGCTCCGCGAACCACGCGGGCAGCGGCGCCGTGTGGTGCAGGTCGTTCCGGTGCCGGTACTCCTCGCCGAGGTGCCAGTACAGGTTCCACACGTACTCGCGCCAGCCGCAGACCTGCCGGACGAACCCCTCGGCGCTGTTGAGCGGCACGAGCCCGGCCCGCCAGGCCCCCTCGGCCCGGCTCACGCACTCCCACGGGTCGAGGAGGCCGAGGTTGAGGGAGGAGGACAGCAGGCTGTGGCTCATCACGGGGTCGCCGGCCAGCATGGCGTCCTCGTGCGCGCCGAAGCCGGCGAGGCGGTGCGTGACGAAGTGGTCGAGCGCGGCCAGTGCCTCGCGGCGGCTCGCGGGGAACAGGCGCGGGCCGTCACGGCCCACGAACGTGATGCCCTCCTCGCGTTCCCACCGGTCCAGGTCCCGCCGGACGCCCTCGTCGATCTCGTCCTCCCGGGGCCGGAACGGCGCCGGGGCACCCAGCGTGACCCGGCCGCGGGGCGGGGGCTCACGGTTGTCGTGGTCCAGGTTCCAGCGGCCGCCCGCCGGCCGGTCCCCCTCCATCAGGATGTCGTGGGTGCGCCGGGTGTGCTCGTACAGGTTCTCCTGGAGCAGCCGCCGGCCCTTCTGCCGGGCGGCCCAGTCGGCGAATTCCCGGTGTCCGACGAGGAACCCGCGGGCCGGGTGGACCGTGACCTGCGGCAGCGAGGTGACCAGGGCGAGGGCCGCGCGGGAAGTGGGGTGGTGCACGGAGACGGGTGCGTCGCCCACGGCGCGCGCCAGGCCCTCCCGGTACGTATCCGCCTCGACGTACCGGGCGCTCCGGCCGAGGTCGGCGGCCCGGTGGCGCATGGCGCTGAGGACCAGATGGGCCTTGGCCCGGTGGAACCGCCTGCGGCGGAAGACGGCCCGCGACTCGATGAGCAGCCATTGCGTGTTCCGCGGCGTCCCGCCCGCGGCGGTGGCGGTGAAGTGCGGGCCGAGCTGGTCGCCGAACAACCAGTGCACTGGACTCATGCCCCCATCCAAGCAACCCGGTCCGGGCCCGCGAGGGCTGACGCGGCCGTTCCGTACGGCTCGAACGCCTGTGTCACGGCCCGGCCGGAAGATGCGCGTGCGGGCCGCGGGCCCGAAGCTGGGACACGGATGCCGAACCAGGCACGGCCGTACCGCCGGAGAGGGGCGGCCGGCCCCGACAGAAGGGAGACGGTCATGGCGAGGGCCGGCAAGGACGATCTCGGCCGGGGTGACGAGGTCACGTGGAAGAGCCACGGCCAGGAGGTGACGGGCCGGGTGAAGAAGAAGGTCACGAAGCGTACGCGGGTCGCGGGCCGGACCGTCGACGCCTCGGAGGAGCAGCCGCAGTACGAGGTGGAGAGCGGGGCGACCGGACGCAACGCCGTCCACAAGCCGGGCGCCCTGCGCAAGAAGGGCCGCTCCTCCTGACGGCCGGGGCCGAGCGCCCTCGTGGACCTGTGCGCGAGGTGGTCGGCTCCGTCGGCCGTCACGGCGCGCGCCGACCGGACGGCGACCCCGCCGCCGGGACGTGATGCCCGCCGGGTGATCTCGTACCGGGCCTGTTCAGCGGGCGCGGCGGATGCGGATCGGACCGCGGGCCCGCGCCGGCTCGACGGGGCGGCCCGCCTGGGTGATCTCCACCTCGCCGGCCGCGACCAGCCGCCGGGCCGCCCGGCGAGCCGGTTCCATGAGCGCGCGCCAGCCGTCGCCGTCCCCGGCGTACACGGCCCGCGCGGCGTCGGAGGGGCAGATCGACGCGGTCGGGCCGCGGCGCTCCAGCAGCTCCAGGATGGCCCGCTCCAAGCGGCGTTCCGTCTGCCGTCCACTGTCCGTCACTCCCCCAGTGTCGCGCGGGCGGGGCGGGGCGGGCGCGCGGGCCGAGAGGCGCGGTGAGGCCGCCCGGGCGCGCAGCCCGGCCAGGAGCCGGTCGAGCGGCACCCGCTCCGCGGCCCGGGCGTCCTCGCTGCCGGCGATCCACCGCCCACTACGCGGACACCTGATCACCGTGCCACTCCTGATCGCCACGCGCCGGACCTCCGGCGGCACCCGTGCCCACAAGAGGGCCCCGGCTGGTCCCTACCGGTGCCGCAGGGCGTCCATGTGCAGGCGGATCGTGGTTCCCAGCGCGCGGGTGGAGCGGATCTCGACGAGGTCGCAGAGCTGGTGGGCGAGCCACAGGCCGCGGCCGCCGATCTGGCCCGGCTCGGGGCGGCTGCGGCCGGCCAGCACGTCGGTGATGTAGCCGGAGTCCCGGAACTCGCAGAGGAACGTCTCGTCCTGGGCCCAGGTGCGCAGGGTCCCGCCGCCCCCGCCGTGGCGGATGCTGTTCGTGGCGATCTCGGTGACGGCGACGGCGAGCTTCGGCAGTCGGTCCGGGGGGACACCCGCGTCGGACGCGCACTGGGACACCTTGGAGCGGATCGCGGCCAGGTCGCCGTGTGCGTAACTCAGCTCCTGGAACGGATCGCAGGGGGCGGTCAGCGCGTCGAAGGCGTACTCCTCGCCGGTGAGGTACTCCTCGTTGGGCGCGTACTGCCCGTCGCGGCGGATCTGCGGGTGACAGCGGGAGAGCGCCCGCAGGGCGTCCTCGTCCTCGTCGGCGGCGTCGTACGGGCACAGCATCGACCGCGTGGAGCTGCGCGCGAAGGCCCGGTTCAACAGCCATTCGTGATAGCGCAGTTCCGAGAGGTGCGCCGTGTCGCGCGCCTGGCGCCAGGCGGTTTCGCCGATGCCCCGCACGGTCCTGCCCTCTTCGCCGCGCTCGTTCATCCAGGCCGACCAGGCGGCGATGTGCCGACCGGGGTTGGCGCCGGCCGTCGTGGTGTCGACGAAGGTGACCGCCGGCTCGTCGGCGAGTTCGCCGCGCAGGAGCGAGGTCTTGTCCGAGGGGACGGCCACGACCACTGCCTCGTCGGCTTCCAGTGCCTCGTGGATGAAGTCCAGTGTCCCGGACAGGAACTGGGCCTCCCCCCGGTACGGATAGAGCTCGTGGCGGAAGACGGCCTCGTCCGGGCCGGTCGGCTTCGAAGGCACGGTCGTGGTCATGCCGCGATCACCACCGGCACGCCCGCGGCCGCGTATCCCGCCAGTTCCCAGCACAGCCGCACGGTCTCGTTGGCGCCTTCCACGACGATCCGGCGGTCCGGCAGGTGACGGGCCGCGTCGACCAGGGCGTGCATGCCGGCCGCATCGATGATCTCAAGGGCGTCGAACCTCAGTCGCACCGTGGGCGTGCACCGCATCGCGGCGCGGACCACGGCGTTGAACGCCGCCGCGCACTCCGAGTCCACCACTCCGTCCACGCTCCACCTGTTGGTACCCGTGCTGAACATCCGGAAAGCAGGACGCGCGGCGCGCGTTCCCGTCTCGTGCGGATGCACACACGCCGCCTGTTCCAGCGCGGAGGCCTCCCACTGGGTGGGCCTGAACGCGCACACCACGATCGCACCGCTCTCCGAGGCGAACTCGTCGAGCTTCAGCTCTCGCGCCAGCAGTTCCTCGGCGCCGCCGGGCGCCGCCGCCGGGGTCCGCTCGGCGAGGACCCGTACAGACCTGAAGCCCTCGCGCACCGCGGTACGGGCTTCCCGCCGGACCGCGGCCAGCATGCCGTCCGTGCCCGCCGGGTGCGGCAGATTGAGGACCACGGAGGCCGGGTGGCCGCCGTCCCGCCGGATCGCGGTGGTGCCGAGGGACCCGATGACCACCACCTTGTCCCCGTAGAGGGCGCCGTCGGCGACGTAACCCCGCGCGTCGGCGAACGTGGCTGCCGGATCCATGCGCCAGCAGACGTGGTCACCCAGCTCGACCTCGTCCAATCGCGCCAAAGCCCGCGCCGCTCTCACCTCGCCGCCTCCCCGACGTCAACCCGACCTGCGAACACAGCACCATACTGGTCCAGGGCGGACAGTCGTGAACCGACCGTTGCCGACCCGCCCGCGAGCCGGTCCTGACCTGCCCCTGCCCGCAGCGCGGAGCGCCAACCGTGCCCGGACCGTCCCGCGGCTGCCGGGCGGGCGAAGGGGCATCGGGTTCAGCCCACGGTCGACTGTCGCCCCTCCATCGGGCCTCGCAGCGCGCTGCCGGGCGCCGGGCCAGTTCGCCGACCGAGCAGGCGGGTTCGACGGCCCTGCGGTAGCACTTCGCAGAGCCGCGGGTCGATGTTGGCGATGACGGTCAGGGCGGGCTCCTCGACGGCCTGCTCGTAAAGAGGCGGGGCTGGCTGACGTGGTCGGAGAACGACGCGGGAGCCTCGCGGACCTTCCGCGCCGGCCGCCACCACGCCGCGCGCCGAACCGGGTTCGAGCCCTGCCCTCTCCCAGCTGGGGGGCTAAGCGCAGCTCCGCGGGCGTGTCATCGGCATCGTCGCGGACCCCGACAGCGACCTCGCCGGGCTCAGGACCGTACGGGAAACCGTCCTGACCGGCGGGATGGTGACCCTGGTCATCGCCCCACGGGCGGCACACCGGGTACGGAAAGGAATCCGGTCAGGGTCCAGCGTGGAGGCCGTGCGGTACGGCCATGGCTTCCTCCACGAGGGGATTCGGTGTCATCGGGGCAGCGGCGGCGGGCGGTACCCGCCCGTGCGGGACGGGGCCGGCACCGCGGTGGGTCAGCCCGGCCAGGTGCCCGTCAGGCGCCGTACGGCGACGGCGCCCGAGCGGTCGACCGAGGCCTTGACCACGGCGAAGATGGCGCCCTGGATGGCGGCGGCGAGCAGGATCTGCCGCCAGGGGCGGTCCTCGTCGGTGGCGTCGGGCGCATCACCCTCGCCTTCGATGATCTTCCACGCCTGTTTGAACGCGGCGCCCGCGATCATTCCGCTGAGGGCGCCCAGGGCCAGTCCGACGGGCCTGTACGCGATCTTGGAGGCCTTCACCGGCGGCGTCCGCGGCTGCGGCGCACCAGCAGGAACACGATCACGGCGGCGCCGACCGCGAGGAGCGGCGTCCGGTTGGCACGCGCGGCCGTGGCCGCTTGGCCGGCCTTCTCGAGGAGGGGGTCGGGGGTGTTGTCCACCGCGTACTGGCCCGCCTTGGACGCGGTCTCGCGTACCTGGGCCGCTGCCTGCGCGGTCTTCTCCAGGACGGGGTCGGGCGTCTTGGCCTTGGCCAACTGTGCGGCCTGGCCGGCCTTCACGCGGATCTGGTCGGTGACCAGGGCCACCTTTTCCGCAGCCTGTCCCTTCACCGCGGCCGTCTTCTCCTTCGCCTGGGCCTTGATGTCGGCTTTGGCGGCGAGGGCCCCGACCGTCTGCCCGAGCTCGTCACGGGTGCGTGCGACCTGCTCGCGCAGTTCGCCGGGGTGGGTGGTGCCGGGGGTGGGGATGCCTATGTCGGCTCGGGCGTCGTCGTTCATCGGTGTGTGCCTTCTCCTTGATCTCGGCCAGGTCGGCCTTGACGTTGTCGATGGTCTGCTCGGGGGCGGGGGTGCCGGCCTTGGCGATCTGCTTCTTCCCGGCCAGCGCGGTGACAGCTGCGACGAGGCCCAGGACCGCGGTGACGACGAGGCCTCCGGCCCACACCGGCGGTACCAGAGCGAGGGCGGCCGTGCAGGTCGCCACCAGGGCTTGGAGCGCCAGGAGGGTGGTCGGCCCGGCGGCGCCGAACATGCCACCGCCCTTGCCGAAGCGCTTGCCCTTCTGGGTCATCTCCGCCCGGGCCAGTTGCATCTCGTCGCGGATCAGCTCCGAGATCTGCTGCGACGCGCGGGAGACCAGGACGCCCACCGAGTCGTCGGTGGTGAGGCCCGCGGGCAACCGCCCGCGATAGTGCGCCGGTGCTTCCACACCGGCCGCTCGTCGCGAGGCAACGCCGGTGCGATCAGGCTTCGAGGCGGGCTCGGGTCTCTCTGGCCGTCCGGCGCTTGAGAGCGCGCCGCTCGTCTTCGGTCAGACCGCCACACACGCCCATGTCCTGGCCCCCTTCGAGGGCCCACCGCAGGCACTCGCTCAGGACCGGGCAGCGTCGGCATACTGCCTTCGCCTCCTCGATCTGGAGCAAGGCCGGGCCGCTGGTGCCGATGGGGAAGAACAGGTCCGGGTCTGCCTGTCGGCAGGCGGCCTGGTGACGCCAGTCCATCGTCGTGTCTCCGTTCGCGTTGCCGGGTTGCTTCTCTGTTCGCCTGGCCGGTATCGCCGGCTCTATGCAGAGCGGCGGCAGCGTCTTCTTCTCCTTTCCCCATCGGCCGGGCACGGCTTCGTTTAGTGCGGGCGTGTGGGGTAGGCGGGACGCATGTTCAGGCATCGACGTGTGCGTACTGCTGTTGTCCTCGTGATCAGCTGGATGGTGTTGACAGGTGTAGAGCGCTGGGGCGAGGACGCGTCCTGGTCGGCGGCCGTGCTCAGTGGGCTGCTGTGGGCGGCCGTGGTCACCGGCGCCTGGTGGTTCGCCGAATGGACGCAGGCGAGCCGGCTCCGCGACACCCGCCGGTCGGGGCACCGCCGTACGGAGGCGGATCAGGGGCGGTAGACCGTGCCGGGGGGGCGGCCGGGGCCAGGAGCTGGGACACCGTCACGAAGGTGTGGCCCCGGGCGCGGAGTTCGGCGATGGCCTGTCCGGCCGCGGGGACGGTGGCCGGCGTACCGCTCGTGGAACAGGAGGATCCCGTCGCGTTCGGTCTGGTCGAGGACCCGCTTCTTGATGAGGCGACGTCGGTGGTCTGGTAGTCCTTCGCGCGTTTCGGTCGCCCCCGCACCGCCTCTTCCCGTGCCCCGCGCAGCACGGGAGGCGGTGTGGAGCGCGGTCGGCAGGTGTCCCTGCCCGTAGGTTGGCCGGGTGATGGAACACCGCGTACCGACCTGGCAAGTGACGGCGAGCGGGGGGCTGGAGACCGCCTGGGTACAGATCGACCCAGACCCCGCAGGTCCGCACGGCCCAGCCGGCCCCGGCCCCGCGAGCGCCGGCCCCCCGAGCCCCCCGAGCCCCGGACGGCTCATGGCCCGGGGCCGGGCCGTCGGCACGGAGCCGGAGCCGTACTGGCTCTCGTACGAGCTGGAGACCGCCGAGGGCTACGTCACCCGGCGCCTGGGCGTGCGCGTGGAGGACGCCGGGCGGGTACGGGAGCTGGACCTGCGGCGCTCGGCAGCCGGCGGGTGGACCGTCGACGGGCACCCGCGGCCGGACCTGGAGGGAGCGCTCGACTGCGACCTCGGCCTGTGCCCCCTCACCAACTCCATGCCCGTGCTCCGGCACGCCCTGCACCGGAACGCCGGCGAGCACGGATTCCTGATGGCCTGGGTTTCCGTGCCCGACCTGGCCGTCCGGCCGTCCCTGCAGACGTACGCACACCTCGGCCGCACCGGCTCGGGCGGCGCCCTCATCCGCTACGCCTCCGGGGACTTCGCCGCCGACGTCCAGTTCGATGCGGACGGCCTGGTCGTCGACTACCCGGACCTGGCCCGCCGCCGCTTCCTCGCCTGACGCGCCGGTCCACCGGCGAGCCGGCCGGCGCGATGCCCCGCGAGCCCACCGGCGCGATCGCCCGCGCCGTCACCCGCACGACCCGCACCGTCACCCGCGCCGTCCCCTCCGGCGGTGTCCTTCCGCGGTCGCGACGCGCCGGCCACGGCCAGCAGAGCCACCCCGCAGACGGCCACCAGGATCCAGCCCGGACGGGACGCGTGCGCCAGAGCGGCCGGGGTGGTTCCCGCGACGAGGCCCCCCGCGGCGGCGATGCCGACCGCGGCGCCGAACTGGCGCGCGGTGGACGTGATCGCCCCGGCCACCCCGGCCCGGTCGGGCGGCAGCGCGCTCACCGCCGTGTTGGTGATCGGCGCGTTGGCGAAGCCGAACCCGGTGCCGATGAGCCCGTAGGCCAGCAGGAGCAGCGGCACGCCGGTCCGCTCGTCGAGCCCGACCAGGCAGAGCCCGCCGGCGGTGGTGAAGCCGCCCGCCAGGACGAGCGGCACCCGTGCTCCGACACGGCCGACCAGCCGCCCGGACAGGGGTGCGCAGACGGCCGCCCCGACAGCCATGGGCAGGGTCGCCGCCCCCGCGACCAGGGGCGTCCACCCCCGGGTGTGCTGTAGGTACAGGGTGGTGAGGAGCAGCGTCACGTTCAGGGCCGCGAAGACCAGCACCGCCCCTACTACGGCGCTGCTGAAGGCCGGACGCAGGAAGAGACGCGGATCCATCAGAGGTTCGGGCCTGCGGCACTCGACCCGTACGAATGCGGCCGCCGCCAGCAGGGCGACCCCGTACGCACCCCATGCCGCCGGTGAGGTCCAGCCGATGCGCGGCCCCTCGATCAGGACGCCGACCGCGGCCACCATGGCCACGGTGAGCAGGGCCTGGCCCGGCAGGTCGGGCCGCCGCGCGCGCTGCGCCCGGGACTCCGGCACGAAGACGGCGGTGAGCACGAGGGCGGCGGCGATGACGGGTGCGTTGATCCAGAACAGGGACCGCCAGCCGAACTCCGCCACGAGGGCGCCGCCCGTGACGGGGCCCGCGGCCATGCTGAGCCCGAAGACCGACGCCCAGATGCCGATCGCCTGCGCCCGCTCCCGCGGGTCGGGCATCGTGTTCACCACGATCGCCAGCGCGACCGGGCTGAGCATCGAGGCGCCGACGCCTTGGACCGCACGGGCCGCGATGAGCGCGCCGGCCGAGGGGGCGAGCGCGCAGAGCAGTGACGCCGCGCCGAACACCGCCAGTCCCAGCTGGAAGATCCGCCGTCGTCCGAACCGGTCCGCCAGCGCGCCGGACGAGATCAGGAGACTGGCCAGGACCAGGGTGTACGCGTCAACGGTCCATTCGAGGCCGTGGGTTCCGATCCGGAGGCCCTGCCCGATCGCGGGCAGGCCCACGTTGACGATGGTGGTGTCCAGGCCCACCAGGAACATGCTGAGGCAGCAGACGGCGAGCACCGTCCAGCGTCTGCGCGCGCTCGGTTCGGTGGGGAGGGGGACGGGGTGGGTCGTCGCGGTCACGGTCGGCCTCTCACGTGCGGGTGCGGGTGCCCGGTCATGCTCGGTCGGGACTGGGGCCGTTGACCATGAAAGTTGCGAAGACTGCAAACTGGGCCCATGCAGAAGCACCCCGGGGACACGACATGCCCCACAGTTCCACCGGCCGCCAAGGGCACCGCCCGCGCCGCCGACGCCGCCGACGCCTCGGACGCCTCGGACGCCGAAGTAATACGGGTGATCGACGGGATCGGACCCCGGCTGCGGGGCCTGCGCCGCGACCGCGGGCTCACTCTGGAAGCGCTGGCGGCCGTGACCGGTATGTCGGTGAGCACGCTGTCCCGCCTCGAATCGGGCAAGCGCCGCCCGACGCTGGACCTCCTCATCCCGCTCGCGCGCCTGTACCGCGTCGCACTCGACCAGCTGGTGGCCGCACCGGCCAGCGGCGACCCCCGGGTGCACCTCGAACCCGTACGCAAGGGGCACGGGAGCATCCTCGTCCCCCTGACCCGGTACCCGGGCCGGGTGCAGGTGTTCAAGCAGGTACTGGCGCCCCGCGAGCCGAAGTTGGTGACCCACGAAGGCCACGAGTGGCTCTACGTCCTCGCCGGAGAGCTGCGCCTCGTCCTGGGGGAGCGGGAGTTCGTCCTCCGCCCCGGCGAGGCGGCCGACTTCGACACCGGCGAGCCCCACTGGTTCGGCCCGGCGGACAGGCGCACGGTGGAGATCCTCCACCTGTTCGGTCCGCGCGGCGACCAGGCCGTCGTACGAACGGACCCCGCCGGGGCGATCACCGCGGCGCGGGGTTGAGGCGGCGGGCCGGGGGCACTCGGAATCCATGACCAGTCACGACATCTGGAATCACCGACAGGCCCCGGAGTTCATCGAGGGCGTGGACCTGGCCGGCTGGCCGGTGGAGGCGACCGACGGCACCGTGGGCAAGGTCGACAAGCACTCGGCCGAACTGGACTCCTCCTACCTGGTGGTCGACACGGGAGTCTGGATCTTCGGCAAGGAGGTCCTGCTCCCGGCCGGGACCATCACCCGGATCGAGCTGGACGAGCAGCGGGTCTACGTGGGCCTGTCGCGGGTGCAGATCGAGAACGCGCCCGAGTTCGACCGGCACCTGCACCTCGGCGACCCGGCCTACCGCGACGGCCTCAGTACCCACTACGGCCCCGGCTACCCGGTCTGAGCACCACCCGCCCACCCGCCCCCGCACCGCGCGGGGGCGGTTTTGTATCGGTCGGGTATCGGGAAGCGCGTGGTTGTCCATCGAAGCCGTGCGCCGCACCACGGCCGAGGGGGTCGCGGGAAGCCGGAGCGCCCCCGCTCCCGGCGGCTGCCCGGGGCCCGTCGGTCCGGCTGCCCGGGGCCGGTCGGCCAGCTGACCTGGGCACGAGCGGCGGACGGTGGCGCGCCGGGGTGCGACGCGCGGCCGCCGTACGCCGTGGTCGGCACGCCCGGAGTCTGGCCTATCGTTGCGTCCGTCCAGTCCCCTCCCTCCGCACAGGAGTCGTCCGCCCGTGTCCTCGTCCGTGGCCGTGTCGGTGTCCGAGCGCACCCGCGAGATCGGCATGCTGCGCGCCATCCGCATGGACCGCGCCGGGATCCGGCGCATGGTGCGGCTGGCGTCGCTGACCGTCGCCGGTTTCGGCACGCTCCTCGGCCTGGCGGGCGGGCTGTTCGCGGCCTGGGCGGTCGGCGCGCTCGCCAACGGCGCGATCGAGCAGTACACGCTGGCGCTGCCCTGGGGGACACTGCTCCTGGTGTGCCTGGGGTCGCTCGTGATCGGCGTGGCCGCGGCCGCCCTCCCGGCCCGCCGCGCGGCCGCCTTGAGCCCCTTGGAAGCCGTGGCGGACGCCTGACGCGCGCTGCGCCGCGCCCGCACCCCCGGGTGGGGTGCGGGCGTGGCGCGTGGGGTCAGAAGATGCGCTGGCCCGGGGTGAGGGTGCCGTCGGGGTCGTAGCGGTGGCGGGCGGTCTTGAACTCGTCCCAGAAGGGACCGAAGTGGCGTATCCAGTCCTCGGTCGTGAGCGGCGCCGACCCGATCGGGTACCAGCGGCCGCCCGCGTCCACGGTGGTGTCGTACTGCCTGCGGTTCGCGGCGACCATCTCGCCGGGGGAATCCGCCCCGGGTGAGGCGGTCTTGAGGAGGGAGAAGAGGTAGGCGAGCTCTTCGTCCGGCATGGCCGGGAGGGGGGTCCGGCACATGGCGGTCGGGACGGGGTACAGGAGGACGACCGCGCTCGCGCCGAGCGAGCCCGGTCCCAGGCTCGCGAGCGTCTCCTTGACGACGGCGTTCACTGCGGATGCCGGGAGCAGGCTGTCGAACCAGGGGTGGGGGCGCTTCCACTCGCCGACGGACTTCAGCATCTCCACCAGGGGGGCGATCCGGTTGAGGAAGTCGAAGTAGTCCATGTCCTGCACCTGGAGACCGGTGTGGGCCAGGTCGTCGGTGAGCCGGGCGTCGTCGGCGGGCGTCGCGTCGTAGGCGGCCGCCTCGATCATGTAGGTCCAGCCGTCCGGGGTGGGCACGGCCTGGCCGACGAGGTAGTCGAAGCGGCCGTCGTCGAGGAGCACGGCCTGCTGTGCGGTGAGTGCGTCGACGCTCGGGCAGGCCAGCGTGTAGAGGCGTACGGCACGGGGTGCGGGGACCAGCGGGATGGTCGCGCGGGTGATGAGGGCGCACTGGCCGAGGCCGCCGAGGGCGGCCCGGAAGAGGTCGGGGCGCACGGTGGGCGAACACGTCGTCAGTTCGCCCTCCCCGGTGACGACCTGGAGTTCGAGGACGTTGTCGGCCTGGGTGCCGTAGCGGCCGATCTGCCCGCCGAGGCCGCCGGCGGACAGCGTGCCGCCGATGGACAGTTCGAGGTAGTCGGTGAAGGCCGGCGGGGTGAGGTCCGCGGTCAGCGCGGTGCGGACCAGGGTGCTCCACAGGGCTCCGCCCTGGACCACGGCGGTGTCGTCGCGGATCTCCACCGAATTCAGGGTGCCGAGGTCGATGACGAGCCCGGAGGGCGCCTGGGCCTGTCCGTTGGTGGAGTGTCCCTGGCCGCGGGCGGCCGCTTTCAGTCCGTGCTCGCGGCAGTGGCGGACCATCGCGGCGACGTCCTGCGCCGAGCCGGGCCGCAGGACCGCGGCGGGTGCCTGGCGGACGAGGCCGCCGAAGTCGGTGGACGCCGCGTCGAGGGCGGCCTCGTCGAAGCGCAGTTCGCCGTCGAGGGCGGGGACGGCGTCGAAGGCCCCGCCGGTGCGGGGGCCGCCGGCCGGGTCCGGGTGCGGGGCGGGCAGGTGGGAAGAGGTCACGCGTGCTCCAGTTCGGCTCGGTACGGGACGGCCTCCGGCCGCCCCGTCGGGTGGGAGGCGGCGGTGTGCCGGCGCCCGTCGTACGTACAACCGCTGCGGGGGTGCACACAGTTCCCCCACCGCCCGGACAGATCCGCGTCACAAGTTCCGCTGGAACGGCACATTGGCGGGTGGTGGTGGGCGGGTGGTGGTGGGCCGGTGGCCCCGCCGGCCGCCGTAGTCACTGCTGTTCGGGGGGCTTGCCCTGCGCCGCGGACACCTCGATGATCTCGGACCGGCCGGTGGCGCCCAGCCGCAGGATCGGTACCGCCTTGTTGCGCGGGTTGCCGTTGTTCTGGAAGGAGATGAAGCCGCTCGCCCCCGCCACCTGCTGGTTGCCGTCCATCTGGTGGAACATCCGGGCCACCGCGTCGCCCGAGACGTCGCCCTGCCAGCGCGCGGCCATCTGGACGCCGTGGGCGGCGGTGAGCACGGCGTCGTGGCCCATCAGCGCGCCGCCGTCGTGGCGCGGGTCGTGGGGGAACCACTGGTCGAGCAGTCCGCCCTCCTGGAAGTTCTTCGCCGAGGGGGCGGAGACCGACTGCGGGGACGTGCGGTACATGTCGGGGTGGGAGAGTCCGGTGTAGAGGACCTCGACCCCGGTATCGGCGGCGTGGGCGAGCTGCTCGGCGGTCAGGTTGGTGGTGTCGTCGCCGGCGAAGACGGTGAACTTCTGCTCGGTGCAGCTGCGGTTGGACAGGTAGTCGAGGAAGTGGGTGAGGTGCTGGCCGCGGCCGGCGAAGTAGACGACCTGGGGGCGCTGGAGACACAACTGGCCGGACATGTAGCGGAGTTCGTTTTGCCAGGCACTGCCCACGGAGGAGTCGTACGTCATCCGCTCGGCCACCAGTTTGTGCGCGCCGCCGTCGTCGAACGCCTCGGTGAAGGCCGTGCCGAGGGTGGAGGCGTACAGGTTGCCCCGGGCCACGTCCTGGATGACGACGGCGCTGGCGATGCCGCGCCGCTTCATGAAGCCGGCGGCGGCGTACGCCTCGTCGACGTTGGTGGGCGCGACCCGGACGAATCCGTTGATGTTCTGGATGTTGGTGGCGGTCATGGTGGCCCCGACCATGGCGATGCCGTGCTCCGAGAGCCGCTTGATGGCGGCGAGGTTCTCGTCCGTACTGGGGCCCAGTCCGGCGACCGCGACCAGCCGGTCCGGGGAGTCCTTGCGGGCGATCAGCTCGTCGACGGTGTGCCGCCAGTGCACCGACTTGCTGCCCGGGTTCGCGATCAGCAGGCGGATCTTGGGTGTGGCCGACAGGTCGCCGCGGTTGTGGCGGTACTGGGCGAGGTGGGCGCCCTGCAGTTCGTGCCGGACGCCCTCCGCGGAGTTGCTGTCCTCGGCGGTGGTGGTGAGGGAGGTCAGGTACGCGACGCTGACGTAGGGCTCCTTGTCCGCGCCGGCGAGGACCCGGGCGTTCTCCTCCCGGATCTTCTTCCCGACCGCGTCGAGGTGGGGGGCGAAGGAGTAGGGGCCGTCGGTCACCCCGACGCACTCGTCCCGTTCGCCCCGCTCGACGACTCCCTCGGCGCAGGTCGATCGGCGTTCCTGGATCCAGTCGGCGCCCAGCCACAGGGCCGTGGCGAGCACGGCGGCGGCGGCCAGGGCGAGGACGGCACGGCGGACGACGTGCAGCGGCCATTCGAGTCTGGCCACGGGCTCAGCCCTCTCCGCCGGCGGTCTGGGGGTCGCGCCAGTGGCGGTGTCGCTCCGCCTCGTTGAAGAGGGCCACGATGTCGTTCCTCCGCAGTTGTGACAGCTGGGTGAAGCCGTCGGCGATCATGTCGTTGAGTCGCATGGCGGGGTCGGCGAGCGGGTCGCTCCACACCCAGCGGGTGGTGACCAGCGTGTGGATGACGGACTCCACGTCCATGACGCGCCCACCGGCGCGCCCGTCGGCCCGCGGGCCGAGTCCGGCGAGGAGGTCCAGCGGACCGCCGTCGGCGGGAAGGCGGTTGGGGGCCGCGGTGACGGCGCTGAACTCCGCGATCCACTGCAGGGCCGGGACCGTGGTGAAGCGCCGCGTCAGGTGGGCGGCGACCGCGTCGGTCCGCCCGAGGGCGAGCTCGTGGTACATCTCCTGGACGGGCCGCCCCTCGTCCCGGTAGTGCTCGGCGAGGAGTTCGTGCGCGGTGTCCCACGCGTCGGGGCGCCGGGCCAGCCTCCAGAGCAGCAGCCGGCGCAGCCACGGGTGGAGCACGGGGACGACGGCGGTCGGCCCGGACAGCAGCCAGCGGGACCGGACCTCGCCGAACAGGGCGTCGCCGGGGCTGAGGAGCCGCGTGCCGACGGAGAAGTCACGGGCGGCGGCGCATTCGGCGAGGGCGGCGCGCCCGGTCTCGTCGAAGTCGCGCAGGAGGTGGCCGAGGGCGGTGTCGGCGAGGGTGGCGGTGCTCTCGCCGATGCTGAGCGGCCGGTCGGGGAGGGCCCGCAGCCAGCGGTCCTGCCGGGGGCCCGAATCCGGGGGCGGCCCGGACTGGCGCAGTGTCTCCAGGACCTGGTGGACGGCGCGCGGCAGGCCGCCGGTGAGGCGGTGCACGAAGGGAGTGAGGCGGGTCAGCGGCGCGAGGTCGCTGTGTCCGCCGAGCTGGAGCTCGATGCGGATGCGGACCTCGTCGAGGTTGAGGTCGCGCAGGCGTAACGGGTACCACCAGGTGTCCTCGCTGTCCCGGGTGGGCCGGTGGGTGTTCCAGTCGGTCAGGGAGGCCCGGTCGGGGCCGCGCAGCTGCCAGGGCCAGGAGTCCCCGCTGGCGGGGCCCCAGCGGGGCAGCCAGCGGTTGGAGCTGGCGACGATGGTCAGGGGGTCGCTGGCGTGCCCGGCCACGACCGTCTCGTCGTGCCGGGCGCGCACGAGCAGGTCCAGGAAGCGGCGGCCGTACTCCGTGTGGGAGTTGTCCAGGAGCAGCAGGTAGGAGCGGGGCATGAAGTTGCGGGCGGTGTTGCGTCTGAGGTCCTCCAGGAACGCCGAGAACAGCACGAGGTCGAGGCGCTCCTGTTCGTTCTCGTCCCCCTCGTGGCGCCACAGGTTGAGCTCGACGAGGGCCTCCATGGGATCCCCGCTGCGGATCACGGGGTGCGCCCCGTACCAGTGGGCGCCCGTGGTGAGCCGGCTGCCGGGCCGGCCCCGGAGCAGGCCTGGCATGCTGCGGCGGCCCCGTCGCAGGGCGTCCTGGAAGAGGGCGAGGGCGGCGGTGGAGGCGCCTTCGGGCATGCCGACGGCGCCCATGCCGACTTCGAAGAAGGCGGCGAGGTAGTCGCCGTGGCGGGCCTCGTTGTCCTGCTGGAACTGGTCGAGCTGCCGCTGGACCGCGCGCCGGCCCTCGGCGAGGTTGCGCATGCGCAGTTCCTGGTCGGAGGCGAGCAGGCCGAGGCTGAGCAGCGGGAAGCGGGAGCGTCCGTAGCGGGGCAGTTTGCGTTCGAGCTGGCGGGCGAGGAGGCCGAGGGCGTAGCGGGGCAGGAGCGACTGGGAGCCGCCGAAGTTGACGAAGGCGAAGGGGTACTCGGGCCCGAAGTGCTCCATCAGGGCGCTGTGCGCCTCGCTGGCGCCGCTGCCGGGCGGTCCCAGCAGCATCGTGAGGGGCCGTTCGGCCGCCGGGCTCTCCTTGAGGCACGCGCCGACGAGGGTGAGGATGCCGCTGCGGCCCCGCAAGCCCATGCCGATACCCGGCTCCGTCACGTGTCCGCCCCCCAGGCTCGCGCATTCGAGGACACGAGCGTGTCATCTGTTCCCGATCTCTGCCATAGGCCGGGTCTCCCGGATTCGGGGCGGGGGCCGGCCTGTGACAGGGCGGGGGCCGGCCTGTGACAATGGCGGGGTGTCGTACCCGCATCCGCCCGAACCCGTGAGCGCGGAGCCGCCCGTCTCGCCGGCGCGGCCCCTGCTGACGCAGTCCTGGCTCGACCTGGCGTTCCTGCACTGGGCGGTCGACCCGTCCGAGGTGGCCCCCCTGCTGCCGGCCGGGACGGTCCCCGACACCCTCGACGGGGTCTCTTACGTGGGCCTCATCGCCTTCCGCATGCACCGCGTGGGCTGGCTGGGACTGCCCGGCGTGCCGTACTTCGGCTCCTTCCCGGAGACGAACGTACGGTTGTACTCGGTCGACGCGCAGGGGCGCCGCGGCGTCGTCTTCCGCTCCCTGGACGCCTCCCGGCTGCTGCCGGTGGTGATCGCCCGTGCCGCCTTCCGGCTGCCCTACCAGTGGGCGCGGATGTCCGTCGTGCGCGACGGCGACGTCCTCACGTACACGGGTACGCGCAGGTGGCCGGGCCCGCGGGGGGCCCGCTCGCGCATCTCCGTCCGCATGGGCCGGCCGATCGAGGAGCCGACCGCGGCGGAGCACTTCGTCACGGCCCGCTGGGGCCTGCACAACGATTTCCACACCGGCCCGCTGTACCTGCCGAACACCCATCCGCGCTGGCCGCTGCGGCGCGCGGAGCTGCTGGAGTGCACGGAGGACCTGGTCGCCGCCGCGGGGCTGTCCGCCCCGGCCGGCGCCCCGGACAGCGTCCTGTACTCCGAGGGGGTTCCGGTCCGCTTCGGCCGTCCCCGCCGGCTGACCCCGCGCTGACGGGACCGCGCTCGGCCCCGCGAGGCGGGCGCGGCGGGTCGGACGGAGCAGCGGGCGCGACGGGTCGGCGGGCGCGGCGGGTCGGACGGAGCAGCGGGCGCGACGGGTCGGCGGGCGCGGCCGGAGCTTCGGGCGGCTCCGGGGTCGCCCCCGCTCAGGCCTCGTCGCGTACCAGGGCCAGCAGCCGGTCCAGGACGCGGGACCCGCCCGCGCGAACGCCGTCGTGCTCGAACTCGTCCGTCACCCAGGTCCGCAGCCCCCGGATCGCGCGGGCCGTCTCCAGGGAGTGCGCGGTGTCGACGTACAGGTCGTCGTGGTAGACGGCGGCGGCCACCGGCACCTCGTTGGCGGCGAGCCGCGCCGCGTCGTACAGCGGCGTCCAGCCCGTACGGGCGGCCAGCAGTTCGGCGGTCTCGCGCAGCGGGACGAGGGCGCGGTCGGTGGTGAAGTGCCAGGGGTGGATGTTCTCCGCGGTGAACAGCAGGGGTTCCGGTCCCGCGAGGGTTTTGCCGGCGTCGAAGCGCGGGTGGCGGGCGCGCACCCGGTCGGCCGCCCAGGCGGTGGGGACGGCCGGGTCCTGGGCGTAGATCGACTCGTGGATCAGCGCGTACAGGGGGTGCCCGGCGAAGGAGAGGAGGCCGTGGACGCCCTCCAGGAACGCGTCGGAGAGCTGCGGTCCGCCGGGGGTGGGGACGAAGGCGTCCTCCAGGAGGTAGTGCAGCTGGTGGCTGCCGTCGCCGGAGCCGAGGAGGATGCCGAGGGACTGGAAGGCCTCGGGGGTCAGCCGGTGGCCGCCCGGGAGTGCGGCCGGGCTGACGGTCAGGTGGGCGGCGATCCGGCGGGCGCGCTCCACGTCCATGGGGTAACGGGCGTAGTGGGCCGCGGTCTTGCGTTCCATCCGGGGGAACGCGGCCTCGTACACCTCTTCGGCGGTCGCGGTCAGCGACGGCAGTCCGCCGGTGATCAGGGCCGAGGTCAGTCCCTCGGGCGCGGCGGTGAGGTAGTGGGTGGCGCAGAAGCCGCCGAAGCTCTGCCCCAGGACGGTCCAGGGCGCGCCGCCGGTCAGGCCGGGCCGGATGGCCTCGGCGTCGCGCACGATGGAGTCGGACCGGAAGTGGGCCAGATAGTCGGCCTGTTGGGCAGGTCCGCCGCGCAGCGGCAGGGTCTGCCGGTTGACCGGGGTGGAGCGGCCGGTCCCGCGCTGGTCGAGGAGCAGGACGCGGAACTCGGTCAGGGCTCGCTCCAGCCACGCCTGCCGTCCGACGAACCGCCGCGCGCCGAAGCCGGGGCCGCCCTCCAGGTACAGCAGCCACGGCAGTGTCTGCGGGGCCTTGCCGGCGGCGACGACCTCGCGGGCGTAGAGCTCGATCTGCTCGCCGTCCGGGTGCGCGTGGTCCAGGGGGACGGTGAACCGGTGGTCGGTGAGGACCGTTCCGGGCTGGCGGTAGCTGTGCTCTGCGGTCACGGACGGCCCCCTGGGGTACGAGGTGCGAAGCCCCGTGCCCCCGCCGGGTCGCGGCGGGGGCACGGGTGTGGCGGTCCGGCCGAGTCTAGTACGGGCACCGTTCCCGGTACGGGGCCCGGCGGGCCGCCGGGGCTTACGGGCTTACGGGCTTACGGGCTTACGGGCCGCCGGGGCTCACGGGCTCACGGGCTCACGGGCTCACGGGAACTCGACCACCGAGCGGAGCACCTCGCCCCGCTCCATCCGGGCGAACGCGTCCTCCACGCCGTCGAGCGCGATCGTCTCCGACACGAAGGCGTCCAGGTCCAGGCGGCCTTGAAGGTACAGGTCGACGAGCACCGGGAAGTCCCGCTCGGGCAGGCAGTCCCCGTACCAGGAGGACTTCAGGGCGCCGCCGCGGCCGAAGACGTCCAGGAGGGGCAGTTCGAGCTTCATCTCCGGGGTCGGGACGCCGACCAGGACCACGGTCCCGGCCAGGTCGCGGGCGTAGAACGCCTGCCGGTAGGTCTCCGGGCGGCCGACCGCGTCGATGACCACGTCGGCGCCGTTCCCGTCGGTCAGGGCCTGGATCGCCTTGACCACGTCCTCGGCGCCGCCGTTGACGGTGTGCGTGGCGCCCAGACCGCGGGCCCACTCCAGCTTCCGGTCGTCCAGGTCCACCGCGATGATCTTGGAAGCGCCGGCGAGGCGGGCGCCCGCCACGGCGGCGTTGCCCACTCCCCCACAGCCGATGACGGCGACGGAGTCGCCCCGCCCGACGCCGCCGGTGTTCAGGGCGGCGCCGAGGCCGGCCATCACGCCGCAGCCCAGGAGTCCGGCGGCCGCGGGCGAGGCGGCCGGGTCCACCTTGGTGCACTGCCCGGCCGCGACCAGGGTCTTCTCGGCGAAGGAGCCGATGCCGAGCGCCGGGGACAGCGGGGTGCCGTCCTCCAGGGTCATGCGCTGGGTCGCGTTGTGGGTGGCGAAGCAGTACCAGGGCCGTCCGCGCCGGCACGCGCGGCAGGTCCCGCACACCGCGCGCCAGTTGAGGACGACGAAGTCCCCGGGCGCCACCGAGCTGACGTCGGGGCCCACCGACTCGACCACGCCCGCGGCCTCGTGGCCGAGCAGGAAGGGGAACTCGTCGTTGATTCCGCCCTCCCGGTAGTGCAGGTCGGTGTGGCAGACCCCACAGGCCTGGACCCGGACCAGCGCTTCGCCGGGTCCCGGGTCGGGGACGAGGATCGTCGCCGTCTCCACCGGTGCGCCCTTGCTCCGGGCGATGACCCCTCGTACGCGATGCGTCACGTGCTACCCCACTCTCATTCGGCTGCCGTCCGAACGTACACGGGCGCCCCACCGGGCGGGAGCCGTCTCACCGCGCGGCGCGCGAACCGGCCAGGTCCGGCGGTACGGACTCCCGCAGCGCGGCGGTGAAGGCGGCCACCGCCGGGTACGCCGCGGAAGGCGACCCGGGTACGGCGTTCCACGGACAGCCGGTTCAGGCGGACGGCGGGGTCGGGGGGTGCGGCGACTCCGAGTTGGGGCACGACGGCCACGCCCTGCCCGGCCGCGACCGGGGCGGGCACGGTGGCGAACTCGTCGACCCGGTGGCGGACGCGCGGGGTGAATCCGGCCGCCTGGCAGGCCCGTACGGTCACGGCGTGTCAGAGGGTCCCGGGGACGGCCGTGATCCAGGGGTCCTGCGCATACGCGCGCAGAACGTCGGCCCGGGCGTGTTCCTGCCCCGGGTCCGGGTCCTGGTGCGCGCCGGGGTCCCGCGGCGCTCCCGCGGTGGTCAAGGGCGGGCTGCACGCGCAGGGCCGCGTCCCGACCGCCGGCGTACGGCTCCCCCTGCTGCTGCCGGTCTCCGCGGGGCGGTGGCGGCGGTCGCGGAGCGGCTGGCGGAGCTCTGACGGGCGGGGGCGGGCCGGGGAGCGGGGCGGCGGGCGGGGCGGGGCGGGCCGGACGGCGGCCGCCGGGGGGGGTCGGCACGCTGCGGGCCGTCCTCGACTGACCGCGAAGCGCCGGAAAGAGTCCCCAATGGGCGATTCGCAACCAACGTACGAGTCGCCCGAATGAGGCATATGGAGCGGCGACTTGCCCGAATTGGGCTACCGGCTCTCAAACCGTGACGTCAGTCACTCGGACGCATTCAACATCATTTCCGCGCGAGCGGCCGATTCCCTTTCCCCGGAAAGGGAATCGGCAATTGCGCGATGGGCTTTCCATGGTCATTTTGCGGGTGGAATGCGGGAAGTCGATCTCCGGGCGGAATTCGCGTCTTGTTCCCGCCCGGCGAACTCGCCTACGGTCACCTCGTTCCCAGCGGCCGACAGCCGAATCCGGCCGCCGCCGGGGATCTCCCGTCCCCCCACGTGAGGAATTCCGCCATGCCCGCACAGGGTAAGCACCGCCGGCCGAAGCAGAACCCGATCACCCGCAAGCTGGCCCTCGCCGGCATCGGCGGGCTGGCCCTCGCCCTCCCCCTGGTCGGCGCGACCAGCGCCGGAGCGGCCGAGGCCGCCGCACCCACGACCTACGCGGTCGTCGCCGGCGACACCCTGTCGCAGATCGCTGCGAAGCACTCCCTCACCGGCGGCTGGGAACAGCTCTACGCCGCGAACCGGAGCACCATCGGCGACAACCCGGCGACCATCCGCCCGGGCCTGAAACTGACGCTCGGCACTACCGCGAAGAAGGCCGCCACCACCACGGCGGCCACGGCGTACACGAACAACCTGGACGGATGGATCCGCGAGTCGCTCGACGTCATGGCGAAGCACGGCATTCCCGGAACCTACAACGGAATTCACCGCAACATCATGCGGGAATCCTCCGGCAATCCGCTGGCCATCAACAACTGGGACTCCAACGCCGCGGCCGGCATCCCCTCCAAGGGCCTGCTCCAGGTCATCGACCCGACCTTCCGGGCCTACCACGTGCCGGGCACTTCCCTGGACTCGTACGACCCTGTCGCCAACATCACCGCCGCCTGCAACTACGCGGCCAAGCGCTACGGCTCGATCGACAACGTGAACGGCCCCTACTAGAAAGCGGATACCGGCCCGCGGAACACCGCGGGCCGGCGCGGCGGTCAGGAGCGCTGGACCTTCCTCACCTTGCCGTCGATCCCGGCGAGGACGTATCCGCCCTGGCCGTACTCGTCGCTCAGGTACGGCCTCATGCACGGGAGGTCGTCCATCATCCAGGCGTCGACGATGACGTACCGCGACGTCGGAGCGGACACCCCGAGCTCCTTCTGGGACCGCTCCAGCAGGCCGGGGAGGGCGTCCCAGGAGACCGTGGACATGTCGATCAGCGGCTTGTCGGCGACGGTGCCCTTGGGGCCGGTGCGCTTGGCGGCCCCGTCGCGGTACTGCCAGGCGTCGACCGTCTTGGCGCCGGGGGCGGTGGGGATCGAGGCGAGGACGTACCCGTCGTAGACCAACAGGTCCACGAACACCGTGGTGCCGGCCTGCTGTTTGAACGCCTCCAGCGCCGTCCGGACGCCCGCCGGGGTGAGCAGCCCGCCCTGGGGCGGGGCCGCGGAACCGCCCTGCCGGCCGCCGCCGGTGGCGCTCTGGGGGAGGCTCGCCTGCGGGACGGGCGTCTTCGCGGCCGGGGTGCCGGGGCCGCTGGTGGCGGTGGTGGCGCCCTTCGCGTCCCCGCCGGACCGCTCGCCCCCGGCGGGCAGCCACTGCACGAGCCCGACGACCCCGCCCGTCAGGGCCACGGTCAGGACCGCGGCGATCAGGGCCGTCCGGCGGCGCGGGCTGCGGGCGGTCGGGAGCGGCGCGGCGGCATCGTACGGGGAGCCGCCACCGGGACGGAACGCCAGCGGCGTGTGGGCCTGATGAGCCGACGGCCCGTACGGACCGTAGGGCGCGGCGGCGGGCCCGGCGGGCGCCGATGACGCGGTGGCGGGTACCGCGGGCGGCCCGGCCGGCGGGGGCGGGCCGAATCCGGCCGCCGGACCCTCGAGAGCGGCGCTCGCGCTGCGGAGCAGTTGTTCCAGGAGCGCCGCGTCGGGGCGCTCGGCCGGGTCCCGTACGAGCAGCCGTTCCAGTACGGGCCCCAGCGGGCCGGACCGTACGGGCGCGGGCAGCGGCTCGTCGAGCACGGCGACGACGGTGGCCAGGCTGGAGGCCCGGCGCAGCGGGTGGACGCCCTCCGCGGCGACGTACAGCATCATGCCGAGCGACCACAGGTCGGAGGCGGCCAGCCCCTCGGCGCCGCGCACCCGCTCGGGCGCGATGTACTCGGGCGACCCGATCAGCACCCCGGTCGAGGTCAGGCCCGTCGAATCGTGCAGGGCGGCGATGCCGAAGTCGGTGAGCACCGCGGCGCCGTCGGGACGCAACAGCACATTGGCCGGTTTCACATCACGGTGGAGGACGCCCTCGGCGTGCGCGGCGCGCAGCGCGGACAGGACGTCGAGGCCGAGCCGGATCACCTCCGGGACCGGCAGGGGGCCGGACTCCAGCCGGTCGTACAGCGAACCGCCCCGCACCATCTCCATCACGATCCACGGGTGGCCCTCCGCGCCCGGCGCGGGCTCCACGATGTGGTGGATCGTCACCACGTTCGGATGGGCGAGGCGAGCCAGGGCGCGAGCCTCGCGGACGGCCCGTTCGCGCAGCTGGTCGGCGAGACCGGGCTGGGCGGCCGCGGTGGCCGGGTCCGGCGGGCGCACCTCCTTCAACGCGACGTCGCGGTGCAGGGCGATGTCGCGGGCGCGCCACACCGTGCCCATGCCGCCCGCGCCCAGGGGCTTGATCAGTTCGAACCGGCCGTCGATCAGCTGTCTGCCGGCCTCACTCGTCTCCATGGCCGGTCATCGTAGGCGCCCGGTCCGTCAGCAGCGGAGGCGGTCCACCGTGAGGGTGCCCTGCACCGCGGTCAGCGTGCGGTCGTAGCATCCGCCGGGTGCCTGAGGCCCGTACGACCGGGTGCGGGCGGTGGTGGTGGCGACGGCGTGCCGCTGGTCGCGCGGGACGTTGGCCGTGTACGTGGCGTCGCCCGTGTAGCGGTCGTCGAGCCGGGAGGCCTCGACGGTCCGGCCGCCGCGCCGGGTCGTGGTGTCCGCCCGGTCCCCGAGGGACAGGACGGTGCGCAGCCGGTCGCCGGCGCCGAGGGTGGTCTCGCCGTCCATCGTGTACGTGCGCACGGTGCGGGTCGTGGCGGCGCCGCGGGTCACGTTCTCCTCGTCGGTCCACCGGGCGGTCAGGGCGTCGAGGTTCTCGCCGTCGGTCCAGCGGTGGACGGAGGTGTTGCGGACCGCGCGGGTGACGGTGGTGGTGACCCGGCCGTGCGAGGTGTCCAGGTACCCGGCGACGGTGAGCCGGTGGCCGCCCTCGGTGTCGAGGCGGTGTGCGGAGCCGGGTGCGGCGGGTGTCCAGCGGGAGTGTCCGGCCGGCCCGCCCTGTTCGTGCCGGGTCAGGGCGCCGGTGACGACCGCCCGTGCCTCGTCCTGCCACAGCAGCAGGTTGGCCGGAGTGCTCCAGCCGCTCTGGCCGGCCGGGACGCCGGCGACGGTCACCTCGATCCGGTGCGGGCGACCGTCGTTGAGGAGGGCGGCGAAGGGGGTGAGGTCGTAGAGGACGGGCTGGACGTCGAAGGCGCGGGGGCCGGGGGTGACGTACCAGAGGAAGGGGTTGAGCGGCAGTAAGGGAGCACGTCTGACCTGCGTTTTCACAGCAATCCCTCGGGATGTCACCACACTTGGTGTGCCCGGAGTAGCCCCAGGTCACCCCGTGGATTCCCCCATCTTGCGCACCGCCAGGTGCCCGGGAGTGCCCGGAATCCGACGGTGCGTCAGAACCAAGGGGCGCGTCCTCATGCCGCCCCGATGGGGCCGCTGCGGCCCCTAGTAGGGCTTGGTCAGGTTGGGGCTGGTGTGGGTATGTCGCGGTGGCAGGTGGGGCAGACGCCGGTCCATGTCGCGAGGAGGGTCTGTAGC
>NZ_JBHXQN010000063.1:0-34649 GCF_042717785.1 Streptomyces sp. NPDC058619
CCGCCATACCGGCCGCGACTACCACCGGCCCCTACAGGCCCTCGGCCTCACCTGACGAACCCGGACAGATCTCGATCATGCAATGACCCTGGGCTGGTGGCAGCTGACGTGAAATGGCCGCAGTTGCGCTCCCGATTACTGGCCGACAGTCCCTTTCGCGAGCTCCTGCCGTTCACCGAGCAGGACGACGCGGTGTTCCACGGACACGGCCACGAAACCCGCCGACTGCTCGAACTCCTCGGGGAACAACGGATACCGGTACTGACCAGGGCGATCCCGAGGACGCGCTGATCGACGAGGCCTGCCGGGATCTGCGGCTGCCGGCCTTCCGGGAACGGTTCGTGGAGCTCGCCACCGCTGCCCGCCGGGAGCAGGCCACCTACAAGCAGTTCTCCTTGGACCTGCTCCAGGTCGAGATCGCCGACCGGGATGTCCGGCGCCAGCAGCGGCTCGTCCGCGGCGCCCGGTTCCCCCGCCCCAAGCGGCTCGAAGACTTCGACTACGAGAAGAACCGCAACGTCAGCCCCGAGGTCGTCGCCGATCTCAAGTCCCCGTCCTGGGTCCAGCAGGGCCGCCCGCTCGTCCTGATCGGGGACTCGGGCACCGGCAAGTCCCACTTGCTGATCGGGGTCGGTACGGCGATCGCCGAGGCCGGTCTGTCCGTCCGTCCGCTACACCAGCACCTCCGCGCTGGTGAACGAGCTGGCCGAGGCGGAGGCGGGCCGCCGTCTGTCGTCGGTGATCGCCCGTTACAACAAGGTCGATCTTCTCTGCCTGGACGAGTTCGGGTATCTAAGGGCGCCAAGCTCCTGTTCCAGATTTTCACCGAGCGCGAGGAATCCAAGGCGACTGCCGTGGCTACGAACTCCCCGTTCGCCGAGTGGGACAAGCCCTTCGGCGACCCGCGGCTCTGCGCGGGCATCGCCGACCGAATCAACTTCCGCTGCACCCTTATCCAGACCGGTACCGAGTCCTACCGCTTCCGCATCACCGAAGCCGAACGACGCGGGTGAAGCGCCGCGTCCCAGGCCTGGACCAACGTCCAGCAGAAGCGCGAGGTGGAGATCGCCGAAGCCAAGCGCATAGCCGAGGAGCAGCAGAAGCAGCAGGCATCCGCGCGCGACGGCATCGGCCCTGAACTCAAGCGTCCAGGATCAGGGTGTCCACGATCACGGGGAAACGCCTACCGTCATCGCCCCCGCCGACGGACACACGCTCTCCTCCCGGCCGATCGCCCTGGCCCCGCCCCACGACCCGCTGGTCACCGCGCCCGCGTTCCTGCCCGGCCAGGTGATGGTCCAGGGCACCCTCAGCGGACACATCCGCACCGCCCCGGCCTGACCGGCCGATCGGCCACGGCCCGTCCGGGATGTGCCCGGCGCTCTGGAGGACCCGCCGGACGGGTTGTGTTTGCGTGCCGCGACGTGCCGTACCCGTGCATCGTTGGACCTGCCGGGCCCCCGCGGGCCGCTTCTCCCTTCGCGGCGGCTGGGGAACTCGGTGACAAGGCCTTGCATCGGTACCGGTCTGCGGCTGCCGGACGAGGACGTCGGCCGCCCGCGCGGCGGAGGCTACCCGTCACCAGGCCGCCAGCCTGTCGCGGCAGGCTGGCGGCAGATCATCGGGGAGGGCACCGTCCAGATGGGCGGAGGCGTGGCCCGTCAGACAGGACGGCGAGCCGGACAGCCGACGGAGTCCCCGCGGCCAGCGTGCGCGCGGTCCAGGCCGATACGCGCGACCGCGGATCCTTCCCGCGGGGAAGCGGATGCTCGTCCGGTCCGGTCGCCAGGGCCGGCACCGTCACCTCGGACCGGTTCGGCTTCGCGGTGACCGCGATCAGGGTGGCCGGGGGACGCCTGATCGTTCGCGTACGCCTCCCGGCGCGCAGGACGGCGACGTGGTCGTCGGAGCCGGTGTCGGCAGTGCCGGCGTCGCGGACGAGGCCGGCGGTCTGAGGAGGTTCCCCCGTGTGCGGGAGGTGCTAACTGGTCAGGGCGGGTGCGGTGTCACTACCTTCAGCTGCCGACGGCGGTGACGCCGAACATCAGGGTGCGGCGGCTGACGTCGTAGTGCACGGTCGGCGTGTTGCGCAGGAGGTCCTGGAGGACGTCGGCGTCGTCGATGTCGACGGTCAGCACCTCTTCCCAGGCGCCTTCGTCGAGTACGAGTTGCAGGGTGAGGGTGCCTTTTGCAGCGGGCTCGCCGGCAACCCAGCTGAACTGGTAGTGGCTGAGTTGGCGGACCTTGATGCTGTCGTCCGTGACGGGCTGCGTCACCTTGGTCGTGGCGGCTCTGGCCATGGTGTCTCTCCTCGCGTGAATGATGTCGAGTACGGGTGCGGACTGGGCCTTCCCGGGCCCGCGGGCAGCTCGTAGCTGGCGTGCAGGGGTGCGTGACCAGCCCAAGGGTCAGGCCGGCGCTTCCCCGGGCCTGGCCGGTGAGCTCAGCAGCGGCCGGTCAGCGCGTGGTGGTGGCTGGCACGGCGTACGGCGGCCAGACCGGTTCCTCCGGCCATGGCCAGGGGCGAGGCGGCCCGGCGCAGCATCCCCGCCTTCTGCTGCTCAGGGCGCTGCTGCTCTCCGTGCAAAGCGTTGAGCACCAGCATCCCGGCGGTCAGTGCCGGCAGGGCCCACTGCAGCATCGCGAGGTGGCGCTGTGCCTGCTCCAGTTCCACGGGGTGGTCGGCGGCCGCCTCTTGATCCTCGGAGTCGGGGGACGAGGCGAGTTCGATCTTCTTGCCCAGGGCTCGGCTGTAGGCTGTGGCGGCGAGCGCGGCTCCGGTGAGGACCGTCTTGGCGATGGTGGAGGCGCCGACGCCGCTTTGGTGGGCCACCCGGGCGCTGTTGGCGCCCAGCAGGGCGGCGCCGCCCACCAGATGGGCGCCGATCGCGGCCGCGTTCACCGGTGTCCAGGCGGCCCAGCCGATGCTGGCGATCCGGGAGGCGAGGGCCGGCTCCTTGACGGCGGTGCGCGCCGCTTTGTTCAATCCGACGGCGCCCATGAGAGAGCCTCCGAACCAGGCCGCCAGGCCGAGATCGTGCAGACTGCGCATGACCGTGTTGCGTTCAGACATCTGCGTCCTTTCCAGACACACGTGTCCCTGCGGTCGCAGGGCACCGCAATCAGGTTCATGGTGATCGGCCGCACCGGCCAGACGAGACGCGCACATGGCCCAACCCCACCCCGTAAACCCCGGTGACGACGGTTACTGCCCAGCAGTCGCCGCCCAAGCCAGGCGCGTATGGAGACGGGACGGTCCGGGACCCGGATCGTGCGTCAAGCCTGGTGGATTCGGTGCTGTCCGAGCTGTCTCAGGGCCCGTCATCTTCGGGTTTCCGTGCAGCGGTCACGGGTTCAGTGCCGCCGTTCTCGGCACAGGGACCGCAGAGGCATCCACCGCCCGTGCGAGGTGTCTACAGCCAGCTGTTGCGGCGCGGGGCACGGTGGACGGCCGTGCAGACAACTGTGATCAAGGCCCAGACGGCGAGGTATCCATAGGGCGATTTCAGCTCGGGCATGTGCTCGAAGTTCATCCCGTACACGCCGACGATCATCGTGGGGACGGCGATGAGCGCGGCCCAGGCGCTGATACGGCGCATGTCGCCGTTCTGCTGGACCCCGAGCTGGGCAATGCTGGCGCTCAGCATGCCGGTGACGAGGCGAGTTCGGCCACCACGTGGTCCACGAACTGGTTTCCCCCCGTCGGCGCACACGGCGACAGCGGCGAGCCTCTTGTAGCACAAAGCGACGATGGAACCGCATGAGGTCGATCCGCTCCTCGGTCCACGCCATGCGCACCGGGTCCTCGTCCGGAGCATCGATGTCGGGAACCTGGCGGCCCGTCAGCCTCGCCGGAGCGTGCGTAAGGGGGCCTCGGTGGCGGCCAACGCGGTGATCAGACCACAGGATGACGCTTTCGCACCCGGCCCCCGCATAGCTTCGACGGAGTGCCGCGGCGCGGGCCGCGGTCAGCCGTGGTGGGCGGCGGAGGAGGGGAGTTCGGGGTGCGTGGACGTGTGGGAGCCGCCGTCGGAGTCGGACTGGTGGCGTGGGCGAGCGTCGCCGTGCTGGGTGCGCAGCCCGCTGCCGGTAGCGGGGCGGGCAGCCTGTCAGGGGACGGCGTGCCGGCCTCGTTACTGCGCCAGAGCGTCACATGGCACCGCTGCCAGACCTCGTCGGAGGACGTGGAAGGCAGGGAGCTGGACGACGCCGGCGCCCGGTGTGCCGAGGTCACGGTGCCGCTGGACTACAGCCGTCCAGGCGGCCCGACCGTCAAGGTGGCGCTGTCACGGCTGAAGGCCACCGGGCCGGAACAGCGGCGGGGGGTGCTGTTCTACAACCCCGGCGGCCCCGGCGTGCCCGCCATGTACCTCGCACTCAAGTTCCGGCAGGCCGAGCCCACGGTAGGCGCCCGCTACGACGTGATCGGAATGGACCCCCGCTTCGTCGGGCGGAGCACCCCCCTGGACTGCCAGTGGCCCCTGCCCGGCGCCGGTGCCGCCGGGCCGGACCGGGAGGGCTTCGAGCGGAGTGCGGCGCTCTCCCGGGACCTGGCCTCGAACTGCGCCCGCCACCGCGAGGTGCTGCCGCACGCCTCCACCCGGAACACGGCACGAGACATGGATGTGGTCCGGGCGCTGCTCGGAGAGCAGCGGCTGTCCTACGTCGGCTCCTCGTACGGCTCCTATCTGGGACAGGTGTACCTCCAGATGTTCCCCCGCCGTGTGGACCGCGCGGTCCTCGACAGCGCTCTGGACCCCGACCGCTTCGGCCCCGACCTGACGAACACCCAGGGGCCGGCCATGGCCGCCGCCATGGAGAACTGGGCGGTCTGGGCGGCCCGCCACCACGACCGCTACCGGCTGGGCGCCACGGCTGCGGACGTGCTGGCCTCGGTACGCGGCATCGGCTCGACCGTCGACCGCGGCCCGCTGCGGGTCGGCGGTCATCAGGTGGACAGCCGGACGCTGCCCCAGGTGCTGTGGAGCGTCTCGGCCGGGGACGACGAGGCGACGTACGGCGACTTCGCCGCCATGGTCCGCGTGCTCGCCGACGCCGCACGCGGCCTCGACGTCTCCCCGACGCCTCTCCTGGAAGCGGTCCTGACCGGCCTGAACTCCGCGGACGCCGGCGGGGCTGCGGCCGTGCAGACGGCGATACTGTGCGCGGACCGCGAGGCTTCCCGTGACCCCGAGACCTACTATCGCGCCATCCAGGCCCACCGCGGTGACGAGCCCGTGTTCGGCTCCTTGATCTACAACCTCACTCCCTGCTCGTTCTGGCCGGCCGCTCCCGCCGAGCCGCCCACCCGGGTCCGCAATGACGTGCCGGTCCTGATGGTCGGCGCGGACGGCGATCCGGCGGCTACCTACGAGGGGCAACGACACGCTCACAGGGCCCTCGCCGGGTCCCGTCTGGTCACGCTCCGCGGCGCCTTCCACCACACCGTCTACGCGGGACTCTTCGCCCCCCGGAACGCGTGCGTTGACCGTGCCGTGAACCACTACCTGATCGACGGCATCCTGCCCTCCCGGGACACGAGCTGCCTCAACCCGTAGGCCCCGGTGGGGAACGGTTCGCCGCGGCCCTGGAGACGGGCACACCCTCCGACCTCGGAAAGGAGGTCCGCATCGTGCCGACGTCCGGGCAAGAATCCTGCGCCAGGCGCTGCCGGCGGTGGCCTGCGAGCCAGGGGACCCCGCTCGGCTGGAGCGCGCACGAAGGTGGGACAGCTGCGCAGCCGCTGTCCCACGCCGGCCGCCGCCAAGAAGCTCGCGCGAGAGGCTCACACGTGCTCATGACCTCGGTGCCCGAAGCGCCGGTGCGGCCCGGGAAATAGCCCCCGAGGGCCTTCACCGGGCGCGCTCGCGGCGCACCAGGGCGTCCCGCGCACGCGAGATGACGACTCAGGGCAACGGTCACCTGGTCTCACCTCGGTGGCCAAGGCGCTGCTCGCCAAGGAGCGTTGCGCGGATGCCGAGACCCTGGCCCCGGAGAGCGAGACGCTGGCCCGCGAGACCGTGGATGCACTGAGCGATGCGAGATCGTCGCACACCTGACATGTGAGCCAGGTCGTCTGCTCGTCGTCATTGGGCGGCACTCCCCCAGTCGGCGAGGGCGTCAAAAGGGAGGCCGCGGCATGCCGCACACGCTCGGCTCGGTCGGTCTCGAGGACGAGATCCTCGCCGAATTGGAGATGATCGTCGGCTTCGATGACGGCCTGGCCTGCGAAGCAACCCGCATCAGCAACCGCCTGCGGGGTCTGCTTACGCAGATCCACCCGTCTCTGGAACGGGTCATCGTCCTGGCGTTGGCCGGGTCACTTCGGAAGCCATCCTCTGTATCGCCCTGACCAGCGTTTTCCGGCGTGAGCGTCTCCTGCCGGGGCTGGTTGGTGCCGAGCGGGCTGCCGCGAGTCTGCAGGACCTCGCCGAACGCGGATGGCCGACCAACTTCCTGGCCGCCGAACTGGACACCAGCACGCATACACTCGCCGCGATCCGCATCCGGGAACGCCGCCGCCTCACCCTCGGCCTGGACCGCAAGATCCAACGGCTTGCCGCACTCCTGTTCGCGAGCGAGCCGGCGGGTCACGGCATCGCCGCGCACAGGAGCCGCCGGGCGAGAACCGCTGCTCTGCAACGAGCCCCGCTGGTGCGGCCCAGGAGCCCCGACATGGCGCGTCAGCCGGACGAGGTGACCTGATCAGCCCGTCCCGCAGCCATGAGATCGCGTCCCGTGCCGCGGTCGGCGGGAGCGCGGCACCGCAGGGCCGCATCTTGGAGCATCCTTGATGTGAGGGAAGGGGGCGGATGGTGGGAGCCGGTGCGCGGGTGATCGCGGTCATGCCCGACGGGCAGGAACTGCGGGCCTCCCTGTATGAACGGCGTCGGACCTCTGCGGGCTGGGAGTACCGGGTCGGGGTCACCGTCTGGGGGACCGGGAGCGGAGGCCGTCCGGAGCCGGTCGAGCACCGCGTGTGGCTGGGAGCCAGCCACGTGCGTCCCCTTGAAGGCGGCGACTACAGCATGGTGCCGACCCGGCCGGCCGGCACGCCCGCTGCCTTCTCTGCCGGCCGGCAGGCCTGGACGGTGCAGCAACTGCCCCACCGGCCCGGCCATCCCGGGGCGACCCTGATCCACGTCATCGGATGCCATCCCGGCGGGATACCCCTCGACCTCGACCAGATCCTCGACGCCCTCAAGCAGCCGCGCGCCGTCACCTGCCGCGAATGCAACGCCGCCTCGTCCCTTCCCTGACGGCGGAACGCGACAAGTAGGTCGCATCGCTTCGCCGGAGAAGGAATTGTTCTCGGCTATGGCCGTGAAGTCATGCCAGGGCCTTTACGCCCTCAGCGGTTCGGAAACACGGTTCGAACTCGTGTTCCACCTGGGTCTCCTTCCTGTGGTCCATCTACGAGAGCCAGCCGTCGCTCCCGGACAACCTGGCCTGCCTCGTTATCCCCATGCTCCTGCTGACCCGCTGCTACGACCGCTTCTCGTTCCCCACCGGCCTGCTGAGCAAGCTCGTCCACCGCATCCCCGGTGCACTGCGGTCCCTGGCGACGCCACTGCACAACATTGGCGTTCTCGCCATCGCGCGGCAGATCTGCCCCGTCTACATCGTCAGTGGTCTCTACAAAATCCAGGGCCAGATGTGACAGGACGGCACCGCTCTCTTCTACGCGCCACGGGATCCCGAATTCACTTTCCCCAGCCTGTCGCATCTGGTCTACGAGAATGACTTCCTGGTCATCCCCGGCACCTACGCCACTGTAATCTTCCTCGTTTGTTTCCCCCGGGCCTTCTGGTCCCCGCGCTCCGCCCATGGGTCGCACTGATGTCGATCGGATTCCACCTCGGGATCGCACTGCTGATGAACCTGACCGGTTTTGCGCTGACGATGGTGGCGTGCGACCTGGTGTTTCTGAGCGGGGGCTGAGTGAGGCCCTCGCCCGCGGCACCGTGCTGGCCGACAGGGTCCGTTCCCGGTTCGGCCCCACCAAGACCGCTGAGGTGAAGAGCGAACCTGCCAACCCCCCGCTACCGGAGAAGGCCTCCTAGCCCTACGGGACCACGTGACCACCGGGTACTGGCGGCACATGCGCCACGCGCACGGAGGCGGTCCAGGGAAGCGAAACCAGGGGGCGCGCACCTCTCTGACCTGCGTGGCTCAAATGAGGCAGCGCTGTTCCGGCACCTGCCTATGCTCGGGAGCGCCGGTGCCGTCACGGGGCCGGCCAGGAACAAGGAGCTGACAGTGGAATCGACACCGCCCCAAGGCCCCCGACAGAATCTGGGCAGCATGGTCGGCCTCTTCTGGGTCGGAGTGGACGGCCCGTACGTGGGTATGCCGCCCGTCGAGCCGAATCCGGGCGTGCTCCTGTCGCCTGCGGGCCCGCAGCTTGTCGGTCCCGAACCGCTGCAATGGAGCTGGTCCGACGTTACGGATCTGCGGGTGACCGAAGCGCCGGTCCGGTCAGCGGCCACCCGGTGGGCAACCCGCGCCGCAACCTTTGCTGCGGCAGCCTTGGACGCATGGGTTCCCGGCAGCCCGACGGAAATGACCGTGGTGATCGTCACCGGAAGCGACGAGATCAAGACGCCGGTCTATTCCGGTGCCTCGTCGGCATACACCGAACGGGAAGTCGATCTCTCGCTCGGGCTGCTGGCACGCATGGTGCGAGGCGAATTCTCAACGTCGGTCATGTCCGACTGGTGGGAGAAGACACAGCCTGACGAAGTGCTCCGGTCGCGGCACCGCGAGAGCCTCCTGGAGGTATGGCTGTCCGCGGGGTGAAACACCGACCTCTTCCACGGCTGAGATGTGGCGAGTCTCCTGGGGCCGCTCCTGCTGTCCTGCCCACCACTGACGAGAGGGGACTCTCACCATGGACAACATCACATCCGACGGCGTGGCGGTGCAGACGCTCTCGCCCGCTTCCTCGGGTCCTCTCCGACCCGCCGCTACCGTGCGGTGGCCCTCTTCCTGCGGCTACCCGGCATCAGCCTGATCGCTCACCGGACCTACCGGTGGGTTGCTGCGAACCGGCACCGGATGCCCGCTGGAACCGCCGCCTGCGCGCTTCCCCGCCCCCACACTGAGAGACCCCATGTCCTCGGTTCCTACCTGCATCTTCAGCAGCAAACAGGCCCCCCAGGTCCTCCACGGCCACGCAACGGACCTGTATGTGCAGCTCGGTTCGCTGAGCAAAGTAGTCACTGGCACGGTGTTGGCTCAACTGGCTGCGCCGCCCCTGGACCATGACCGGCGCGATCCTGCCCGCCGGGGGACTCTGGGCCACCCCAAGGGCCGTCGCCCGCCTGGTGCCCGCACTCCTCATCGACCGGAAACTGGGAGATCCTGCGCTCTCCTGGCAGAGGGCCGGACGCTTGCTCTGGCACAACGGTGCCACCGGCGACGCCTCGATCTTCACCGGGGCGCTTCCTGACGGCAACTGGGTGCTGGTGCACCGCCTCAGCGGACAAGCGAACCGCACCGACGAGATGGCTGTCGCTCTCTTGAAACAGTTCGCATCCAGTCCATCGGACGAGCAGCCGTCGGATGGTGCACAACCATGATCGCCGCCCGCCCCACGACCCGCTGGAATCCGTAACCCACACCACTGCCAGGCATGTACCGGATCACGTTCAAGCCCTCGGCCAGCACGTAGTAGAACGGCTTCCAATAGTCCGAGGTCGCCTCGATCACCACCAGCGTCACCCGTGCGGCGAGCAGATGGTCCCGCAGGTCCAGGACCGCGTTCGCCGTTGATCCCCATGTCGTGGTCTCGGTCGTGAAGGATCCCCGCCACTTCGTACTCGGGGCACGGACACAGACCTTGGCGTCCTTCTTGCTGATGTCGAGGCCGGCGGCCCCGAACCTCGCGCCGACGCTCTGGTTCGGGGCCGCAGCACGTCCCGGCCTCGACCGGCAGCCTGGCGGCGTTGGGGTCGAAGTACGCCAGTGTTCATCGGGTGGCCCACAACCGTTCCTGCCGCGTTTGGACCAGGACGCGCCATGCGGTGCGGCCGTGCCCGAGCTCGCCGGGCGGGTCCAGGGTGTGACGTTCGACGTGGAAAGCGGCCGCTTGGACGTCGTCCCCGACGCCCCGGCCTACGGCACGCAGTTGCACTGGAGCGCCCCGAAGCTGATCGAGGCGGTCAACGAGCGGGTGCCCGGAGCGAACGTCCGCTCCCTGCACGTCCTGGCCCCCGCAGCGATGAAGGCCGGCCCCTCCGGCGGCGGCCGCCGACCCGGCCGCGCGGGTGGAGCACCGGACGCCGCCGGAGGGCCACCGCCGCGCGATCGAGGCGCACCGCCAGGCCGCACCAACGTCCCCGGTGGACCCGCACATTGCGGAGGCGGTGGAGCGGCAGAGCGCCGCGATGTGGGAGCTGTCCCGCAGGGCGTTCCCCGAGCCCGACGGTGTCCCCACCGATGCGCCAGCCCCGATCGACCAGGCCCGCGTCCAGCGCCGACGCCAGGCCGCGGCGACCGAGGCCGCCGCCCTGCGCCGGGCCCGAGCCGAGAAGGCCGGCCGGGAAGTGGCTGTGCCGCGGCGCCTGGAGCAGACGGCGTGACACCTTTCACCGTGGTCAAGGCACGGTTGGGGGCCGCAGCAGCGGGCGCTATGAAGCCGAGCGCGGTCTGGATGTAGTACAAGACCACCCGACGCCCCGGACGGCCTCCTCCATCGGGATGTGCCAGTCGACGCGCAGTGGGCGTGCTCCCTACCGTCAGCGGACGGTGCTGCCGCCGCTGCGTTGTTCCCGGAAATGGTTGAAGGTGGTTGCTGTGGCGCCGACGGCGAACGTCAGCGCCGCGACTGCATGGACCGCCCGAAGCCAGCCGGGGCGCTCGTCACCCGACAAGGCCAGGAAAGCGAACCCAAGGGTTCCCACGTGGCGGCCTGGGATCGGTAGTGCTTGCCGGGGCGTCCCGGCCGTACCGGTTACCCTGCTGTCCGGCGGGCGAGGCGAGCGCCCCCCGTACCGGTCGGTCACCCGCCGATGCCAGGGTCAGGCCGGTCGGCGGGTCGGCGTTGCCGAGGCGGCCACCAGAAGGAGCATCCGTGCCCGAACACCGTCCCGGGAACCGCCCCACCCTGGAGGCGGTCGCCGCGCGTGCGGGGGTGTCCCGCGCCACCGCCTCGCGCGTCGTCAACGGCGGCGACGGGGTTCGCCCACCCCTGGTGGACAAGGTGCGCGAGGCCATCAGGGACCTGGGGTACGTCCCGAATCCCGCAGCCCGGACCCTGGTGACCCGGCGCACCGGCGCCGTCGCGGTGATCATCGCCGAGCCGGAGATCCGGATCTTCTCCGACCCCTTCTTCTCCCGCCAGGTGCGCGGCATCAGCAAGGAACTGACGGCGCACGACACGCAGTTGGTCCTCCTGCTCGTGGAGGACAGCGGCGACTACGACCGCATCGACCGCTATCTGGCGGGCGGCCACGTCGACGGGGCGCTCGCCTTCTCGCTGCACACCGACGACCCGCTGCCCGCGATCACGCGCCGCATCGGGATGCCCACCGTCTACGGCGGCCGCCCCGGGTGGACGGCCGGGCCCGGGGAGCTCGCGGACGTGGTGTACGTCGACGCGGACAACCGCGGGGGCGCGCGCGACGCCGTACGGTACCTGCTGGACCGGGGCCGGCGGCGGATCGCGCACATCGCGGGCCCCCTCGACCAGACATCGGCGGCCGACCGGCTGAGCGGGTACCGGGACGTGCTGCCGCTGGCCGACCCGGCGTTGATCGCCGAGGGGGACTTCACCGCGGCGGGCGGGGCGCGCGCGATGGCGCGGCTGCTGGACCGCGACGCGGGGATCGACGCGGTGTTCGCCGGGAACGACCTCATGGCGACGGGCGCGCTGCGGGTGTTGCGCGAGCGCGGGCTGACCGTCCCCGGAGACGTGGCGCTGGTCGGCTTCGACGACGCGGAACTCGTGGCGGAGGGCGCCGATCCGCCGCTGACGACCGTACGCCAGGACGTCGAGGGGATGGGGCGGCTGATGGCGCGACTGCTGCTGGGCATCCTGAACGGCGGCGCGGACGGGCGCCCCGCACCCGGGCCGGTCATCACCGCGACGTCCCTGGTCGAGCGTTCCTCGGCCTGAAGCCGGCCCGCTACGGGGCCTGGGGAGGCTTCCGGTCGGGTTCCAGCCGGTAGCTGACACAGTCGCGGTTCTGACAGGGCCCCGGGCCCCACGTGGGAACGACGACCCCGAGGGTCTTGTGGCGGTGGACCGCCGACGGCACGGACTGCTTGCAGGTCGGACACGTGTACGCGCCGACCGCACTCTCTGTCTTGACCATCTCTTTACGATAAACCCGTAGCGGCGGGTCGGGAAGTACCGATTTCATTCCGTGCTCGAATCCGCCGGGGGCGGCCTTCTGACGCTGAGCACCACGGAACCCGTCAGGACGACGACGATCACCGCGAGGCTGACCGGCGAGGGGATCTCCGGGATGTTCGGGCTGATCATCTTGTGGGACGCCTGGAGGATGAGCTTGACGCCGATGAAGGCAAGGATGATCGCCAGCCCCTTGCTCAGGTACTGGAAGCGGTCCAGGAGCCCCGCGAGCATGAAGTAGAGGGCCCGCAGGCCGAGGATGGCGAAGGCGTTGCTGGTGTAGACGATGAAGGCGTCGTCGCTGACGGCGAGGACGGCCGGAACGCTGTCGACGGCGAAGATCAGGTCCGCGGCCTCGATCGCGGCGACCACGGCGAGCAGCGGGGTCCCCATCCGGATGCCGGCCTCCTTCACGAAGAACTTCGCCCCGGCGTATTCCTCGCTCACCGGCATGATCTTGCGGAGCATCCGTACGGCGAAGCTCTTGCCCGGGTCGAAGCTGTCCTCCTCGTCCCTGAGGAGCTTGTAGGCGCTGTAGAAGAGCACCGCCGCGAAGGCGAACAGCACGGCCGTGAACCGGCTGACCACGGCCACGCCGAGGGAGAGGAAGATCCCGCGGAAGACGAGGGCGCCGATGACGCCGAAGAACAGCACGCGGTGCTGGTAGGCGCGGGGCACCTTGAAGTACGCGAAGATCACGGCGAAGACGAACAGGTTGTCGACCGAGAGGCTCTTCTCCAGCAGCCAGGCGGTCGTGTACTCGGTACCGGCGTCCACGCCCAGGACGACGAAGACGACCGCACCGAAGACGAGCGCGAGACCCACCCACAGGGCGCTCCAGGCGGCGGCCTCCTTGAAGCCGATGACGTGCGCGGTGCGGTGGGCCAGCAGGTCCACCGCAAGCGACACCACCACGGTCGCGGCGAACGCCCCCCACAACCAGAGCGGGACCTCGAGCACGTCTGACACCTCACCACGGCCCGCACGCCGTGTACGCGGACCCTTATACCGCAGTGTGCGGCATCACGCCCTCCCGGGCACGCGGAGCGCCGCCTCCTCCCGAGGGGAACCGAGGCCGGTGGTGCGGCGGGCCGGGGCGGGGGGAGACGGAGGGGCGGGCGGGCAGTCGGACGGTTGCCGTCGGCCGAACGGCTCCGCGCCGCGTCGCACCGGTGCGACGGGTCGGGTTTCTCCTAACATCGGCGCAGTCCATCCGATGTTCAGGGGCTCCGGAGCCGGCCAGGACCGCGCCGGGGCCTCCTGCGGTGAGGAGTTCCATGTCCCGCGCCCACCGGTCCGCCACCGCGGCGGCATGGCTGATCGTCTCCGCCCTGGCCCTCACGGCCGCGGCCCCCGCCCGGGCCCTCGCCGCCCCCGGCGCCCCGGCCCGCCACGAGGGGCCCGCCGACGGGCACCCCGGAGTCCGCGGCCACGGCGGCGGGCCCGCGCCGAGGGCCGACGAGGCCGCCGCCCTCGGCGCGGAGCACGCCCGGACGCACGCTCGGCTCCGGGAGGCGGTGAAGGGGACCCAGGGCTATCCGCAGGCGAAGCGCACGGCGAGCCTGGCCGCGCACCGGGAGTCCCAGCTGAAGGCGAACAAGGCCTTCCCCGCGGCGCAGTACGGCCGCTTCACGCGGTTCTTCCCCTCCCCCGACTTCGGGGTCCACGTGGCTCAGCTGCCCACGGGCAAGGTGCTGCTCTTCTCCTTCGAGCGGGTGGAGGCCGACCCGACGAAGGAAACCGGCCCCACCAGCACGGTGGGCCGGACGAACGCCGGCCGCGGCTACCTGTGGGACCCGTCCAGGGGCACCGGCGCCGACGCCTTCAAGAAGGTCGCGCCACCCGTGGTCCTGATGCCCGACGGCGGCCACGCCCCGCGCCCGGCGCCGTTCTTCTGCGCCGGGCACGCCTACCTCCCCAACGGCATGGTCGGCGTCTTCGGCGGCAACGTCGGCGGGAAGGGCGGCAGCGGGGCGAAGCTCTCGTTCGTGTTCGACCCGTGGACCGAGCACTGGTACCGCAACCGGGACATGGCCGTCGGCCGCTGGTACCCCTCGGCCGTGACCGCCGCCGACGGCCGTCAGATCATCATGTCCGGCCAGTCCGAGCGCGGTACGGGCACTCCGACCCCGGTGGTGGAGCGCTTCCCCGCTCTGAAGCACCCGGTCCCCCGGCGGCCGTTCGACATCCCGGTGGACCTCTCCGCCGAACGGCTCCGCGTCGACGCGCCGTTCCGCAACGACTACCCGCACCTGTTCTCGCTGCGGGACGGGATGATCTACGGCCTGGGGCGCGACGCCGACCAGCAGTGGCTGTTCGACCCGGTCAAGGAGGTGCGCACCGACCTCCCGCGCCGGCCCGCCGACTTCCGGGGGTACGGCTCGGCGGTACCGCTGCCGGCTGGTTTCCGCGGCCCGGACTCGGTGCTGGTCCTCGGGGGTGACCCGCGCGACCCCTTCACGTACCGGCTGTCGGGCGGGCGCTGGACGACCGAGGCGCCACGGGCCTTCGGCCGTACCCAGGACGACACGCTGATCCTGCCGGACGGGACGCTGCTCACCGTCAACGGCGCCCTCGACACCCGGGACTACGGCCACGGGCCCTTCAACCCCCGGGCCGATCCCAAGTACCGGCAGGTCGAACTGCGGGACGCGCACGGGCGATGGCGGCTCGGACCGGCGCAGCGGCTGCCCCGCGGCTATCACTCCAACGCGCTGGTGATGCCGGACGGCCGGGTGATGGTCACCGGCGACGAGCTCCAGCAGATCGCGAACGACCCCGCCATCGACGACGCTATGGACGGCAGCATCGAGCTGTACGAGCCGGCCTACCTGCACCGGGGCAGCCGCCCGGCCCTCGACCGGGTCCCGGCGCGCGAGCTCGGTCACGACGAGGTCTTCGAGGTCGTCAGCTCCACCGCGGCGGACGTCGCGCGGGCCGTGCTGCTGGCGCCGTCGACGGTCACGCACTCGGTTAACACCAGCCAGCGCCATCTGGAGCTCCGCCGCACCGGCACCCGGGGCACGGCCATCGGGCTCCGGACCCCGCCGACGGCGGCCGACGCCCCGCCCGGGTACTACATGCTGTTCCTGCTCGACGCGAAGGGCGTTCCCAGCGCCGCGAAGTGGGTGAAGCTGGGGGTCCGCTGAAGCGTCGCCGCGAGAGGGGCCCGACGCCGGCCCGGCGCCGGCCGCCGGCGCCGGGGGCCCGGAGGGGCCGGTAGCCGTCCAAACCGGTAGCCGCCTGCGTCGGGCGTCCGCGGGCGGCTCCGTCTTCGCCGGCCGGGCCGTGAGCGGTTCCTCCAGCCGGCTATCGGGGAACGGCGCCGCTGACGGTCCGCACGAAGCGCACCACCGCCGTGCGCCCGTCAGCGCGGAGCACACCGTCGTACGGGCCCGCCGCCAGCGCGGCGTCGTACGGGGCCAGCTCCTCGGCGCCGCCGGACCCGTCGGGCCGCTCCAGCGCGGCGGGCCCGTCCAGCGCCACGACCAGGAGCGTTTCGTCCGGGTGAACGGCGAGGCCGAGCCGGCCCCGTACGACGGCGGTCTGCGCCCGCACGGCGTCCCTGCGGTACATCACGTTGAAGTTCACGACCGGTCCGGCGAGCAGCCTGCAGTCGGTGTCCTCGTCGCCCGCGAAGTCCTGCGGCGCGAACCGCTCGTCCACGACGCGCCGCACCCCGCCCACCGCGAGGTCCATTCCGGCGCCCTCGGCGAGGGTGAGGGTGCGGTCGACCCCGGGGAAGGCCGAGAACGGCCCGTCGGCGGCGACCTCGGCGAGGCTCACGCGCCAGGTGAAGTCGTCGGCGCCGGCCCCCTCGGGGCGTACCGCGATCTCCCGGGTGACTCCGCCGCCGTTCTTCCACGCGGCGGCCGTACGGCCGGCCGCCCTCAGGATCCGGACCCCGCCGCCGCTGTTCATGACGCCGACCCTATCGGGCGGCGAACCGTCCCGGGAGCGCCGCTCAGGCGTCCTGTTCCATCGTGGGGCGCAGGCGTTCCAGCAGGGCGTAGAGGGTCGCGCTCTCGGCCGCGTCGAGGGTGTCGAGGGCCCCGCGCGTCGCCTGCATCTCCTCCCGTACGCGGCGGATGACCTCGCGGCCCTCGTTCGTGGCGATGACGTTCTTGACGCGGCGGTCGGTGGGATCGGGCTCGCGGCGCACCAGCTCGCGGGCCTCAAGGCGGTCGACGATCCCGGTGACGTTCGAGGCGTCGCAGACGAGCAGCGCGGCGAGGCCGCGCATCGGCAGGGGGCCGTCGAGCCGGGCGAGGACCTTGGCCTGGGTGGAGGTGAGGCCGTGGCGGGCCGCTGCGGCCGCGAAGTCGCGCCACTGGGCGGTGCCGATGGCGGAGAGGAGCTCCAGCAGTTCGAGCTTGGAGGGCGCGTACGGGGCGGGGTGGCTCATGCCTGGAGCGTACTCAGGATCATTGACATTATCAATTGTTTACTTGACCACCTTAACTATCGACGTCTACCATCGCCCAGTTACTTGATGACGTCAAACATCTGCGATCTGAAGCACCGAAGCCCTAGACGCCCTAAGAGGTCCCGCCCGCCATGAGCACCCCCTCCCCCTCCGCCACGCCGGACTCCGGGCAACGGAACGAGACGGTCATCGTCTTCGCCCTGAGCCTGGCCGCCATGGTCGTGTCGATGATGCAGACCCTGCCCGTCCCGATCCTGGGGCTCATGCGCAACGACCTCGGCACCTCCACCGCCGACGTGAGCTGGGTGACCACCGCCACCCTGCTGTCCGCGGCCGTCTTCACCCCGCTCCTGGGCCGCTTCGGCGACCAGCACGGCAAGAAGCCGACCCTGGTCGCCGTGCTCGGCGTGATGGTCGCGGGTTCCGTCGTGGCCGCCCTGGCGTCCTCGCTGCCGCTGCTGATCCTGGGCCGGGTGCTTCAGGGAGCGGCCACCGCGATCTTCCCGCTGGCCCTGTCCGTCCTGCGCGAGGAGGTCCGGCCGCAGAAGCTGCCCGGCGCCATGGCCCTGGTCAGCGGCACGCTCGCGTTCGGCAGCGGGCTGGCGCTCGTCGCCACCGGGCTGCTCACCTCGGGGGCCGACGCGGACTACCGCAACGCCTTCTGGATGGCCACCGGTTTCGCGGCCCTCGCGCTGCTCGCCGTCGTCCTCCTGGTCCCCGCCACCCGCCACAAGACCGGCGGGCGCACCGACTTCCTCGGCGCCCTGACCCTTGGCATCGCCCTCCTGCTGCTCCTGCTGCCCGTCTCCCAGGGCCACGAGTGGGGCTGGGCCCCGGCCGCACGCTGGGCAGCTTCGCCGGCGCCGCCGTGATGACCGCCGTCTGGGTGCTGACCGAGCTCAAGGTCCGCGATCCGCTCGTGGACATGCGGATGTTCGTCCACCGCCCGGTGCTCATGGCGAACCTGGCCGGCATCCTCGTCGGCTTCGGCATGTTCGCGAACTTCCTGGGCGTCTCGTACCTCGTCCAGATGCCCGAGGCCCTCACCGGCTACGGCTTCGACGCCTCGGTCCTGCGCGCCTCCGTACAGTTCCTGCTGCCCGGCGCCATCGTCTCGCTCCTCGCCTCGCCCATCGGCGGCCGGCTCGTCCGCCACCGGGGCCCGCGCGTGGCCCTGGGACTGGCGGCGGGACTCGGCGCCGCGGGCTTCGCCTGGCTCGCCCTGGACCACCGGCACAGCGCCTCGGTGATCGGCGCCGGCCTCGTCGTCGGCGCGGCCGTCAGCTTCGGTTACGCCGCCATGCCCGCCGTGATCATGGCCAGCGTCCCGCACCACCAGAGCGGCATCGCCAACGGCATCAACTCGATCTCCCGCTCCACGGGCAGCGCGATCGGCAGCGCGATCGTGACGACGATCCTCGCGTCCAAGACCATCGAGCACCTGCCGGCGGGCGTCCCGCCGCTGCCCGCCGAATCCGGGTTCACCCTCACCTTCGGCATCGGGGCGGCTGCCTTCGCCCTGGTCGCGCTGATCAGCTGGCTCGGCCTGCGGGGAGGGCACGGGACGGCGGCCGCCGGATCCCCCGAGGCCGCCCCGGCCGCCGGATCTCCGGAGGCCGCCCCGGCCGCGAAGGCGACCGCGACGGCCGCGACGGCCTGACCCGGCGGGCGATCCGGTGGCACGGTGGCCGATCCGGCGCCCCGCCCGACCGGCCACCCCTCCCCCGCATCCTCACCCGGGTGCCGACCGTCCCCGCGGCCGGCGCCCGGGTGATGCGTTCACGCGGCCCAGGGCAGGACCCGGGTGCCTTCGGTGCCGGGCACCTCGGCGACGCCGTCGGCGCGCATCGCGACGTACGCCTCCGCCCCCTCCGCGGTACGCACCTGACGGAGGACGTCCGGAGGGAGGATCAGGGTCTGCCCGGCGGAGACCCGCTCGGTGCGGCCGGCACAGGTGACGTCCAGGACGCCGGCGGTGACGGTCCACACCTGCTCGCGGCTGACGAGGTGCTCGGGTCCGGCGGAACCGGCCTCCATGGCCACGTGCCAGGTGCTGAGTTCCGCGCTGCCGCGGCTGGGCGCGGCGTGGCCGGTCATGGTGGCGTTGGGCGAGACGGTGACGTTCCCGGCCGAGGGACGGACGACGTGCATGGTGGCTCCCGAAGGGGGATCGATGCGGCAACGGACATTGAGTAAAGGAGCTTTACTTATGTAGAGTAAAGCACATTGACCCACCTGTGCCACCATGTTTTCGTGGAGACCGACGAAGGACCCGAACTGACCTTTCTGCTCGGGCTGGGCTTCCAGCTGGTGCTGGCCGAGTTCACCCGGCGCGTGGCCGCGGCCGGATACGCCGACCTGAGACCGGTCCACGGCATGACCTTCCAGATCCTGAAGGGCCCGGGCGCCACCAGCAGTGAGCTCGGCGAGCGGTTGGGCGTCACCAAACAGGCCGCCGGGCAGCTGGTCGACGACCTGGAGGAGCGCGGCTACGTACGGCGCGAGCCGCACCCCGCGGGCGGGCGGCGCAAGCTCGTGGTGCTCACGGACTCCGCGTACCGGCACCTCGCGGTCGCCGGGGAGATCCTGCACGGTCTGGAGGCCGAACTCGCCGGGCAGACGGACCTCGCCGCGCTGCGCCGCGAGCTCGGACGGCTGGTGGGCGCGCTGACCGACGGCCGCGAGCCGCCGCCGCTGCGGCCCGTCTGGTAACGGCCCCGGCCCCCGGCCGCGGCCGGCAGCGCGCCGTGGTCTCCCCCGGAGCGGCACCGACGTGTACGACGTGCACGACGGACCGCGCGCGCCGAGAGTGGAAGGACCGGACGCAGGCCGTGCGGGCCGGAGAAGCCGCGCGAAGGAGGCCGTACGGATGGGTCACGAGGGCACGGGGGCCATGCGGGGGCCGCCGCCGGGCGAAGGCCTCCGCGGTGCGACGCCACGCGCCGAGCCACCTCCGACCGCCCCGGCCGCCCCGGCCGCTTCCGGGGGCCCCGGCCCGAAGGCCCCCGCGATCGTGGTGATCGTGACGGGCGTGGCCGGGTCGGGCAAGTCCACGGTGGCGCGGCTGCTGGCCGACCGGCTCGGCTGGACCTACCAGGACGCCGACGTCTTCCACACCCCCGACGACCGGGCCCGGATGGCGGCCGGCGAACCCGTGACCGACGCCGACAGGAGCCCGTGGCTGGCCGCTGTCTCCGGCTGGATCGGACGACGGGTCGAAGCCCGGGAACCCGCCGTCGTCGCCTGCTCCGCGCTCAAGCACGCCTACCGGGACCAACTGGTCGCGGGACGCCCCGGTGTACGCATCGTCCACCTGCACGGCTCGCCGGAACTCATCCGGTCCCGGCTGCTGTCGAGGCACGGACACTTCTTCCCTCCGGCGCTGCTGGACAGCCAGTTCGCCGGCCTCCAGGAACCCGGACCCGACGAGCGCGCCTGGGTGGTGGACGTCGACCGGCCGCCCGGGGCCGTGGTCTCGGCCGTCGTCGCACGGCTCGCCGCGGACGCGCCCTCCCCTCCCGCCGTCCCGGCCGAGGAGCCGCACACACCCCCCAAGGCCACGGCGTCCGGAGAACAGTGGCGGCTCCACCACGGTGCCCAGGCCGCGGTCGTGGTCGAACTGGGCGGAGCGCTGCGCCTCTACGAGGTGGACGGGCGGCCGCTGCTCGACGCATTCGCCGCCGACGAGCCCGTCACCGGCGGGCGGGGCCAGCTCCTGGTGCCCTGGCCGAACCGGGTGGCGGGCGGCCGCTACCGCTTCCGCGACGAGGACCGGCAACTCCCGCTGACCGAACCGGAGAACGGCAACGCGATCCACGGCCTCCTGAGGTGGGTGCCGTGGCGGCTGCTCGCCCGCACCGAGGATGCGATCACCGTGGGCGCCACCCTTTTCCCGCAGCCCGGGTACCCGCACCGCCTGGAGGTCGCCGCCTCGTACCGGCTCGGTCCCGCGGGCCTCGAAACCACCGTCACCACCACGAACGCGGGGACCACGGCCGCGCCCTACGGCATCGGCCAGCACCCCTACCTGACCGTGGGCACCGACGTCGTGGACACCGCGCTGCTCACCGTGCCGGCCCACTACCGCCTCCGTACAGACGAACACGGCCTGCCGGCGGGGCAGGAGCCCGTCGAGGGCACGGCCCACGACTTCCGCACCGCCCGGCCCATCGGCGAGGCGCGCCTGGACACCGCGTACACGGGCCTCGTCCTGGACGAAGCCGGCCAGGGCGTGGTCCGCCTGGCGCACCCGTCGGGGCGGCACGGCATCGACGTACGGCTCGTCGAGGGCGTCCGGTACGTGCAGGTCTACACCGGGGACACCCTCGCCGAGCCCCGGCGTCGGCGCCGGGGCGTCGCCGTCGAGCCGATGTCCTGCCCGGCCGACGCCTTCCGCACGGGCACCGCGCTCACCGTGCTGGAGCCGGGCGCGCGCCACGTCTTCCGGTGGGGCCTGACGCCGTGGGGCTCCTGGTGACCGCGGACGCCGTGCCGTCGACGCCGGGTCCCATGAGCGCCGATGCTTTGCGCGCGCTGGAGGAGGAGCTGCGCGTGCGGACTCCGCGCGCTCCCGGGGACACGCGCGGCACGCTCGCCCGGCTGACGCCCGAGCGCGTGGTGGCCGCCGCTGCCGAGATCCGCTCCGGGCTCACCGTGTCGCTCGCCGCCCCCGTCGAAACGCGGACCGGCCCCGACCATCCCGACCCCGCCCGCCACCGGACGGATGCTCGCCCCCACCGCCGGCGAGGTCACCGCCGACGGGCAGCACTCCGCGCGGGACCGGTTTGCCCGGGCTGATGGGCCGCTGGGCGACGTCTTCGGCATCGGTTTCGGCATCGGTTTCGGCATCGAGGCATCGGACGCCGCAGGCGCCTCGCAGACCCTGGCCTGGCTGACGTCATCGTCTTCTCCAGTACGAGTCGGGCCTGATCCGGCCCGTCCCGATGCGTCGTTCACCCCTTCGGCGGTTCAACGCTCGCGTCCGGGCCCGCCGTGCGATCGGCTGCAAGGTGACCCCCACCGGTAGGAGAGGACGCGCCATGACGCACGAAGGCGGAGCGGCCCCCGGTCCCGAGCCCTCCGAACTGGACCGGCTCCAGTCCCGGGTGACGGCGCTGGAGGCGGAGAAGGCGGCCCGCGAGCCCCGGCACCGGTGGAGAGCGTTCTTCGCCACCGTGCTCATCGTCGTCGGCTGCGTACTGGCCCCGCTGGCCGCCGTCTCCGCGTGGGCGTCGAGCGTGGTGGGCGACACGGACCGCTACGTCCGGACGGTCGCCCCGCTCGCCTCCGACCCGGACGTTCAGGCGGCGGCGGCCACCCGGGTCACCGACGCGGTGATGGAGCACATCGACATCCCGACGCTGCTGGAGGGCGTGGCGCCGGATGACCGCCCGCTCCTGGAGAAGGCGCTCGGCAAGCTCGGGGACTCCCTCGAGAGCGCCGTCCGCAGCTTCGTCCGGGACAAGGCGCAGGACGTCATCGCCTCGGACACCTTCGACCGGATCTGGACCGACGCCAACCGCCGCATCCACGCCGCCGTGGACAAGGCCCTCACCGGGAGCGGCGGAGGGGCGGTACAGATCAACAACGACTCGGTGACCGTCGATTTGGGCCCGGTCGTCGACCAGGTCAAACAACGCCTCGTCGACGAGGGCATGACCGCGGCCGGCAAGATCCCGGCGGTCAAGACCGACTTCACGGTCCTGCGCGCGAACGACATCGGCAAGGTCAAGACCGGTTTCCGGCTGCTGCAGATCGCCGGCAACTGGCTGCCGGTGCTCTCGGTGCTCCTCATCGCCGCCGGTGTGCTCCTCTCCCGCCAGCGCCGCCGCGTGCTCGTCGCGGCGGCGCTCGCCTTCGCCTTCGCCACGCTCATGCTCGGGGTCGCCCTGACCGTCTTCCGCGTGGCCTACCTGAACGCGCTGCCGGACGACGTCTCGCAGCCCGCCGCCGGGAGCGTCTACGACGCTTTGACGCACTACCTCCGTACGACGGTCCGGATGGCGGTGGTCCTCGGCGTGGTGGTCGCTCTGGCCGCCTGGCTGACCGGCTCCGGCCGCTCGGCCACGGTCGTCCAGCAGCTGTGGCACTCGGGCATCGGCGCGGTCCGCGGCACGGCGGACCACGCGGGGCTGCGCACCGGGCCGGTCGGCCCGTTCGTCCGGCGCCACCGGAGCTGGATCACCTGGATCCTGGTGGCGGCAGCGGTGCTGACCGTCTTCCTGTGGAGCTATCCGACCGGCTGGGTCATCCTCGGCATCGCCCTCGTCCTCCTCCTGGTGCTGGCCCTGGTGGAGTTCCTGGCCGGCGACGGGACCGACCGGGCCGCGGCGCCCCGGCGAGCGGGCGGCCTCGATCCCCGGGGGTGACCGCACCGATGGTCCTCGACCTGGCCGTGATCGGCACGGCCATCACCCTGGGTCCCCTGCACAACAGCGCGTTCATCCTGCTGCTCGCCTCGCGCCGTGGTGCCCGGAATGCTGGCCACGCTCAGCCTCGTCGCCGTGCAGGCGTACACGCTCTGGGCGCCGGCGGCCGCGGGCGCCCGGCTGAGTGCCCTGCGGACCTGGCTGGAGCAGCACCAGGAACAGCTGATCGTCGTCCTCTCCCTGCTTGTCGGCCTGTGGCTGATGGGGCGGGGCGGCTACGAGCTGTTCGCCTGATCGCACGTGAGTCCGCGGGCCGGGCCGGACGACCGCGCGCCGCCCGCTCTGTGGGACACCCCCCCTGTACGCCGCGACCTGGACCCCGCACACCCGCCCTCGTGTTGGCCCTATGGTGGCCCGCCTCGCCTCCGTGTACCCGGGCGGTTCGAACCGTAACCTGACCGTCGCGGCGCCCCGCCGCAGGCCGTCGCCGCGGGGCCGTCACGGCGCTGCGGACGGCCGCAGCGATCGTCCGGGGGGATTCGAAGCGCAAGTCCGGGGCATCCCAGAACGAGGCGAACGCGCCTTGCCAGTCCACACGAGGAGGCAGCAGTGACCACCTACGTCATCACCGTGCCCGGCACGTTCCTGACGGACGTCAGCGATGCGGCACGCTCGGATCTGGTCCGGAGGCTGGCCTCGCACCACACCGACCTGAGCGAGACCGAGGACCTGAACCTGCTGACGCTGAACGACGACGGTACCTTCTCCGTCCGTCTCGAAGTCGAGGCCCACGACCGGGCCGGCGCCGAGGCCGATGCCGTCCGGCTTACGGCCGGAGCGTTGGAGCAGTCCGGGTTCTCCGAGAAGGACGCGCCGCTGGGGCCCCCGGCCGTCACCGGCATCGACGGCGAATTCTGATCTCAGGAGCCGGGCAGCACGGTCACCTTGAGCACGTCGCACCGGATCTCGTCCTTGAGTTGTACGAGGTCCGCCGCGGTCACGTTGGCGCGCTGGCCCGGGGCGAGGTCGTTGCTGACGGCGGCTCCCTCCGCGAGGCGGCTGCCGTCCGGAGCGAGGAATTCGACGCCGATGAGGAAGGTGCGGGTCCGGTCGCCGGAGTTGGTGATCGTGAGCGCCGCTGACGGCCGGCCGGTCGCGGGGTCCACGGCGCACGAGGTGATCTTCACGTCCTCGACGGGCCCCCGGTCCGAGGAGGGTTCCACGACGGCCTGAGTCCGTTCCGCAGTCCGGTTCGGGGACGTTCCGGGCCGGGTAGGCGGAGCGCTCTCCCCACCCGTCGCCGGGCGGCCCGTGTCCTCGCCGAGGCCGATCAGGAGGCCGACGACGGCCGCCAGGCACAGCGCCCCGAGCATGCTCAGACCCACGACGAGGGCGGATCCGGCGTGATCGGGAGACTCGCATACCTGCACCCAGGGCGAGACGTGCCAGTCCGCGAGCCCCGGCATGGGCGTGGTGTCGGGCGCCCGGCCCAGGAGCCGCTCGTACCAGGCCACCGCGGGCTCGATCTCGCGGACGGGGGCGACGGCGAGTACGTGGGTGAACGCCATGGCCTGACCGTGCCTTTCGCTTCCGGGTGCGCGGGCGCGGGGTGCGCCCCTCCCCCGGCTGCTACCCCGTCCGCCGGGTGCGCCCCACCCGGCCGCGGCGTGTCGCTCGCGGCGGGCGGGCCCGTACGGACTGCATGGTGGGGCGCATGAAGGCTACGGACGTCATCGCCGACGGGTTCGAACGCATCCACGAGATCGTGCACGAGGCCGTCGAAGGACTCTCCGCGGAACAGCTCGCCGCGCGGGTCGATCCGGCCGCGAACTCGGTCACCTGGCTCGTGTGGCACCTGACGCGCGTCCAGGACGACCACGTGGCGGACGCCGCCGAGCGGGAGCAGGTCTGGCTGTCCCAGGGCTGGGCGGCCCGCTTCGCGCTGGGTCTGCCCACCGGGTCCACCGGGTACGGGCACACGGCCCGGCAGGCGGGCTCGGTCCGGGTCGACTCGGGCGAGCTGCTGCTGGGGTACTTCGACGCGGTGCACGAGCAGACCCAGGGCTTCGTCCGAGGGCTGGCCGACGCCGACCTGGACCGGGTGGTGGACGAGCACTGGGACCCCCCGGTGACGCTGGGCGCGCGCCTGGTCAGCGTGCTGGCGGACGCCCTCCAGCACGCCGGTCAGGCGTCCTTCGTACGGGGCGTTCTGGAGCGGCGCCGGTGAGCGGCCGGCCACCCGGACGGAGTCGCCCGGAAGGCGGTACCCGTGGCGATGCGCCAGGGTCGTTGCACGGGAGGTGCACGATGGAACCGCGTGTCACAGGGTTCGTCCAGTCGTACAACCGCGAGCGCGGCTACGGGTTCATCCTCCCCCTCGGCGAGACCACACCGGTTTACGTCGAGCGGGAGGAGATAGAGGCCGAGCCGAGGGTCCTCTCCGAGGAACAGCAGGTCACCTTCGCCATCGAGCTCGGCCGGGGCCGCATGGAGGCCCGCCGCGTCAGACCCTGACCCGGCGCACGAGCACCGCCAGCGCGGCCGCCCCGAGCACCGAGAGCAGGGCGGCGACGCGCAGGACGGACTCGATGGCGGGGCCGTCGGAGGCCGCGCTGCCCGCGGACCCGCTGATCACCTCCAGCACCGTGGAGGCGACGGCGACGGCCACGGCTCCGAGCAGCACCAGCGAGGTCAGGACGAGGCCGGAGGCTGCGGCGAGCCGGTTCGCGGGCACGTAGGACTGGGTGGCGACGTTGGTCAGCGCCCAGCCGAGGCCCACGCCGACGCCGACCACGGCGAAGACCGCGGTGTACAGGACGAGCGAGGTGGCCCAGGTGAGGGCCAGCAGGCTGATGCCGCAGAGCAACATTCCGCCGGCCATCACGGCTTCGGGGCGCAGCTGCTGTGCGAGGTGCCCCGACCAGTAGCTGGCGGCCCCGGCTCCGACGGACAGGGACAGGAAGACCAGTCCGGAGTCGAGCGGGGTGAGCCCGCGCGCCTGCTGGAGGTAGAGCGCGGACAGGACCGCGACCAGGCAGTAGACGATGTTGGACAGCGAGCCGGCCAGCGTGATGACGACGAACGGGCGGTTGCGCAGCAGCGCGAGGTCGAGGAGGGGTTCGGCGGTGCGCCGCTCCAGACGGACGAACGCCGCCAGCAGTGCGGCACCGCCGATGAGGCAGGCCAGGGTGGCCGGGGAGGTCCAGCCCCAGTGCCCGCCCTGGTCCACCGCGATCATCACCGCACTCAGGCCGCCCGCGAGCGCGACGACCCCCGGAACGTCGAGGCCCCGGGCGGCTTCCTCGTCCCGGGTCTCGGGCACGTAGCGCAGCATGAGTACGGCGGCGACGACGCAGAAGGGCACGTTCAGCAGGAACACCGCGCGCCAGCTGACGTGTTCGGCGAAGGCACCGCCGATGAAGGGGCCCAGGGCGGTGCCGACGGCGCTGAAGGCGAGCACGGTGGCGACGGCCCGGCCCTGGCGGGCGTCGCGGAAGTAGGCGGTGACCACCGCGACGGAGACGGGGAAGATCAGGGCGGCCGTGCATCCCTGGACGACGCGGCCGGCGGTCAGCCAGGCGGTATTCTGAGCGGCGGCGCACACGACGGACACGGCGCCGAAGCCGATCAGGCCGGCGACGAGGACGCGCCGCCGGCCGAGCAGGTCGGCGGCCCGGCCGCCTGTGATCATGAGGGCGCCGAGGGCCAGCATGTAGCCGCTGACCAGCCACTGGAGGTCGGTGGTGGGGGTGGCGAAGTCGCGGGCGATGACGGGCAGCATGAGGTTGAGGGCGAACCAGTCCATCTGCACCAGCAGCATGGAGATGGCGGCGGCCGCGATGACGGCGCGGTCGCGCCGGGAGAAGAGCCCCCGGCGCGGATGCGCCCGTGCGGATGCGTTCATGCCACCGCCCGCCTTCGGTCTTTCCGACCATCGTGGCACCGCCCGCAGCGGGGCGCCCGGCGTGCCGGGACTCACCGTGTGAGAACCGGTCCGGCCGCCGACCGGGCGCGGCGCACGGGACGCACCGACGCGGCGGGGCCGGGACCCGCCCGGGTCCCGGCCCCGCCGCTCGCCACGGCGCCGCGTCTGCGCGCGATACGCCGCACGCTGCTCGCTCGCGTGCCGTACGCCACCGCGCGACTCGCTCACGCTCCGTACGCCCGCGCCCACGCGCCGAGCGGCGGTCCGCCGATCGGCTACGCGCCGCTCGCGTCGAGCATGCCCTCGCGGGAGACGATCTTCACGCGTGCGCGCCCCTGGGGCTCGCCCAGCGCCTTCTCGGCGGCGTCCAGCCGGTACCAGCCCTCCCACGTGGTGTAGCGGACGCTCCGCTCGGCGAGGAAGGACTCGACGGCCTCCGGCTCGGGCGCGGCCGGCGTGAGCAGGCGGCCCTCGGCGTGGTCCGCGAGCAGGTTCGCGACGGTCTCGTTCGCGTCGCCCTTCGTGTGGCCGATGAGGCCGATGGGGCCGCGCCGGATCCAGCCGGTGACGTACGTGGACTGCAGGTGGGAGCCCGCCTCGATCACGCGGCCGCCCTCGTCGGGGACGGTGCCGGACTCGACGTCCCAGGGGAGCTTGGGCAGCTCGTCGGAGAGGTAACCGACCGCGCGGTACACGGACCGGACGTCCCAGTCGGTGAACCGGCCGGTGCCCTTGACGTTGCCGGTGCCGTCCAGCTCGGTGCGCTCGGTGCGCAGTCCGACGACCTTGCCGTCCTCGCCGAGCACCTCGGTGGGCGACTCGAAGAAGTGCAGGAAGAGCTTGTGCTGCCGGTCGCCTATGTCGCGGATCGCCCAGTTCTCCAGGGTCTTGGCGACCATGTCGGCCTGCTTGTTGGCGCGGCGCGTGGCGATCGAGCCGTCGTCGTAGTCGATGTCCTCGGGGTTGACGATGACCTCGATGTTCGGCGAGTGGTCCAGCTCGCGCAGCTCCATCGGGCTGAACTTGGCCTGGGCCGGGCCGCGGCGGCCGAAGACGTGCACCTCGAGCGCCTTGTTGCCCTGGAGGCCCTCGTAGACGTTCGCCGGGATCTCCGTCGGGAGCAGCTCGTCCGCGGTCTTGGCGAGGATGCGCGCGACGTCGAGCGCGACGTTGCCGACGCCGAGCACGGCGACCTTCTCGGCCTCCAGCGGCCAGGTGCGCGGTACGTCCGGGTGCCCGTCGTACCAGGACACGAAGTCGGCGGCGCCGTAGGAGCCGTCCAGGTCGACGCCGGGGATGGTGAGCACCCGGTCGGCTGTGGCGCCGGTGGAGAAGACGACGGCGTCGTAGAACGAGTGCAGCTCGTCGAGGCCGATGTCGTTCGGGTAGTCGACGTTGCCGAAGAGGCGGACCTGCGGCTTGTCGAGGACCTGGTGCAGGGCGGTGATGATCCCCTTGATCCGCGGGTGGTCGGGGGCCACGCCGTACCGGATCAGACCGAAGGGGGCGGGCATCCGCTCGAAGATGTCGATGGACACACCGGGCTCGACGGCGGCCTCGGACTTCAGCAGCGCATCGGCGGCGTAGATTCCGGCGGGGCCGGCTCCGACGATGGCTACCCGCAGAGGGCGAGGCATGGCAAGGGTTCCCTTCGAGCGACGGCAAGGTCAATCAAGGGAACCCTAAACTGAGGCAATCCTAACTCGGCACCCGGTGTCACTTTATGACCTCATAATCAAAGCTTATGACCCACCCAAGCCGGCCTTGGGTCTTGTGCGCACCGCGCCGCCCGGACCGGCCCCGACACCGGCCGGGGGCACCGGCCACACCGAACTCGCTGGTCAGTGGGCACGCCACCTGACAGACTGAGACCGCTTGATCACCCCCAGGAGGACATATGGCAGACGAAACAGACACCCCGAAGGACGAGACTCCGGCCGACGAGGCCAAGCGCAAGTTCCGGGAGGCCCTGGAGCGCAACGCCGCGAGTGCCCAGTCCCAGCAGTCGCACCAGAGCCGCGCGAAGGTCCAGGGCTCCAGCAGCGGTCCCGGCGGCAAGAACAAGAAGGTCCGCCGCAAGACCGGCTGACCCTCGGTCCCGAGGAGCTCAGTCTCGCCGCCCGGGCGGCGGGACCGGGCCACTCCGCCCGGCCCCGCCATTGGGCCACACGGGTGAGTGGGGATAACCCCGGGCACTGGATGCAGTTGATCAGCGCGTCCCGCCGAGGGCAGCTATCACGCGACAGTGCGACAGAAGGAATACCCCACATGTTCAAGAAGTTCATGGCCACCGCTGCGGTCACCGCCTCCGTACTGGGCGCGGGCGCCGCAGTTGCCTCCCCGGCGATGGCGATCGGCAACGACAACGGCGTCAACACCGTCAACGGCAACGGCTCCGCACAGATCTACGGCAACCAGGAGACCGCGGGCGCGATGAGCCCGCAGCTCGGTGCGATCCAGGGCTCCCTGAACAAGCTCTGCGTCGGCCTCCCGGCCAAGGTCAACGCCCAGTCCCTGGTGGCGGTCCTCGCCAACATCGGCGTCCAGGACGTCAACGTGCTGGCGAACCCGCAGAACCAGCAGTGCGCCGAGAACTCGACCCAGGCGAAGGGCGACGAGTCCGCCTCGCACATCGCCAGCAACATCCCGATCCTCTCGGGCAACGCCTCCGCCGGCAGCTGATCCCGGCAGCTCCACCCTTCCCCCCTTCTTCACCTGTCTCCACCCTTCACCACCCCGCCTCCGCGCCGACGTGTCCCCTTCCGTCGGCGCGGAGGCATGTCCATGACCACACAATCTCCTTGGTCTAGACCTTGACAGGTCCAGACCAGTTTCGATTCAGTGGCGGTAGCTGCCGCCCCCACGGCAACTCCCCCCACTGAAGGAGCCGTTACGTGATACGTGCGCTTCGCCGCCGCGCCCTCTCCCTGGCCGCCGCCGCAGCCGTCACTCTGGGCCTCGCCATTGCCCTCCCCTCGACCCCCGCCGCCGCGGCCCCCGCCTGCGCGGGTGCCTGGGCCTCCTCCGCCGTCTACACGAACGGCATGAGCGCCTCACACGGAGGCCGCAACTGGCAGGCCAAGTGGTGGACCCAGGGCGAGACGCCCGGCACCACCGGCCAGTGGGGGGTCTGGTCCGACCAGGGCGCCTGCGGTGGCGGCGGAGGCCAGAACCCCGATCCCGACCCCTCGGGATTCGTGGTCTCCCGCGCCCAGTTCGACCAGATGTTCCCAAGCCGGAACCCCTTCTACACCTATGACGGCCTGGTCGCGGCGCTGTCCGCGTACCCCGGCTTCGCCAAGACCGGCGACGACACGGTGAAGCGCCGGGAGGCCGCCGCCTTCCTCGCCAACGTCTCGCACGAGACGGGCGGGCTGGTGCACATCGTCGAGCAGAACACCGCGAACTACCCCCACTACTGCGACGCCACCCAGCCGTACGGCTGTCCGGCCGGCCAGGCCGCCTACTACGGCCGGGGCCCCATCCAGCTGTCATGGAACTTCAACTACAAGGCCGCCGGTGACGCCCTGGGCATCAACCTGCTCGCCAACCCGTACCTCGTCGAGCAGGACCCGGCCGTCGCCATGAAGACGGCGCTCTGGTACTGGAACACGCAGAACGGCCCGGGCACGATGACCGCCCACGCCGCCATCGTCAACGGCGCGGGCTTCGGCGAGACGATCCGGTCGATCAACGGCGCCCTGGAGTGCAACGGCGGGAACCCCGCCCAGGTCCAGAGCCGCATCTCGAAGTACCAGAACTTCACCCAGCTGCTGGGAGTGCCCCCCGGCAACAACCTCGGCTGCTGATCGCACGCCTCCCGGGCCGGGTCTGGCGGGCCCGGTCCGGGAGGAGCGCCGGCCCCACCCGCCTCAGCCGCGGCGGACGAACACGTGGAGATGGCCGTCGAGCGGGTGGACGGACGGTGCGGACGGCAGGATCCTGTCGAACGCGTAGCCGCATTTCCCCGCGACGCGGCAGGATGCCGGGTTGTCGGCCTGGTGGAGGAGTTCGAGCCGCTCCAGGCCCTCGGCCCTGAAGGCGTCGAGGGACCAGGCGGCGAGGACGTCCAAGGCGCGGGAGGACACGCCGTGCCCGCGCGCCCGGGCCGCCGTCCCGTACCCGACCTCCGCGGACGGCTTGCCGGACGCGACCTCCTTGAGCACCACGCTGCCCACCAGCCGGGGCTTCGCCGCTCGAGTCGCCTCCAGGACGGCGAAGCCGAACCGCTCCCCCGCCGACCAGCCGCGTTCCCGGGACCGAACCCACCGCAGGCCGTCGGCCTCGTCCTCCATCGGAGCACTCGCCCGACGACGCATGGCGGGATCCCGGTGCACCTCGACCAGCCCTGCGGCGTCCTCCCCGCACCAGGGCCGCAGGACGAGAGCGGGAGCGGTCGGCGGCGCGGCGGCGCGGCGGCGCGGCGCATGACGGGGGTGATCACCGGATGATCTCATGCGGCCGTGCGGTGGCTACTGGCCCTGGCCTCCGGCGGCCAGGGCGGCCGCCAGTTGGGCCCGCGAGCGGACGTCGAGCTTCTGGTAGATGCGGGTCAGGCGCGCCTCCACCGTCTTGACGCTTAGGAAGAGCTTCGCCGCGGCCTCCTGGTTGCTCGCGCCCCGGCTGACGAGCACGGCCAGCCGGGTCTCGCCCTCGGTCAGGGCCCCGACCGTGTGCGCCGGGCCTCCTTCGCAGGCGGCGGGTTCCCGGGCGAGTTCGGCCCAGGGGGCGGCGCCCGCGAGGTCGAAGACCTCGGCTGCCGCGGCGAGCGCCGCGCGGGCCGGGGCGCGCCGTCGGCGGCGGCGTTCCACCCGGGCGAGGGAGAGCAGCGTACGGCCGCGCTCCAGGGGGAGTTCCAGGGTCGCGAACCGCCGGGCGGTGGTCTCCAGGAGGGTGACGGCGCCCTCCGCGTCGCCCTGCGCGGACAGGCACAGTCCCTGGGCCCGGTCGAGGGCGGCGACGACCCCGGTCCTGCCGAGGCCGACGGCGACGGGGCGCACGCAGCCGATCAGACGGGCGGCCTCGTCCGGGGCGTCGGCGGCGACGAGCGCCTCGGCGAGTTCCCCGTGCCAGCGCAGGATCGAGGGGTCCACCACCTGCTGGGCGGCCTCCAGTTCGGCGACCCGGCGCAGGGTGGCCACCGCCTTCGCCGCCTCGCCGGTGGCGAGTTCGACCAGCCCGAGCGCGTGCAGGTTGCGGGAGAGGAAGACCTGGTCGTGTTCCTCCTGGGAGGCCTGGATGCCGCGGCGGGCGTACCCGGCGGCTCGGGCGAATCCGCCGCCGGCCGCCTCCGCCATCGCGGCGACGTACCAGGCGGGGCCCGGTGAGAGGCCCGCCTCGATGGTCAGGTCCAGGGCGCGGCGGGCGCGGGCGGAGGCGGCCGCGCAGCGGCCGCTGCGCAGTTCGACCTCGGTGAGGCTGCGGAGCACCTCGAACACGTCCTCCGCCGAGCCGGTGCGCCGGACGGCGGGCAGCAGGACCATCAGCTGGCGGCGGGCGTCGGTGAGCCGGTCGTCGAAGAGGGCGTGGCGGACGGCGAGGTACTGGGGCGCGTTGCGCATCCCCAGTGGCACCTCGGGCGCGGGCAGGGCGAGCGCTTCGGCGAGGATCGTCTCGGCGCCCGGGTCCCCGAGGATGCGGCCCATCCGGGCCCGTACGGTCAGGGCCATGGCCTCGGCCACCTGGTCGCCGCCGAGCGCGGCGAGGGCGCCGGCCGCGGCGGCGGCGTCGCGGGAGCGGACCGGGTCGCCGTCGCTGAGGTTGTGCTTCCAGGCGATCCGCAGCTGGACGGCGGCCCGCAGCGCGGGGTCCCCGGCGGCGTCGTCCATGGCGTGGGCGAACGTCTCCTCCAGCGCGCCGAGGTCCTGTCCGGCGGCGTCGATCACGGCGAGGCGGGCGCGGACCCGGTCGGCGGGCGAGGCGTCGCGGGCCAGGACGGCGCGGGTGGCGCGCCGGGCGAGGTCGGCGCGGCCGGCCCAGCCCGCGTCCTCGGCGGCCGCGACGAGCCGGGCCAGTCCCTCGCCGGCCAGGTGGGTCGGCGTACGCTCCGCCGCCAGGAGGCCGAGCTCGGCGGCGAGGGCCCGCTGCCCCCGGCGGCGGCAGGCCGCGGCGGCCTCGGTGACCTCGGCGGCGAGCCACTGGTCGGGGGTGTCCACGGCCAGCGCACGGTGGCGTACGGCCTGGACGGGGTCGTCGACGGCCTCGGCCAGGGCGGCGTGCCCGGCGGCCCGTTCGGGCCAGCCCGCGTCGGCGGCGAGCGCGGTGGGCAGGGCGCCCGCGGTGAACTCGACCGTGCCGTCCTCCCCCACCCGTACGAGCGCGGCCCGTTCCGCCTCGGCCAGTTCGGCCTCGGCGTCGGGACGCCCGGCCCGGCGCAGCAGGGCCGTCGTGGGGCGGGCCGCGAGGGCGGCGAGGAGCAGGGTGCGGCGGGCCGGGGCGGGCGCCTCCGCGAGGAGGCGGCGGGCCACCTCGCGGGCCTGCCCGGACACGGGCAGGGGGTCGGCGTGGTGGGCGCTCGCGTCGCGGGCCTCGGCGGCTTCGGCGAGGGAGTGGCCGAGGGCGAGGGCGAGGCGCGGGTTGCCGCCGCTGGCCTGGTGGATGCGGCCGGCGAGGCGGGCGGGCAGGCCGTGGCGCACCAGCAGTTCCGCGACCTCGTCGGCGCCGAGCGGGGGCACCCGGATCGCGGGGGTGCCGGGGCCGCAGAGGGGTTCGCCGACCGGCGCCCCGCCCTGGACGCATTCGGCCACCAGGACCCGGACCCCGGGCGGGGTCAGGCGTAGCGCGAAGCGGAGCAGGTCGGTGCTCTCCGCGTCGAGCCACTGGGCGTTGTCGAGGACGAGCAGGACGGGGTGGCGGGCGGCGAGGGTACGGAGCACCTCGACGACGGCCAGGCGCAGCGCGACGTGGTCACGGCCGGTGCGGGGGGCGTCCGCCTCGCGGCGCAGCAGGGCGATGGCGGTGCGCTGGGGTCCCGAGAGGCGCTCCAGGCCGACGCCGGGCACGGAGGCCAGGAGGGCGGCGGCCGAGGCCTCGGGTATCCACTGGTCGGCGGCCTCGGGGGCGAGGCGCAGCACCGTGTCGCGCCGCCCTTCCGCGGCGGCCGCGACGGCGCGCACGACCTCCGTCTTGCCCGCTCCGGCGGGTCCGGTGAGCAGGGCCCGGCCGTGCGCGGTGAGCGCGCGGTCCACCGCCTTGACCAGTTCACCGTGTCCCACGCTCGCCTCAGCGTGCCCCGTCGCCGCCCCCACGCACCGCCACCAGCCTTCCGCGTCCCCGCTTCTGCGCCTTCCCTGTGAGACGCGACAATACGAGGTCGGATGCCGGGCTGACCCGGATTGTGACGCAGAAATCAGTCAGTGTGCAGGAAAGCCCTCCGGACCTGCCGATACGCGGTGTATTGGCAGGTCCGGAGGGTCGCCTTGGTCCGTACTATCGGCCCGTCAGCACCGGTTGGGGGGCCGGATGCCGCGCTGGGCCGACCGGGTCTAGAAGGTGAGGTTCCAGGCGTCGATGGTGCCGGTGTCGCCGTTGGCGTTGTCGTTGACGCGGAGTTTCCAGGTGCCGTTGGCGGTTTCG
>NZ_JBHXQN010000064.1:0-33091 GCF_042717785.1 Streptomyces sp. NPDC058619
GGTCCTGCTCCACCCACTCTTATAAATGTCGGCTACCGGCCCCTAACCCCCCGGCGCCCCCCCCCGCCGCCCCCCCCCCCCCCCCGGGGCGGCCCGCCCCCCCCCCCCCCCACCGCTCCCGCAACCGCCGACTACCAGCTGGTCTTGCGGTACAGCTCCCACATCTGCATGGCGGTCTGCGGGTCGAGCGCCCGCTCGGCGCCCGCGATGTCCTCGCGCGCGGCGACGTACAGCTTGCCCTGCCACAGGGGCAGGAGGCGGACGTCATCGGCGAAGATCTGCTGTGCCTGCTCGAACTCGCGGATGCCGGCCGAGCGGTCCCCCTCGCGGCGGGACTTCGGCAGCAGCTCGTTGATGATCTGCGCGGGCTCGTACGGCGTGCCGACCGCGTTCTCCTTGCCGACGAACGGCGCGATGAAGTTGTCCGGGTCCGGGAAGTCGGGGAACCAGCCACGGCCGAAGATGGGGTACTCCCCGCCCTTGTAGCCTTCCTGGAAGGTCTTCCAGGGCTGGCCCCGCAGCGTGATCCGGAAGAGGGTGCTCTCGTCGAGCTGCCGCTTGAGCTCGGTGAACTCGTCGGCCGTGGAGGCGCCGTAGCGGTCGGTGGTGTACCAGAAGGTCAGGTCCACCGGCTGGGTGATCCCCGCGTCCTTGAGGATCTTCTTCGCCTTGGCGACGTCCGCGTGGCCGTACTTGTCGAAGAACGGCGTCTTGTGGCCGACGACCCCCTTGGGAACCATCGAGTACAGCGGCTCGGCGGTGCCCTGGTAGACCTTGGACACCAGCGCGCCGCGGTCGATGACCTGGGCGATCGCCTGGCGCACGGCGAGCTTGTTGACCTGCGGGTCCTTGGGGTTGAAGACCAGGTAGCGGATCTCGGCGCCGACGTTCTCCACGACCTGGACGCCCTGCGAGTGGGTGTCGGGGGCCTGGAGCGCCCGGACCTCCGCGGCCGAGAGGCCTCGGTAGGTGGCGTCGATCTCCTTCGCCTTCAGGTCCGCGATCATCTTCGCGGAGTCCTTGAAGTAGCGGATCGTGACGGCGTCGTTGCGGCGGTTGGCGAAGCCCGCGTAGCTGGCGTTGCGGCTGAGGACCGCCTCGGCGCCGTCCTTGTACGAGTCGAGCACGTACGGGCCGGAGCCGGTGACCTTGTCGTCCTCGCGGACCTTGTCGGCCGGGTAGTCCTTCGGCGCGACGAGGGAGGCGGCCGGCGAGCCGAGCACGTACGGGAAGGTCGCGTCCGGGGTCTTCAGGTGGAAGACGACCGTCAGCGGGTCAGGGGTCTCGATCTTGTCCAGCGTGCCGAAGAGGTCCTTGGGACCCAGCTTGTGGCCGATGGTCCGGATCCGGTCGAGGGAGTGCTTGACGGCCTTGGAGTCCAGGGCCTCGCCGTTGGAGAACTTCAGACCCTTGCGCAGGGTGCACCGGTACGACTCGTTCGCCGTGTCCGTGAACTCGCAGCTCTGGGCGGCGTCCGGCTGGGGCTTGGTGGAGCCCGTCGGGAAGGCCAGCAGGGTCTGGTAGACGTTCCGGTACAGCTCCCAGGAGCCGTCCCATGCGGCCGCCGGATCGAGGGTGCTCGGGGCGCTGGTCGTGCCGACGACGATTCTTTTCTGGTCGCCACCGCTGTCGTCCGAGAGCAGGCCGCATCCGGCGAGCAGGGATATGGACGCAAGGGCCGCAGTGATCTGCAGGCATCTGGTCCGGTTGAACACGTGCACGCTCCTCGATCAGCCAGGGGTGCGGCAGACCCTACCGCAGTGCCCCACGAATCCAATGGATAGGTTTCGTGGGGCACTTGACCGGTTCCGTGCATATTCGGTATGCATTTGACTCTCTCCAGGAGGTCAATGCGTCCGATTATCGGTCAGTGCACTCCGGCATTGAGGAACATTCCTCCGTCAACGACGAGAGTTTGCCCAGTGATCCATTCCGCTTGTGCAGATGTCAGGAACGCCGCGGCCCCTCCGATGTCCTCCGGGACCCCGAGCCGGCCGAGCGGATAGGCCGCCGCCGCCTCCTGCTCGCGCCCCTCGTAGAGCGCCTGGGCGAACTTCGTCTTGACCACCGCGGGGGCGATCGCGTTCACCCGGACACCGGGTGCCATCTCGTGCGCGAGCTGGAGGGTCAGGTTGATCATGGCGGCCTTGCTCATCCCGTACGCCCCGATGAAGGGCGAGGCCGAGACGCCGGCGATCGAGGCGATGTTCACGATCGCCCCGCCGTGGCCCTTCTGCCAGGCGTGCCAGGTCCGCTGCGCGAAGCCGAGCGCGGAGATCACGTTGGTCTCGAAGACCTTGCGCGCGACCCCCAGGTCGAGGTCCGCGATCGGACCGAAGACCGGGTTCGTGCCGGCGTTGTTCACCAGGAAGTCGACCCGGCCGAAGGCCTCCATGGTCCGCTCCACGGCGACGGCCTGGTGGGCCTCGTCGTGCGCCTTCCCGGCGACACCGATCACCCGGTCCGCGCCGAGCCGCTCCACGGCCTCCTTGAGGGCCTCCTCGTTGCGCCCGGTGATGCAGAGCCGGTCGCCGCGGGCGACCAGCGCCTCGGCGATGCCGAGGCCGATGCCGCGGCTCGCGCCGGTGATCAGCGCGACCCTGCCGCTGTCGATGCCGTCGTACGTCATGACGTGCGCCCTGCCTCTCGTCAGTTGAGCGGGCCGCCGGCCACGTACATGACCTGGCCGGAGACGAAGCCGGCGGCCTCGCCCGTGAAGAACGCGATGGCGTTGGCGATGTCGTCCGGACGGCCGACGCGCTGGACGGGGATCTGGGTGGCGGCGGCCGCCTGGAAGTCCTCGAAGCCCATGCCCACGCGGGCGGCCGTCTGGGCGGTCATCTCGGTGACGATGAAGCCGGGGGCGACGGCGTTGGCGGTGACGCCGAACTTGCCGAGTTCGATGGCCAGGGTCTTGGTGAAGCCCTGCAGACCGGCCTTGGCGGCGGCGTAGTTGGCCTGGCCGCGGTTGCCGAGCGCCGAGCTGCTGGAGAGGTTCACGATGCGGCCGAACTTGGCCTCGACCATGTACTTCTGACAGGCCTTCGACATCAGGAACGCGCCGCGCAGGTGCACGTTCATGACCGTGTCCCAGTCCGTCTCGGTCATCTTGAAGAGGAGGTTGTCGCGCAGCACGCCCGCGTTGTTGACGAGGACGGTCGGGGCGCCGAGCGTGCTCGCGACGCGCTCGACGGCCGCCTCCACCTGTGCGGCGTCGGAGACGTCGCAGCCGACCGCCAGGGCCGTGCCGCCGGCCGCCGTGATCGCCTCCACGGTGTCCTTGCAGGCCGCCTCGTCAAGGTCGAGTACGGCGACCGCCCGGCCTTCGGCGGCCAGGCGTACGGCGGTGGCCGCGCCGATGCCCCGGGCCGCCCCGGTCACGATCGCGACGCGCTGCTCGGTGGTGGACATGCTGGATCTCCTCGCCCTTGAGAGGCGGCCGCCCAAAGGTGAGCAACCGCTTAGTAGCTTCAGCTGAGGAGACGCTAGGAGCCCTGGCACCCGGTGTCAACGGGGGTCCGCCCCGCCCGGGCCGGCGGAGGCGCCACGGGCGGGGCGAAGACCCCCGGACGGAGGCGCGGGGACCCGCGCCGGGACGGCGGGAGGGCCGGCCCGGCGGACCGATCCGGCGCACCGGCGGACGGCGGACGGGCGGACCGGCGCACCGCGCGCCGGTGCACCCGCCTAGAGGACCAGCACGCCCAGGAGTCGCTCCACCTCCGCGGCGGGGTCGGCCGTCAGGCCGGTGTGCACCGGGCCCGGCTGGACCACGGTGCTCCGCGGGGCGATCAGCCAGCGGAACCGGCGGCCCGCGTCGTCGCCGGCCGCCTGCCCGGCGCCCTCCCCGCCGCCGCACACGTCCTCGACCCCGCGCAGGGCGGCCCGCACCCCGGCCACGTCGGCCTCCGGGTCCAGGGCGAGGAGCTTGGCCTCGTCGAGGTGGGTGCGGGCGGCCACGTACGCGTGGGCCCGGCTGTAGACGATCACGCCGGCGTTGAAGCACTCGCCCCGTTCCATCCGGGGCACCACCCGCACCAGCGCGTACTCGAACACGTCCCGCTTGATCACTCGCTGTCGCTCTTCTTCCGGTGGGGCTGGGGGGCAAGGCGCTCGGCGAGCCATCCGGGCGGTCCGGACCGCGGCCTCGCCTCGGCCTCCATCGTGATCCTCTCGTGGATGGTGGCCGCGCGCGGCAGCAGCACCTCCACGTAGGCGCGGCGCAGCGCGTCGGTGGAGTCGAAGCCGGGCTCGTCGACCAGCCACTCGTCGGGGACGTCGGCCGCGACCTCGGTGAGCAGTTCCTCGGTGACGAGCGGCGCGAGGGCGGCGGCCGCCGCCGCGACGTCCGGCCCGACGGGGGCCAGGACGTGGTCGGAGGCGTTGTAGGGCTTGGCGGCGGCCCCGGCCGTGGGCCAGTTGTGGTGCCAGATCATGGTGGCGCCGTGGTCGATGAGCCAGAGGTCGCCGTGCCAGACCAGCATGTTGGGGTTGCGCCAGGACCGGTCGACGTTGTTGATCAGGGCGTCGAACCAGACCACGCGCCCGGCTTCGACCGGGTCCACCTGGTACGCGAGCGGATCGAAGCCGATCGACCCGGGCAGGTAGTCCATGCCGAGGTTGAGCCCGCCGCTGGCCTTCAGCAGCTCCTGGACCTCCTGGTCGGGCTCGCCGAGCCCGATCACGGGGTCGAGCTGCATCTGCACCAGCCGCGGGACCCGCAGGCCCAGCCGCTGGGCGAGGCGCCCGCAGATGACTTCGGCGACCAGGGTCTTGCGGCCCTGGCCGGCTCCGGTGAATTTCATGACGTAGGTACCGAGGTCGTCGGCCTCGACGATCCCCGGGAGCGAGCCGCCCTCACGCAGGGGCGTGACGTAGCGGGTCGCGATCACTTCGGACAGCATCCGCCCAGGTTACGGGGGTCAGGCGGGGCGGGACCACTGCCCGAGGAGTTCCTCGGCCGTGGTGATGGTCGCGACCAGCCCGAGCGAGTTGCGGATCACCTCGGCGGTGACGGAGGCGGGCACCCCGGCGATGGCGTCGGCCGGGACCACGACCCGGTAGCCGAGGTTGACGGCGTCGAAGACGGTGTTCGGGATCGCGATGTTGGACGAGACCCCGGTGACGACGAGCGTACGGACGCCCAGGTTGCGCAGCAGCGCGTCCAGGTCGGTGCCGGCCATCGGGGACAGCCCGTGCAGCCGCCTCACCACCAGGTCCTGTTCGGCCACCACGATCGGGGCCGCGACCTCCACCGCCCGGCTGCCGGTCAGCTGGCGGACGGGCAGCTTCCCCGCGGCCCGGAAGAGCCGCGCGTTGGTGTTGGCCCCCAGCCCGTCCGGCCGCCGCTCGGCGACCGCGTGCAGCACCTGTACGCCGGCCCCGCGCGCGGCGTCGGCCAGCGCGGCCACCCGTCCCAGCACCCCCGAGTCCCGGGCCTCATTGGCGAGCTCGGGCAGCGCGCTCTCCTCGCCGACGACGCCGTTCTGGCACTCGACGGTGAGCAGTGCGGTGGTGGCGGGATCGAGATCCGGCATGGCTCCCCCTGGCGTGGCGACGGAAGAGCCCGCATGATTCCTGACACACAGTCAGATGTGAAGGGGCTCGGGCCGGATGGACGACGACGCACGCTTGAACGGCACACCCACGGACGGGGCACTGACGGACGGAGCGCACGCGGACGGAGCGCAGCGGCGGGGCCGCCGCATCATGATGACCGGGGAGGAGGTGGACGCCTTCCTGCGCGAACAGCGCACCTGCCGGGTGGCAACGGTCTCCCCGGACGGGCGCCCGCACGTGGGCGCCCTGTGGTTCGCCTGGGACGGCCGCTCGCTGTGGCTGTACTCGATCACCCGCAGCCGGCGCTGGGCCGACCTGCGCAAGGACCCCCGGATCTCGGTGGTCGTGGACTCCGGGGAATCGTACGACGAGCTGCGCGGCGTGGAGCTGTCGGGCAGCGCCGTCTTCGTGGGCGAGGCCCCGCGCACGGGTGAGCCGTGCCCGGAACTGGCGGAGGCCGAGCGGATCTTCCCGGTCAAGAACTTCGGCATCGAGGAGATGCCGCACGACGGCCGGCACGCCTGGATCCGCCTCACTCCCGAGTCGGTCGTCTCCTGGGACTTCCGCAAGATCTAGCGATGCGCCGGGCGCGGAAGCGGCGCAGGCGCAGGGGCAGAGCCGCGCGGGCGGCCTACACCCGGCCGGCCGCCGCCCGCCGCAGCGCGTCGGCCGCGGCCCGGATGGAGGGGCGCCGGTCGGCGTCCGCGCGCCAGACGGCGTAGACATGGCGGCGGACGCTGTCGCTGACGGGCAGCAGCCGGACCCCCTCCGGCACCGGGCCGCGGCCCAGCCGGGGCGCCACGCACACCCCGAGCCCGGCTTCCACGAAGGCCAGCTGGGTGTGGTGCTCCTCGGCGATGTGCGCGATGCGCGGTTCGGTGCCCGTGCCGCGCAGGGTGAAGACCAGCCACTCGTGGCAGAACTGGCCCTCGTTCCAGGAGATCCAGTCGTCGTCGGCGAAGTCCGCCAGCGAGATCTCGGTCCGCCCGGCCAGCCGGTGGCCGGCCGGTACGGCGATGTCCACGGAGTCGTCGAGCAGGTGGGTCCGGGTGAGCTCCGCGGGCACCGGCATCCGCTTGTTGTACCAGTCGATGGCCAGCGCCATGTCGAGGTCCCCGCGGACCACCGCGGCCATGCTCTCCTCCGGCTCCCGCTCGCGCGCCAGGGCGCGGAGCTCGGGGTGGTCCGCGCGCAGGACGGACAGGGCCCGGGGCAGCAGGCCGCGCATGGCGGTCGGGAAGGCGCCGATCCGCAGCTCACCGACCGCGCATCCGCGCTGGGCCTCGACGTCGGCCTGGGCGAGCTCGACCTGGGAGATGATCCGGGCCGCGTGGTCGGCGAGGAGCCGCCCGGCATCCGTGAGCCGGATGCCGCGCCCGTTCCTGGCCACCAGCGGCTGACCGACCTCGCGCTCCAGTTTGGCCATCTGCTGCGAAACGGCCGAGGTGGTGACGTGCAGGCCGTCCGCCGCTCCGCCGACCGAGCCGTGGCGGGCGAGGGCGTCGAGGGTGCGCAGGCGCTCCAGGTTCAACATGTAAGCAATGCTACGACGTTACCCCGACGAACTCTCGCTTGTCCTACGAAGTTGATGCACGCACAGTAAGGCCATGAGCGCACCCGCGGCACCCCGCCCCACCCCCACGGCACCCTCCCCCGACCCGGCCGCCGCCACGGCCGGTCTGCCGTCCGGCCGCCGGGCCGGGCTCCTCGACTGGCGCGTGCGCTTCACGGTCCTCTCGGTGGTCTGGGGTTTCAGCTTCCTCCTGATCAAGGTCGGCACCGAGGCGTACGCCCCGTTCCACGTGGCCCTGGGCCGGGTGCTGTTCGGCGCGCTCGCGCTGCTCGCCGTCCTGCTGGTGCGCCGGGAGCCGCTCCCCCGGGGGCTGCGCACGTGGGGCCACCTGACGGTGGCGGCGCTGCTGCTCAACACCCTGCCGTTCTCGCTCTTCGCGTTCGCGGAGCTGAGCATCCCCTCCAGCCTGGCCGGCATCTGCAACGCGACCTCCCCGCTGTGGGGCATGGCGCTCTCGCTGGTGGCGCTGTCCGAGGACCGTCCCACCCGGCGCCGCTTCGCCGGCCTGGGCCTGGGCTTCCTCGGCGTCCTCACCGTCCTCGGCGCCTGGCAGGGCTTCTCGGGGGTCGACGGCAAGGGCACCGCGCTCGCCCTGCTGGCCTCGCTCTGCTACCCCATCGGCTGGATCTACGTCCGCCGCACGCTGGCCGGCACCCCGGGCTCCCCGGTGGCCATGACGGGAGCCCAGCTCATGGTCTCCACGCTCCAGCTGACCCTGGCCAGCGCCGTGTTCACCTCGGCCCCCGCCTCGTTCCCGCTGTGGCCGACCGTCGCGGTGATCGCGCTGGGCGCCCTGGGCACCGGACTGGCCCTCCAGATGCAGTACGGGCTGGTGACGGAGGTCGGCCCGACGACCGCCCAGATGGTCACCTACTTCATCCCGGTGATCGCCACGGCGGCGGGCGTCCTGGTCCTCGGCGAACAACTGCACTGGAACACCCCGGTCGGCGCCCTCGTCGTCCTGGCCGGCGCCGCCCTCACCCAGACCCGCCCCGCCGCCCGCAAGCCGGCCTGACCCGCCCCGCCGCCCGGGGGGATGCCCGCGCCGGGCGGTACGGATCCACCGGCGCGGGTCCGGCCGCACCGGCTCCGCGCCGCGCGGTCAGGCGTAGCGGACCCCCGCCGCCCCCGGGCGGACCGCCGCCGCCACCGCGTCGGCCAGCTCCGGGACCTCCGAGAGCCGCAGCTGCGACACCGTCAGCCGCACCCCCGGTCCGGACTCGACGCGGAACCGGGCCCCCGCGGCCACCGCCCAGCCCGCGGCGAGCAGCCGGGTCACGGCGCCCGTCTCGTCGGCGACCGGCACCCACACGTTCATGCCGCTCCGCCCGTGGGCCGCCACCCCCCGCTCCCGCAACGCGGCGACCAGCGCGTTCCGCCGCTCCCCGTACGAGCGGGCCACCGCCTCCCGGTCCACCGCGCCGGAGGACCACAGCTCGACGACCGCGTACTGGAGCAGCCGGCTCACCCACCCGGGGCCCAGCCGCTGCCGCCCGCGCACCCGGTCCAGCGTCACCGCGTCGCCCGTGAGCACCGCGAGCCGCAGGTCGGGCCCGTACGCCTTGGCCGTGGAGCGGACCAGCGCCCAGTGCCGGGTCACCCCGCCCAGCGGGTGCAGCGGCAGGTCGACGAAGCCGTGCCCGTGGTCGTCGTCGATCACCAGTACCTCGGGGTGGCCCGCCAGGAGTCCCCGCAGCGCCGCCGCCCGCTCCGCGCTCACCGCGGCCCCGGTCGGGTTCTGCGCCCGCGAGGTCACCACCAGCGCCCTGGCCCCGGCCGCCAGGGCCCGCGCCAGCGCGTCCGTACGGGGACCCTCGTCGTCCACCGCCACCGGCAGCACGCGCAGTCCGAGCGCCGGGGCCAGGTCCAGCACGCTCCCCCAGCCAGGGTCCTCGACGGCCACGGCGTCACCCGGCCTCAGGTGGGCGGCCAGCACCCGCTCGATGGCGTCAAGGGCGCCCGAGGTGAGCGCTACCGGCCCGTCCGGCACGCCGTCCGCGTCGAGGCCGGCCCGGGCCAGGCGGGCCAGTTCCGGGGCGACCGGGTCCTGGCCGTAGAGGGCCGGCCGGCGCGCGTACGCCCGGGCGGCCGCGGCCAGCGCTCCGTCCAGCGGGGGCAGCAGCGCCACGTCCGGGTTGCCGTCGGTGAGGTCCCGTACGCCCTCGGGCACCTCCGTCCGCAGCGCGTCCCGCGGCGCGCTCGACGGCCGGGACCGCACCCGGCTGCCGCGCCGCCCGTCGGTCTCGATGACCCCGCGCTCGCGCAGCGTCCGGTAGGCGGCGGCCACGGTGTTCGGGTTGACCCCGAGCCGGGCGGCCAGCTCCCGCATCGGCGGCAGCAGCGTTCCGGGCGCGAGCGCGCCCGCGCCCACGCCCGCTTCGACGCTGGCCGCGATATCCGATGCGCCGCGTCCTGTGATTCGATACTCTCCTAGCACAAAGCATATTATGCACTAATGCAATGGAGATCGCACGGTGACCACCACATCGACCACGGAAACGACGGAGACGACCGGGTCCGCGCCCGCGGGGGCCTACGAACCCACCGACCGCACGGTCCCCACCCGGTCCCGCGAACGCGCGCACTACGACCGCGAGACGGTCCACTCGATCCTCGACCAGGCCTACGTCTGCCACCTCGGGTTCGTCCGCGACGGCGCGCCCGTAGTGCTGCCCACGCTCTTCGCCCGCGTCGGCGAGTCCCTGTACGTCCACGGCTCGACCGGCTCACGCCCGCTGCTCGCCGCCGGCCGCAGCGACCCCGGCCTGCCCGTCTGCGTCACCGTGACCCACCTCGACGGCCTGGTGCTGGCCCGGTCGGCGTTCCACCACTCGCTCAACTACCGCTCGGTGCTGGTCCACGGCACCGCCCACCAGGTCACGGACGAGGCGGAGTGCCGGCTGGCACTGGACGCCCTCGTCGACCACGTCGTACCGGGCCGCTCCGCCGACTCCCGGCCCGCGAACGCCAGGGAGCTCGCGGCCACCGCCGTGATCCGCCTGGATCTGACCGAGGTGTCCGCGAAGATCCGCACCGGCGGCCCGAACGACGACGCCGAGGACCTCGCCCTCCCGTACTGGGCGGGCGTGGTCCCCGTCGCTCCGGCGTACGGGACGCCGGAGCCCGCCGCGGACCTGGCCCCCGGCACCGCCCTGCCGGGTTACCTCGCCGCGCGCTGAGGACCGCGCCGCGGCGCGGCGGGCCGGCCTTCCGGATCCTCACCCGGACCGCCGGCCGGCCCGCCCGCCGGCCGGCGGGACTCCGCCCCGATCAGTGCCCCGACGGCCGTCAGCAGCAGTACGGTTCCCAGCACCACGGCGCCGGTCAGCCGCTCCCCGAGCACCAGGACGGCGATCAGCGCCGCGCTGACCGGCTCGATCAGCATGATCACGGAAACGGTCGCCGCCCGCACGGCGGCCGCCCCGGTGAAGTAGAGCGCGTACGCCAGCGCCGTCGGGACGACGGCCACGTACACCAGCAGCCACAGCACGCGCCCGAGTTCGGCGGTGTGCGGCAGGAGCCCCTCCAGCGCGGCGAGCGGCAGCAGGCACACCGTGCCCACCCCGACCGACCAGGCGGTGGTGACCAGCGGGTCGCCGCCCGCCCCGCGCTGCCCGAGCCACCGGGCCCGCAGGGTCATGGCCGCGTACCCGGCGGCGGACAGCAGCGCCCAGCCGACGCCGAGCGGCCGCACCTCGCCGCCCCCGCTGCCCAGGACCAGTACGGCCAGCCCGGCCAGCGCCCCGACCACGGCGGCGCTCCCGCCACGGCCGAGCCGCTCGGCCATCCAGTACCGGGCGCCGAGCGCGATGAGCACCGGCCCGGCCCCGAGGGTGACCACGGTCCCGACGGCGAGACCGGTCTCGCGGACGGCGGCGAAGTAGGCGGCCTGGAAGAGCGTGAACAGCAGCCCGGTCGAGATCAGCGAAGGCACCGAGGGCCGCGGCCGCCCGGCGCCGGAGCGCGGCCGGCGCCGTACGGCGAGGACGGCCAGCAGCACGGCGAGCCCGCCCGCGCACCGCCAGAAGGACAGCGAGAGCGGGCCGAGGTCGCTGGCCAGGAAGAGGAGCGAGGCGGCCGCTCCGGCGGTGCCCCAGGCGGCTCCGGCGAGAACGAGGTACAGCAGACTGCGCCCGGCGGCGGGCGAATGGTTCGACACGTGTGGTCTCCGCGCGTGCGTGAAGGATGAAGGGGAAGGGCCATCGCTTCGCGGGCAGCGCGCACCCGCCCGGGAACACCCGGGCCGGGGCTGTCGTACGTGGAGGTGCCGCCCGCGCCTAGGCGGCGGGAGGCGGAAGCACGGTCGTCGGCATGGTCCGCACCCTATGCCGTGGTCGTCTCGCGGTCCAGCACGGCCGGGTCGACCGCCGCGGGCGGGGTGGGCCGGGAGGACTGCGCGATGAAGGCGCCCCCGAGCACCAGCGCCCCGCCGGCGATCTGCCAGGTCGAGAGGTACTCGCCGAGCAGGATCCAGGCCAGCACGGTCGCGATCACCGCCTCCAGGCAGGCCACGACGCCCGCGACCTGCGGGGAGAGCCGGCGCACCGACACCACGCCGGTCAGGTAGGCCAGTACGGTCGCGATGAGCACCACCCAGCCCAGCAGGAGCCCCGCCGGAAGCATGGTCCCGTTCAGGGAGGCGTCCGCGGCCAGCACCCCCCAGTCCATCTCCCAGGGCCGGGAGATGACCGTCATCACCAGGGTGCCGATGAGCATCCCGTACGCGATCACGCCCAGCGGGTCGGGGACGTCGTCCCCGTCGGTGCCCTGGTCGGCGAAGACGAAGTAGAAGGCCTGGCAGCAGGCCGCGGCGAGGCCGAGCAGCACCCCGAGCGGGTCCAGGCTCAGCCCGGCCCAGATCTCGACGACGCAGGCGAGGCCCACGACGGCCACGGCGGCGCCGACGGCGGCCGCCCGCGTGACGGGCTTGCGCTGTACGAAGCGGATCCAGCCGAGCAGCAGCGCCGGGCCCAGGTACTCCAGCAGCAGGGCCACGCCCACCGGGATGCGCGACAGGGAGGCGAAGTAGAAGGCCTGTACGCCCGCGACGCCGATCAGCCCGAAGCCCGCGAGCAGCGCGGGCCTGCGGCGCAGCAGATCGCGGTGGCGCCAGGCGAGCGGCGACAGCACGAGCGCTGCCCCGGCCACCCTGAGCCAGACCGTGTGGAGGGGGTCCAGACCCGCCTCGATCAGCGGCTTCGCCGCCACTCCGGAACCACCGAACGCGAACGCCGAGACGAGGGCGAGGCCCAGTCCGGCGTGTCTCCCTGACGCTTGCATCGGGCCATCATGGCAGGGCCCGTCAGTACCGTCACGGACGTGACGCCTGTTGAGACGCGACCGGCGGCCCGACGGCCCGGGACCCGGCATATCTGACAGGTCGTCAGTATTGAATGTTCCACCCACCGGGGCTACCTTCCGCCGCACGTACCCGACGAGAGGGGTGGCCGCATGGCCGAAGTCACCGCGGAATCACGCATCGAGGCGCCCGCCGCGAAGCTCTGGTCCCAGCTGACGGACTGGGACGCGTACGGCAGGTGGAGCACGACCCACACCAATTTCCCGAAGGGCGGCCCGGAGACCCTCGCGCTCGGCTCCACCTTCGCCGAGAACATGAAGATGATGGGGTTCCCGGCCGAGGTCGTCTGGACCGTCTCGGAACTGGAGGACGAGCGCCTGTTCGCGATCACCGGCAAGGGGCCGATGGGCGTGGCCGTCCTGACCCGCTACACCCTGGTCCCGGACGGCGGGGCCACCACGGTCCGCATCGACGGCGAGTTCACGGGGGCCGCCGTCTCCCTGATGGCCGGCAAGCTCAAGGACTCGGCCACCGCCGCGCTGAACGAATCGCTGCGCAGACTCGCCGGCCTGGTCGCCTGACCCCCCGCCGGACCCGTCCGCAGGTACGACGGAGCGCCCCGCGAAAGGACTCGCGGGGTGCTCCGCTGCACGTACGGCGTCTGCGGCGCGGGCTCCGTGCGGAGCCGGCCCGTCAGTGCTCGTCGGCCAGGATCAGGTAGAGCTTCTTGCGGGCGTCGTTGATGACCGCGACGGCCTTCTCGCGCTGCTCGGGCGAGCCGGTCTTGAAGACCTGCCCGAAGGCCTCCATCAGGCCGACACCGGCCGTCCGGACCTCCTGCATCGCCTCGAAGTCGAAGCCGCGCCCGGCGTCCGCCCACGGGACGTCCGGCCCCGACTCGGCCTCGGTGGGGCCCGCGTCGGTGAGCGTGAACAGCTTCTTGCCGCCCTCGCTCTGCGCCGTGATGAGCCCCTCGTCCTCCAGCAGCTGCAGGGTCGGGTGAACCGACCCCGGGCTGGCCTTCCAGGCCCCGCCACTGCGCTCGCCGATCTCCTGTCGGGCTGAGCTGGGGCGGCCCGGCGCGATGCACCCGGCGACCACGGACTCCCTCCGGGCCGCACTGTTCACCCCGGGCGCGTACGAGCTCACCCCCTCGGACGCCTACGGGGACGTCAACACCCCGTGGGGGGACGACCCGCACGCCCTCACGTCCGAACCGGTCATGGAACCCTCCGACGGCTGGTCCTGGCACAACGCCGACCGGGTCGTCGAGGGGAACGGCTGGGGCGGAAACCTGGAGGTCCTCTCCTGGCCGCTGATGGCCGACCGTCTGATCCGGCCGGCCGACACCTACGCCGGCGACGTGCTCTCCCCCTCCGGGGACGCGGGCGAGGCGGCGGCGACCCGTGCAGGACGACGCCCGTCGAAGCAGCGAATCGGTACCGAATCCACCGGTACCGGACAGCCGGTCGTCCCGGATTGGCCTTTGTCCGGCGCAGCGCAAGGGCCCTACCGTCGGAGCATGCGCATCCGAATCGTCGACGCCTTCACCGACCGCCCCTTCCACGGGAACCCCGCGGCCGTCCTGCTCCTCGACGCGGGATTCCCTCCGGACACCTGGCTCCAGCAGGTCGCCTCCGAGATGAACCTCTCCGAGACCGCCTTCGCCCACCCCCTGCCGCCCGGCGGGGACGCCGACTGGGCGCTGCGCTGGTTCACCCCCGCGGCCGAGGTCGACATGTGCGGCCACGCCACCCTCGCCACCGCCCACGTCCTCGCGTCGAGCGGCCTGGCCACCGGGCTGATCCGGTTCGCCGCCCGCTGCGGCGTCCTCACGGCCGAGACCGCCGGGGACGGCGCGATCACGTTGGACTTCCCGACGTCCTCCCTGACCCCCGTCGCGGCGCCGGCCTCCGTGGACCTCGCGCTCGGCGGGGCCCCGATCCTCTCCGTCCACGACACCGCCGCCCACATCGGCGACCTCCTCGTCGAACTCGCCGACGAGAAGACCGTCCGCGAGCTGCAACCGGACCACGCCGCCCTGCGCGCCTTCGCCAGGCGCGGGGTGATCGTCACCGCAGCGGCCGAGGACCCCTCCCTCGGGTACGACTTCGTCTCCCGCGGCTTCTTCCCCGCGTTCGGGATCGACGAGGACCCCGTCACCGGCAGCGCGCACACCGCGCTCGCCCCGTTCTGGGCGCAGCGCCTGGGCCGAACCGAGCTGACCGGCCTCCAGGGCGGGGCCCGCCAGGGGCTCGTACGGGTCACCCTGGCGGGCGAGCGCACCCTGCTGGGCGGTCACGCGGTGACCGTCCTCGACGGGGAACTCCTCACCGCGCCCTGAACCGACCGCCGCGCACGCCGTGCCGGGTCCGCCCGGTCACGGCGTCGGCAGCCAGTCCACCTTGCCCGCGAGCAGCGCGTACCCGCCGAAGGCCACGATGTCGAGCAGCGCGTGCGCGACGACCAGCGGCCCCACCCGGCCCCAGCGGCGGTAGGCAAGCACGAAGACGGCTCCCATCACCATGTTGCCGATGAACCCGCCGATGCCCTGGTAGAGGTGGTAGGAGCCGCGCAGTACCGAGCCGGCCACCAGCGCGCCCGTCGGCGACCAGCCCAGCTGGTCCAGCCGGCGCAGCAGGTAGGCCAGCACGATGACCTCCTCCACCACGGAGTTCTGCACCGCGGAGAGGATCAGGACGGGGAACTTCCACCACACGTCGGGCAGCGCCTCCGGCACCACCGTGAGGTTGAAGCCGGCCGCCCGCGCCCCCAGGTAGAACGCCAGCCCGGCGCTGCCGATCCCGGCCGCGACGAGGGCGCCCCGGCCGAGGTCCCACCAGGGCCGGGTGAGGTCGAAGCCGAGGACGCGCAGCCCCGGCGCGCCCTCGCGGGTCAGCAGGTGCGCCACCAGCAGCACGGGTACGAGCGCGCTCGCGATCCCGAACAGCTGCCAGGCCAGGTCCAGCCAGGGCCGCCCGGGGGCGTACGAGCCGTTGAGGGTGGCGGCCTGGTCCTTCAGTCCGCCGGGCTTGGTGAGCGAGCCGATGAAGCTGATCAGCGCGGACACCCCGCTCGCGCCCAGCGACAGCGCCAGGACGAGCAGCGTCTCGGTGCGCAGCACGCCCCGCCGCCCGTCCTCGCGCAGCTCCACGACCACCGGCTCCGCCCGCACGCCCGACTCCCGTCCCGCCATCCCGTTCCGACCACCCCATACTGCCTCCTCGGGGGGCCGGGCGGATCATCGTGACCGGAACACCGGACACCGCCCGGACGGGCGGGCCTCACCGCCCGACGGGAAGCGGGGCGCTCACCTCCTCCTCGGCGAGCCCCACGGGCCAGGTGTGCACGGGTTCGCCCCGGTGCATCAGCTCGCTGTAGCGGCGGGTCGTCGCGGCGAGCGCCTCGTCCCGCTCCAGGCCGGCGGCGAGCGCCCGGTGGTAGGTGTCCACCTGCCAGGTCGCCCCGTTGACCCGGCGCCGGCAGCGTTCCTCGATGATGCCGAGGTAGTGGTCCCGGTCGGCGGGCTCGATCCCCCAGGCGTCCAGCCCGGCCGCCGCCATGGGCAGCAGCTCGTCCAGGACCAGCCGTACGGCCGGAACGCTAGCCAGGCCCCCGCCCCGGCCCCGGCGCGGCCAGCGCAGCCGCGCGTCGATCCCGTACCGGCAGGCCGCGTCGAAGTTGGCCTCCGCCTCGGCGAACGGCAGCCGGCTCCACACCGGGCGCTGCTCGTCGGCGAGGGTGCGGACGAGCCCGTAGTAGAACGCGGCGTTCGCGACGACGTCGGCGACGGTGGGCCCGGCCGGCAGGACCCGGTTCTCCACCCGCAGGTGCGGCACGCCGTCGGCGACCCCGTACACGGGCCGGTTCCAGCGGTAGACGGTCCCGTTGTGCAGGACCAGCTCCTGGAGCCGCGGCACCCCGCCGTCGGCGAGCACCCGCAGCGGCTCCTCCTCGTCGCAGATCGGCAGCAGGGCGGGGAAGTATCGGACGTTCTCGGCGAAGAGCTCGTACGCGGAGTCCACCCACCGCTCCCCGAACCAGGTCCGCGGCCGCACGCCCTGCGCCTGGAGCTCCGGCGGCCGGGTGTCGGTCGCCTGCTGGAAGAGCGGCGGCCGCGATTCGCGCCACAGCTCCCGCCCGAACAGGAACGGGGAGTTCGCGCCGACGGCTATCTGTACGGCGGCCACCGCCTGGGCGGCGTTCCACACGTCCGCGAACCGGCCCGGGGTCACCTGGAGGTGCAACTGCACCGACGTACAGGCGGCTTCCGCCACGATCGACCCGGACCGCCAGGTCAGCCGCTCGACGCCGTCGATGTCGAGCGCGAAGTCCTCGCCGCGCATCATCAGGATCTGCTCGTTCAGGAGTGAGTAGCGGTCCACAGCCGACAGGTTGGCGGTGACCAGGTCGGCCCGCGTGATCGTCGGCAGGATCCCGATCATCACGACGCCCGCGTCGATCTCGGCCGCCTGCCGGTGGGCATAGCCCAGCCCCGCACTGAGTTCCTCCGCGAGCTGGTCGAATACCCGGCCTCCGAGACGGTGGGGAAGGACGTTCACCTCCAGGTTGAACATTCCGAGTTCCGTCTGGAAATCCGGACTGGCAATCCGCTCCAGGACCTGGGCATTCACCATTCTCGGCAACCCGTCGGCACCCGCGAGATTCAGTTCGATCTCCAGCCCCATCATGTTCTTCGGGCGATCGAACCTCTTCTCCGCCAGAAGCCGCTCCAGCCCCTCCAGGCACTCGTGAAGCTTCCTTCGATACCGCTGCCGATCGGACAGGTCGAATCCGCCTGCCACGACCTTCTCCCCCATCGAAGCGTCCCTCCTCGAGTGGGCCTGGCCCGGCACACCCGGCCCGCGTTACGGTCGATGATGCCCCGGCAGCGTGATCCATAACGCGGAGGGGGCGCGAGTGGCGAGGAGCGCGCGCCGGTTTGGCCGACAGGCGCTTCGGCACATTCGCCTGGCAAGTCGTCGTATGCACATTCCGCATTGACTTTGCCGGTTCCGGATTACCGGCGCTTTTCAGCCGAGCCCTCTTCCGGTAACCTCCGAGGTCAGGGCGACTTGTTCGCGCGCACCCGGCATGAATGCCTTGCCAGCGGGACCGGTAAGCGACTTGCCTGCAATAGCCGGGACAGCTAGCTGAAACACTGCGTGAACACATGTCGTATAAACTCCGCAAACGAGGCAGAGAGTTGGCGCGCGGCCATTGCCCCTCAGCCCCCCTCTGGCCCCAGAATGCGACAGCGCCGTCCGCACCTGCCCCCGTTCCACCGGTCTCCCAAGTGAGAGGCGACCCACCATGCCGCTGCATGTCCCTCCGGCTCCCGCGCCCGCCCTGCGCAGCGTCCTCGCGGCACTCGGTTCCCCCACCGCCGCCCACGAGGCACACACTCCGGCCCTGCGCGCGGTCCAGGGACCGATGACCGCCGAACTCCCGCTCCCGCTCCACGTCATGGACCGGCTGCACACGTCCAACCTGGCGGCCGGGGGCAGGCCGCCCCGCACCCGGCTCACCGGCTGGCGGTTCCTGATCCGCAGCGGCGACCGCCACGTCGCGGCGGCCGACACCCGGCTGACCCCGGACGGCTGGGTCTTCTCCCACTTCTTCGAGGGTCCGTACGTCGCCGCCACCGAACGCGCCCTGCGCCAGGCGGAGTCGCTGCCCACGAACTACCAGCCGCGGCTGCTGTCCGTACCGGAGCTGTACATGCTGACCCTGTGGCTGCACGGCGCGGTCGGCGCCGACGCCTCCGCGGGCCTGCCCGCCGGCGAGGACCTGCTCGTCCCGCTGGCGCCCGCCCCGCCCGGCATCGCGGCGTTCCGTCCGCACCCGGTGTCCGAGCTGCTGCCGGCGCTCACCCGCCGGCTGACCCCGGCACCGGTCCCGCCCACTCTGGCCGCGCCGGCCGCCTGACCCGAGTGGCCCATTCGGCCTAGCCCGCTCGGGCCACTCCCGAACCACCCGAAATGACAGGGGAGTTGGACTGAACCGCCCGCACGGGTGATGCGTCATCATTCTGTGAGGACAGCTGCCGGGAAATACCTGCGAAGCGGCTGTCGTGGGGGAAGACTGATGACAAGCTCTCCGCGGGTGCGGGGATGACCCAGGGGGACGGCCATGAACCACGCATCGAGCCGTAGCACGCAGACCACACCGCAGCGAAAGAACGCATCCATGTGCCAGCACCAGCCAGCCTGCCCGTCAGCCGACTCCGCCGACCGGGAGGCCGCGCACCCCGTGGCGAACCACCCGGAACAGGGCTGGAGCCTGCTGTGCAACGGGGTCCTGCTCTTCGAGGACACCGGGGAGCTGCTGCCCGACGGCAGGATCATCGCTCCGCACCGCCCGCTGGCGGCCGCCCAGGTGGTGAAGGCGGCCTGACCCGCCGCGGCAACGACGAAGGGGCCGGCCCGGGAGGAGATCCCGGACCGGCCCCTTGTCGGCGCCCGGTCGTCAGTTGTCGTACTCGTCCAGCGGCGGGCAGGAGCAGACCAGGTTCCGGTCGCCGAACGCACCGTCGATGCGGCGGACCGGCGGCCAGTACTTCTCCGCGGCCGTGACCCCGGCCGGGAAGACCGCCTCGTCACGGGTGTACGGGTGGTTCCACTCGCCGCCCAGCGCCGCCGCCGTGTGCGGGGAGTTGGCCAGCGGGTTGTCCTCCAGGGGCCACTCGCCGCCCGCGACCCGCTCGATCTCGGCGCGGATGGCGATCATCGCGTCGCAGAAGCGGTCGATCTCGGCGAGGTCCTCGGACTCCGTCGGCTCGATCATCAGCGTCCCCGCGACCGGGAACGACATGGTCGGCGCGTGGAAGCCGTAGTCGATCAGGCGCTTGGCGATGTCGTCCACACTGACGCCGGTGGCCTTCGTCAGCGGGCGCAGGTCGATGATGCACTCGTGCGCGACCAGGTTGCCGGGGCCGGTGTACAGCACCGGGTAGTGCGGCTCCAGTCGCTTGGCGATGTAGTTGGCACCGAGCACCGCCACCTGGGTGGCGCGCTTGAGGCCCTCGCCGCCCATCAGACGCACGTACGACCACGAGATCGGCAGGATGCCCGCGGAGCCCCACGGCGCGGCGGAGATGGGACCGACGCCCGTCTCGGGGCCGGCGGTCGGCTGCAGCGGGTGGTTCGGCAGGTACGGGGCCAGGTGCGCCCGGACACCGACCGGGCCGACGCCCGGGCCGCCGCCGCCGTGCGGGATGCAGAAGGTCTTGTGCAGGTTCAGGTGCGAGACGTCGCCGCCGAAGTGACCCGGCTTGGCCAGGCCCACCAGGGCGTTGAGGTTGGCGCCGTCCACGTAGACCTGGCCGCCGGCGTCGTGCACCTGGGCGCAGATGTCGGCGACGTGCTCCTCGAACACACCGTGCGTGGAGGGGTAGGTGATCATCAGCACGGCGAGCTCGTCGCGGTACTGCTCGATCTTCGCCCGCAGGTCCGCCGCGTCCACCTCGCCGTCGTCGGCCGTCTTGACGACGACGACCTTCATGCCGGCCATCACGGCGCTGGCGGCGTTCGTGCCGTGCGCGGAGGACGGGATGAGGCAGATGGTGCGCTGCTCGTCGCCGTTGGCGCGGTGGTAGGCGCGCACAGCCAGCAGACCGGCCAGCTCACCCTGCGAGCCGGCGTTGGGCTGAATGGAGACCTTGTCGTAGCCGGTGACCTCGCAGAGACGTTCCTCCAGCTCGGTGATGAGCGTGAGGTACCCCTCGGCCTGCTCCACCGGGGCGAACGGGTGCACCTGGCCGAACTCGGGCCAGGTGACGGCCTCCATCTCGGTGGTGGCGTTGAGCTTCATGGTGCAGGAGCCCAGCGGGATCATGCCGCGGTCCAGCGCGTAGTCCTTGTCCGAGAGCTTGCGCAGGTAGCGCAGCATCGCGGTCTCGGAGCGGTGCTGGTGGAAGACCGGGTGCGTGAGGACCTCGTCCGAGCGCAGCAGGGCCTCGGGCAGCGTGTCGGCCGTGGCCGCGTCGAGCGCCTCGATGTCGGCGCTGACGCCGAAGGCGGCCCAGACGGCCTCGATGTCCGCGCGCAGGGTGGTCTCGTCGCAGGAGACGGAGACGAGGTCGGCGTCGACCCGGTACAGGTTGACCCCGCCCTCACGGGCGGCGGCGACGACCTCGTCGGCCCGGCCGGGAACCCGGGCGGTGACGGTGTCGAAGTACGAGCCGTGGACGATCTCGACCCCGCCGGCCCGCAGGCCCGCGGCGAGGAGGGCGGCGTAGCGGTGCGTCCGGCGGGCGATCGTCCGCAGGCCGTCCGGGCCGTGGTAGACGGCGTACATGGCGGCCATGACGGCGAGCAGCACCTGCGCGGTACAGATGTTGCTGGTGGCCTTCTCGCGGCGGATGTGCTGCTCGCGGGTCTGCAGGGCCAGGCGGTACGCCTTGTTGCCGTCCGCGTCCACGGAGACGCCGACGAGGCGGCCCGGGAGCGAGCGGGCGTGCTTGGCCTGGACGGCCATGTAGCCGGCGTGCGGTCCGCCGAAGCCCATCGGGACGCCGAAGCGCTGGGTGGTGCCGACCGCGATGTCCGCGCCGAGCTCGCCCGGCGAGGTCAGCAGGGTCAGGGCCAGCAGGTCGGCCGAGACGGTGACGACGGCACCGAGCCCGTGCGCCTGGTCGATGACCGGCTTGATGTCGCGCACGGCGCCGGAGGCACCCGGGTACTGGAGCAGCACGCCGAAGACGCCGCGCTCGGCGATCTCGGCCGGGATGCCGTCGGAGAGGTCCGCGACGACGATCTCCACGCCCGTGGGCTCGGCACGGGTCTCGATCACGGCGATGGTCTGCGGCAGCGCGTCGGCGTCGATCAGGAATACACCGCCCTTGACCTTGCCCACGCGGCGGGCCAGGGACATGGCTTCGGCGGCCGCCGTGCCCTCGTCGAGCAGCGAGGCGCCCGAGGTCGGCAGCCCGGTCAGGTCGGCGACGACGGTCTGGAAGTTCAGCAGCGCCTCCAGGCGGCCCTGCGAGATCTCCGGCTGGTACGGGGTGTAGGCCGTGTACCAGGCCGGGTTCTCCATGACGTTGCGCAGGATCACCGGCGGCGTGAAGGTCCCGTAGTAGCCGAGACCGATCATGGAGGAGAGGACCTGGTTGCGGTCGGCGAGCGACCGCAGCTCGGCCAGCACCTCGGCCTCGGTCAGCGCCTCGGGCAGGTTCAGCGCCTCGGTGGTCTTGATCACATCCGGTACCGCGGCGGCGGTCAGTTCGTCCAGGGAGCCGTAGCCCACCTGGGCGAGCATCTTCGCCTGCGCCCCGGCATCCGGGCCGATGTGGCGCTGCTCGAAGGGGATGCCTCGCTCAAGCTGGGAGAGCGGAATGCGGTTGGCGGTCATGTACGGAGGCCTCCTGGTCGTATGACCTGCGAGGGGCACCACGGCGCGGGCACCCGGACGGCCTCCCCCTCTGTCATCTCAACCTGAGAGTTTCACCGGAGTCGCGGGGATCGCCCTCGAGCTCCGGCTTTCACCGTCGGTGAGGAGAGGCACCGGCACTGGGCCCGGTACCCGCTCCTGCTTTCCAGAGTGGCCTCGTCCGTGCGGTACGTATGCCTGAGAGATTCCGGGGAGGATTTGCTCCTTCGGCGCCTCCGTCGAGCTCATTCGGAGGACTCTCCCGCACAGGGTCGACAGCCGCCACCCAGCCTACCAGCGCCCTTTCGGAGCCTCCCCGAGTGGCCTCGACTCCCAATATGCACTTCTGTAGTCATTACGGAGGAGTTGCGACCAGATGGAGGGACCGTGCAGACCGACATCGATCCGCGCAGCCTGATCGGCCGCAAGGCGTTCGACCGCAACGGCAGCAAGATCGGCACCATCGACGAGGTCTACCTCGACGACGCCACCGGCGTCCCGGAATGGGCCGCCGTGCGGACGGGCCTGTTCAGCCGGGACGCCTTCGTCCCGCTGGAGCCGAGCGAGCTGGTCGGGGACGCGCTGCGCGTCCCGTTCGACCGCTCCCTGATCAAGGACGCCCCCGACTTCGGCGTCGGCCGCCACCTCTCCCCCGAGCAGGAGCTGCAGCTCTACCACCACTACGGCCTGGACGTGACCCTGCCGTCCGACTTCCACCAGACGCCCCCGCCCCCCGAGCAGCCGCGCGACTTCGGCCGGCTGGCGGGCGACGACGGCTGACCGGCCGCCCCTCCTCCGCCGGCCCGGGCGCCCCGTCAGGCCGTGCCCGGCTCCTCCTCCCCCACCGGCTCCCCCACGAGCGGCAGCGGATCGGCCGCCTCCAGCTCGGGATCGTCCACCCGGAAGGTGCGCACCCGGCCGGGGGCCGACCCGGGCCGCTCGAACCGTACGGTCACCCGCCCGACCCCGCTGCCCTGCACCCACCCCGGCCCGTGGACGGCGTGCCGTACGTCGTTTCCGGGCGCCCAGCGCCGCTCGGCGGTGGCCTCCGCCTCCCCCGGCGGCCCGTGCTCGACGGGCGGCCCCGGACTCCCGGCGGCCACCGCCTCCTGCGCGCCGGCGCCTGCCTCCGACGGCCCCGGCACCCCCGTCACTCCAACGGCCCCCTCCGCCACGTCGGGCACGTCCCCGGCCCGCCCGTCCCCCTCGGCGGCGAGCATCGCGGCGGCCTGGGCGAACAGGTCCTCCTGCGTGTAGTCCGCCAACCCCGTGACCCCCACCCCGAGCAGCCGCACCCCGCCCGTGGTGTCCACGCCCTCCAGCAGCCGCGCCGCGGCCTCCCGCACCACCCCGGGGTCGTCGGTGGGCCCGCGCAGCGTCTCCGAGCGCGTGAGCGTCGAGAAGTCGAACCGGCGCACCTTCAGCACGATCGTGCGACCCGAGTGCCCGGACTCCCGGAGCCTGCGCACGCACCGGTCCGCGAGCCGCTGCACCTCGTTGCGGATGCGGACCCGGTCGTGCAGGTCCACGTCGAAGGTGTCCTCGACCGACACCGACTTCGCGTCCCGCTCGGCGACCACCGGCCGGTCGTCCAGCCCCAGGGCCATCCGGTGGAGGCCGACGCCGTGCGCGCGCCCGACCATCCGGACCAGCTCGTCCTCCCCGGCCTCCGCCAGCTCCCCCACGGTGGTGATACCGGCCCGGCGCAGGTGTTCCCCGGTGGCCGGCCCCACCCCGGGCAGGGTCCGTACGGACATCGGCGCGAGCAGCTCCCGCTCGGTCCCCGGCTCGATCAGCAGCAGCCCAGCCGGCTTGGCCTCCTCGGACGCCACCTTCGCCAGCATCTTCGACCCCGCCAGTCCCACCGACCCGCTGAGGCTCGTGGCCGCCCTGATGTCCGCGCGCAGCCGCTCGCCCGTCGCCCGGGCACTGCGCGAGTCGAAGGCGACGCCGCCCGCCTCCAGGTCCACGAACGCCTCGTCCAGGCTGAGCGGCTCCACCAGCGGCGACAGCTCCCTCAGCATGGCCATGACCACTTCGCTGACCTCGCGGTAGAGGCTGAAGCGCGGCACCAGGCAGGCGCCGTTGGGGCAGAGCCGCCGGGCCTGCGCCATCGGCATGGCCGAGTGCACCCCGAAGCGCCGCGCCTCGTACGAGGCCGTGGCGACGACCCCGCGCGGACCGAGCCCTCCGACGATCACGGCCTTGCCCCGCAGGCTCGGCTTCGACGCCTGCTCCACGGAGGCGTAGAAGGCGTCCATGTCCAGGTGCAGGATGGTCGGCGCGGCTCTCACGCCCCCGATGCTGCCCTACGCCTCTGACAATCCCGGGAACCGGTTCCGGGACGCCTCCCGGCCGGGCCGCAGCCGCCGGCGGGCGCGGAGCCCCCTCTGGGCCCCGCGCCCGCCGGCACGGCCGTCCGTGCTCAGGCCGGGGTCACACGGCCCGGTTGCGGCGGGCCGCCAGCTCGTCCGCCGGGTGGTGGCCGACGACGGTCTCGCCCGTGTCCACCCGCTCCCCGTGCAGCTGCGCCAGCGCGTTCTCCACGTCCCGCCACACGACGCCGACGGCGATCCCGAAGACGCCCTGCCCGCCCTGGAGCAGGCTCACGACCTGGTCCGGCGAGGTGCACTCGTACACGGAGGCGCCGTCGCTCATGAGCGTCGTCCGCTCCAGGTCCGCGAATCCGGGGTCCCGCAGGTGCTGTACGGCCGTGCGGATGTTCTGCAGCGCCACACCGGTGTCCAGGAAGCGCTTCACGACCTTGAGGACCACCACGTCCCGGAAGCTGTACAGCCGCTGCGTACCCGACCCGTACGCGGCACGCACGCTGGGCTCCACCAGTCCGGTCCGGGCCCAGTAGTCGAGCTGCCGGTAGGTGATCCCGGCCGCGGCGCACGCCGTGGGCCCGCGGTAGCCGACCTCCTCGGGCGCCGGGTCGCCGCTCACCGGTCCGACCGGCGTCGACTCCGGCTGACGGCGCGCGGACCCCACCGTGCTCCCGTAAAGCGGGTACGGTCCGCCGTCACTCCGTACGGGGGTGCCCCCGGTCGTACCGTCGCCCGTGATCCTCACGCCGACCCTCCGTCCTTGACCTGCCCACCTTGAAGGTAGGCAGTCACCAGGGGTGCGTCAACGATCGCCACACTCGGCACGCCGAGTGATAATCACCCTGAGAGTGGTTTCCCGTATCCGATTGCCGGGAAAGGCTGCTCGAATGGGCCGGCGCTTCCCCGTGGACGACGCGGCCTGCGCCCTACTGCGGGCCGGTGCCGAAGTCCTCGGGCGAGATCTGGTCGAGGAACTCGCGGAACTTCTCCACCTCGTCCTCCTGCTCGTCGGGAATGGCGATTCCGGCGTCGTCGAGCACGCCGTCACTGCCGTAGATCGGCGTCCCCGTCCGCAGGGCCAGCGCTATGGCGTCGGATGGCCTCGCGCTCACCTCGACCCCGCTGGCGAAGACGAGCTCCGCGTAGAAGACGCCCTCCCGCAGATCCGTGATCCGGACCTCGGTGAGCTCCTCGCCGACCGCTTCCAGCACGTCCTTGAACAAGTCGTGCGTCAGCGGCCTGGCAGGGGCCATGCCCTGCTGCGCGAAGGCAATGGCGGTCGCCTCCCCTGGACCGATCCAGATGGGGAGGTACCGATCGCCTCCCACTTCACGCAGGAGCACGATCGGTTGGTTGGAGGGCATTTCCACCCGGACACCCACAACGTCGAGCTCGTTCACACAGTAACCCTAGGACCTGCCCAGCCGGTTTGGGTAGTCGGGCCGCCCTCGGTCCCTACAGGCGGACCCCGAGAGCGGTCTGTACGAGCGCCTCGTGCAGCCGTACGGACAGCCCCGCGAGCTCCTTCAGCGTCGCCTCGGCGTGGGCCCGGGTCTGCGGGTTGCGGTGCCGGCGCAACGGTGCCACGACCTGTTCGACGAGCCCCGCCTCGCGGTCCGCGGCGGCCTTCATGGCACGCAGGTGGCGCGGCTCCAGCCCGAACCGGCCCAGATCGGCCACCAGACGGGCCACGGTGACGGCCTCGGCGTCGAATCCGCCGCCCGGGGCCTCGGCCAGCAGCCCGTACGACTCCCACTCGACGAGCTGCACCTCGTCCACGTCGGCGGTCGCGAGCAGTTCCGCCCGGCCGATGCGCGGCGCGGTGGGCCGTTCGCGGCCGACTTCGCCGTAGACGACCGCCGGACTGCCGGGATCGGGCGCGTCGCCGGGGTCACGGTGCGCCGTCGGCGCCGGGATGCGGATCTGCTCCCCGCGTGCGAGGGCGTCGAGCTGGTCGCGGATGACTTTCAGGGGCAGGTAGTGGTCACGCTGCAACCGCAGGATGTGGGCGAGTCGCTCCACGTCCCCGGCGCTGAACTTGCGGTACCCGGACGGAGTACGCGTGGGCTCGACCAGCCCCTCCGCCTCCAGGAAGCGGATCTTCGAGATCGTGACTTCGGGGAACTCGTCACGCAGCGTGGTGAGCACCGTTCCGATGCTCACCAGCCGCCCGGCCGAGCCGGCGGTGCCGTTTCCGGCACCGCCTGTCGGGGTGCGCAACATGGGGACCTTTCCTGGGCCCCCGGACGCGGTCCGGGGGCGGGTCAGATGCCCCGCAGGCTTGCGTAGAAGACCACCCGGTACTTGCCGATCTGTACCTCGTCGCCGTTGTGCAGGGCGACGGACTCGATCGGTTCCCGGTTCACGTACGTGCCGTTGAGGCTGCCGACGTCGGCCACGGTGAATCCGCCGTCCTGGCTCCTGCGGAACTCGACATGGCGCCGGGAGACGGTGACGTCGTCCAGGAAGATGTCGCTCTGCGGGTGCCGGCCGGCCGTGGTCAGCTCGCCGTCCAGCAGGAAACGGCTGCCGGAGTTGGGACCGCGCCGCACGATGAGCAGGGCGGAACCGGGCGGCAGGGCCTCCACCGCGGCCTGGGCCTCGGGGGACAGCGAGGACGACACGTGCGTTTGGCCCGACACCTCGGCCTCGTAGGCCTCCAGGCCCGAGATCGAGATGGTGGACGTGGTCTCCGAGGCGCGCTCCGGCGTCAGACCCGCCCGCAGCGGCGCCCCGCAGTTGGAGCAGAAGCGGCTGGCCGCATCGCTGCGGTGTCCACACCTGCTGCAAACCTGCTCGGCCGACATGGACGGCTCCTCGCGCCGCGGCTGCCCCGCGGAGGCACTGGTGGCATACGGGTCGGAGGCAAACCCTCCACCCGCACTTGAGGTTGATGGTTCACCGAAACCTATGCGTCCGGTACCAGCGGGGTCAACAGTCGACGCGCCGTATGCGCCCGAATTGTCCCCCGCGCCGCCGACCTCGTCACGGAAGAGCGGCCGGTCGCCCTGTCCCTCTGCGTCACCGTGCCCGGCGCGATGGCGTGCCGAGCCGCCTTCCTCGCGGTTCTTCTTGCCGAACAACTTCTCAAACAACTTCACGGGCGATTCCCCTTGACCGAAACAGACCCGCCCGTGGGGCAGGACGAACTCCGAATGCACACACCTGCCGACCCGGACATACTCACAACGTCCGTAACCACCAGACAGTTTCCACCACGCACCGCGACTTCGGTGCGCCGACCCCCCGCAGGCTTCCGCCCGCGTGAGCCGCTCCGCTCCTCACCGCATCTCATGGTGATGACGACCGAGCGTAGTCAGGCTGCTTCGCCGCCCGCAAGGCGTCCACAACGATCTTCGCCGACCGCGTGACGGCGACCGCGGCCTGCTCCTTCTCCAGCGTCTGGACGACGCCGCCGGGGATGTTGAGCGCGGGCTCCAGATCCTGGGGCTTGCCGATCACCTTGAACTCGTAGGGTTGTGTGATCTTCTTGCCGTCGATCGCGACCCCGCCGTCCTCGTCCGAGAAGTACGAGCCCGCCACGATGCGCGTCCCGTTGATCTGGATCGCCTCGGCGCCGGCCGCCCGCAGCTCCTGAAGGGTGTCCAGCAGTTGGTCGGACTGCACCTGACCGGTGGGATCGGTGATCTTCAGCGTGATCCCCGGCCCCTGCGCAGCCACCGTACCGGCCAGGATGCCGAGTTGGCGCTCCTTCTCCACGGTCTGCTTGCGGGCCTCCTCGGCCTGGTTGGAGCTGCTCTCCAGCTCCTTGCGCTGGTCCTCCAGCCGCTGCTTCTCGTCCTCCAGGCGCTTGGTCCGCCCGTCGAGCTCGTCGAGGATGCGTACGAGGTCGTCCTGACGGGCCCCGCGCAGGGCGCTCTCGTCACTGTTGGACCGCACCTGGATGGCCAGGCCCAGCCCGAGGACGAACAGCAGCAGCGCGACGATCAGTTGGGCCCGGCTCACCCGCGGCGGCCACAGCCCGGCCGCGAGCCGCTGCCGTCCGGTCTGCTCGGGAGCCTCCGGCGGCGCCGGCGGGGCGGACGCCGCGGGCGGCGGGGGCGGGCTCGGCAACGGCGGCGGCGGCGTCGGCCCGACAGGCGGTGCGGGCTGCACCGGCTGCACGGGCCGGAGCGGCTGCACGGGCGGTGGAGGCTGCACGGGCGTCGGGGGCTGCACGGGCGGTACGGGCGGCACCGGGCCGCCGGGCGCACCGGATCCGCCGGGTCCCTCGGGGCGCTCGGGCGGCGTGTCGTTCGTACTCATCGGCCTCACGCCCGGAACACGTGCCGGCGGATGGCCGCGGCGTTGGAGAAGATGCGGATGCCGAGGACCACGACCACACCGGTGGACAGCTGCGAGCCGACGCCCAGCTTGTCGCCCAGGAAGACGATCAGCGCGGCCACGACCACGTTCGACAGGAACGACACGACGAAGACCTTGTCCACGAAGATGCCGTCCAGCATCGCGCGCAGACCGCCGAACACCGCGTCCAGCGCCGCCACGACGGCGATCGGCAGATAAGGCTCCACCACGGCCGGCACTTCGGGCCGGACCAGAAGTCCGACCACCACTCCGACCACGAGGCCCAGTACCGCGATCACGATGCACCCTTCTGCTGCTCTGCTGCTGTGGCTGTCCGCACGGTCAGGCTCGACGCGGCCGGCAGCCGCACCTCGTCCTGGGCGGACAGGGTGGAGCGGATTCCGTAGTTCTCCTGCAGCACGTGCAGGTACTGGCCGTCCGCCGAGTCCTGGAAGGCGGCGCCGAGACGCCTCCTGTCCCCCACCGCCAGGACCTCGTACGGCGGTACCAGAGGCTTGTTGTCGACCAGTATCGCGTCGCCCGCGGCCCTGATCGCCGACAGTTGCGTCAGCCGTTGCCCGTTGATCGAGACGGCCTCCGCCCCGGACTGCCACAGGCCGTTGACGATCTTCTGCATGTCGCGGTCGCGAAGCCGGCCGGTGTCGGAGAAGCCCGCGCTCTCACGGGGTCCGCCGCCGCTCGACGAAGAACCCTTCGCGTCGTCCACGACCAGTTTGACCCCGGGCCCGCGCACCTCGGTGGCACCGGACAGCAGCGCGACGAGCTCCCCCTGCCCGCCTCCGGGCTGCTTCAGTGCGGCGCGCTGCCGGTCCGCGACGTTCGTCCGCAGCCGCTCGATGTCCCGCTCCAGGCCGTCCGCGCGCTCATCGGCCCGCTCCACCCGGTCGATCAGTTCGTGGCGCTCCTTGGCCAGTACCGGCGCGGCCATCCGCGCCTCGGCGGCGCCGAGCGTGACGACGAGGGCGGCCAGGACGAGCCCGGCCGCGAGCCCCAGCTTGGCCTTGAGCGTGCGCGGCAGCCCTGCCGTACCGTCCGCTTCGCGCCGGGCCGATGCCTCCGCGTACCCCTCGTCGAGGCTGTGGTCCATCACGTGGGTCAGCAGCGACATGGAGGCGTCCGGGCGCGCGGGCGGGGACGCCGGATTCCGATGGTGAGGCGGCTGCGACATGCCGCACATCGTCGCATGTCGGCGCCGCACACACCCAATGCGTCCGGCGGGCCGGGTACGGAGCTGTTCCCGTACCCGGCCCGCCGGACTTCGTTCGTACGCGGATCACCCCGCGGCGGTCACTGGCCGCCGTCCACCACGGCCGCCCACTCGTCGAGCAGGGCCTGCGCCGAAGCGTCGTCGGGTCCCTCGGCCCACAGGTGGGTGACGGCCTCGGCCGGGTCCGGGAGGACCAGCGCCCAGCGCCCGTCCGCCTCGACGACCCGCACCCCGTCGGTGGTGTCCACCTGCCGGTCTCCGGCCGCCTCCACGACCCGTCGCATGACGAGCCCCTTGACGGCCCACGGGGTCGGCACGTCCCGCTTGAGCACGTGGGCCCTGGGGATCCGGGCGTCGATCTGGCTCAGCGTGAGCTGCGTCCGCGCGACGAGGCCGAGCAGCTGGACGAACGCGGCCGACCCGTCGAAGACGCTGCCGAACTCGGGGACGATGAACCCGCCCCGGCCGTCGCCGCCGAAGATGGTGTTCTCCGCCCGGCCGACCCGCGTCAGGTCGTCCGGGGAGGTCGTGGTCCACTCCACCTGGGTGCCGTGGTACGCGGCCACCTGTTCCGCGACCCGCGTCGTGGTCACCGGCAGCGCCACCTTGCCGCTGCGCTTCTCCGCGGCGACCAGGTCGAGCAGGACCAGCAGGGCCCGGTCGTCCTCGATGATCCGCCCGCGCTCGTCGACCAGGGAGATCCGCTCGCCCACCGGGTCGAAGCGCACGCCGAAGGCGGCCCGCGCGGAGGCGACGATCTCGCCGAGCCGCACCAGCCCGGCCCGCCGGGACTCGGTGGTCTCGGTCGGCCTGGACTCGTCGAGTCCGGGGTTGATCGTCAGGGCGTCCACGCCGAGACGGCCGAGGAGGCTGGGCAGTACGAGGCCGGCGCTTCCGTTGGAGGCGTCCACGACCACCTTGAGCCCGGCGTCGCCGATCCCCGTGATGTCCACCCGCCGCAGGAGCGAGCCGGTGTAGGCGTCGAAGACGCTGCCGGGGAACTGGAGGTCGCCGATCTCGCCGGGGAACGCGCGCCGGTACTCCTGGCGGGCGTAGACCCGGTCCAGCTTGCGCTGCTGCTGGAGCGAGAGGTCGGCTCCCCGCTCGTCCAGGAACATGATGTCGACGGAGTCCGGCACTCCGGGCGAGGTCCGCAGCACGATCCCGCCCGCGCTGCCGCGTGCGGTCTGCTGCCGCGCGACGGGCAGCGGGACGTTCTCCAGGTCGCGCACGTTGATGGCGCTGGCCTGGAGCGCCGAGATCACGGCCCGCTTGAGCGCTCTCGCGCCTCGGGAGTGGTCTCGGGCAGTGGTGACGATCGCGCCCTTCTTCAAGGTCGTCGCGTAGGCCCCGGCGAGCCGGACGACCAGCTCGGGGGTGATCTCCACGTTCAGGATCCCGGAGACGCCGCGCGCTCCGAAGAGGTGGGCCTGTCCGCGGGACTCCCAGATGACCGAGGTGTTGACGAAGGCGCCGGCCTCGATCGTCTTGAACGGGTAGACGCGTACGTTCCCCTGGACGATCGACTCCTCGCCGACCAGGCACTCGTCGCCGATGACGGCGCCGTCCTCGATCCGCGCGGCCCGCATGATGTCGGTGTTCTTGCCGATGACGCAGCCACGGAGGTTGCTGTGGGGTCCGATGTAGACGTTGTCGTGGACGACCGCCTTGTGCAGGAAGGCGCCGCTCTTGACGACGACGTTCGAGCCGACGACGGTGTGCTCGCGGATCTCGACGCCCGCTTCGACCTTGGCATAGTCCCCGATGTACAGCGGGCCGCGGAGCACCGCGTCGGGGCTGACCTCGGCGCCCTCGGCGATCCACACGCCGGGCGAGATCTCGAAGCCGTCCATGTCGACCTGGACCTTGCCCTCGAGCACGTCGGCCTGGGCCTTGACGTAGCTCTCGTGCGTGCCGACGTCCTCCCAGTAGCCCTCGGCCACGTAGCCGTAGATCGGCCGGCCTTCCTTCATGAGCTGCGGGAAGACGTCTGCGGACCAGTCCACGGAGACGTCCGCGTCCACGTAGTCGAAGATCTCCGGCTCCATCACGTAGATGCCGGTGTTGATGGTGTCCGAGAACACCTGTCCCCAGGTCGGCTTCTCGAGGAAACGCTCGACCTTGCCTTCCTCGTCCACGATGGTGATGCCGAATTCCAGCGGGTTGGGGACCCGGGTCAGGCAGACCGTGACGAGTCCGCCCTTCTCCTTGTGGAACCGGATGAGGTCGGTGAGGTCGAAGTCGGTGAGCGCATCGCCGGAGATCACGAGGAACGTGTCGTCCTTCAGGGCCTCCTCGGCGTTCTTCACGCTGCCGGCGGTCCCGAGTGGCTTCTCCTCGTTGGCATAGGTGAGCTCCATCCCGAGCTCTTCGCCGTCACCGAAGTAGTTCTTGACGAGCGATGCCAGGAACTGCACGGTGACCACGGTCTCGCTGAGCCCATGCCGCTTGAGCAGCCTCAGCACGTGCTCCATGATCGGCCGGTTGGCCACCGGCAGGAGCGGCTTGGGCATGCTCGAGGTCATTGGGCGCAGGCGCGTGCCTTCGCCACCGGCCATCACGACGGCCTTCATGTCGGAAGAGTCCTCCTTGGGAGACGACGATCTCGCCGACCTCACCCGTTCCGGACGGTGACTCTGCGGTTGCTCCGCGTCATCCGGCGCTGAGCGAGCTCAATCGGCTGTGGGATCCGCCTTGACGAGACGGCGGACCTGAACCACGTACAGCACTCCTGCCCACCAATAGAGGGTTGTACCCCATCCGGCGAACGCCCATCCCAAAACTGACCCCGTCCAGGCCAACCAGCCCGTGCCGTCACTGAGCAGCAGCAACGGGAACGCGTACATCAGGTTGAAGGTCGCGGCCTTGCCGAGGAAGTTCACCTGCGGCGGCGGGTACCCGTGGCGGCGCAGGATCCACACCATGACCAGCAGCATCAGCTCGCGGGCCAGCAGGGCTCCGGTCAGCCACAGGGGCAGGATCTCCCGATAGGTCAGCCCGAAGAGCGTGGACAGGATGTAGAGCCTGTCCGCGGCAGGATCCAGGAGCCGGCCGAGGTTGCTGATCTGGTTCCAGCGCCGGGCGAGCTTCCCGTCCAGGTAGTCACTGATTCCGCTGAGCATGAGGACGGCCAGGGCCCACCCGTCGTGCTCGGCGAGGATCAGCCACAGGAACAGGGGCACACCGGCCAGGCGAGCCATGCTCAGGATGTTCGGAATCGTGAAAATTCGGTCGGTCTGAACCCGAGTCTCCTGGACCTCCACCCGGGGGCCTCCACTGACGTGAGAAATGTTGAACGATGCACCCCGACCCTACAGGAGAGCACACACGGGCCCGGAACGCAGAAAAGCCCCGCACCATAAGGTGCGGGGCTTTCCCACAATAATTGTTCGGCGGCGTCCTACTCTCCCACAGGGTCCCCCCTGCAG
>NZ_JBHXQN010000065.1:0-32774 GCF_042717785.1 Streptomyces sp. NPDC058619
TTGGCGGCCCGCCCGGCGTTGTCGGTCCTTACCATGCCGGCCCGCCCGGGCGGGGGGGGGGGGCGCGGCGGGGGGGCGGGGGGGGGCGCGGGGGGGGGGGGGGGGCGGGGGGGGGGAGACCCCCGCCCGGCCCTCTCACGTACCGGGTACCGCCGCGCGTGCTACTTGACGGCCTTCAGCGCGTCGACCACGCCGTGGCCGTAGTAGCCCGTCTGGCCCCACTTGCTCTCGCAGGTGGTGGCGTCGATCAGGACGCCCGTGGCGTCGTAGACCTGCGCCGGGCAGGCCGTCTTGGTGGCCTGGCCCTTGAGCATCGTCTGGAGCTGCGAGGGCGTGGCCTTCGGGTGCGCGCTCTTCAGCAGCGCCGCGACGCCCGCGACGTGCGGGGTCGCCATGGAGGTGCCCTGCTTGTAGCCGTAGCCGCCGGGGACGGTGGACAGGATGCGGCCGTTGGCGTCCGGGGTGGCCGGGACCTGCCACTTGTCGCCGCCCGGGGCCGAGACGTCCGCGACTCCGAGGCCGTAACTGGAGTAGTAGGACTTGAAGCCCTTGTCACCGGTCGCGGTCACCGTCACGACGCCCGGCAGCTGCGTCGGGACGTCGAGGCAGACACGCGGGTCGATCGTGCGCGGCACCGGGGTGGTGTCGTTCGGGCTGGTCTCGTCGGTGATCGAGTCGGCCGAGAGGTCGAAGTTCTCGTTGCCGGCCGCGGCGACGTTCAGCACGCCCTTGCGCTCGGCGTACTTGCTCGCCCGGGTGAGGGCCTCCACCAGCGCCTTCTGGTCGTCGTCCGTCTTGCAGTTGAAGTACCAGGGGTCGACGTAGTAGCTGTTGTTGGTCACCTCGATCCCCTTCTCGGCGGCGAACATGAAGCCGCAGACGACCGCCTCGGTGTAGAACAGGCTGGTCGCCGGCTCGCTCACCTTGATCGCGGCTATCTGCACGCCCGGCGCGACGCCGCTGACGCCGACCCCGTTGCGCGGGGCCGCGATGGTGCCGGCCACGTGCGTGCCGTGGTCGCTGCCGTCGGCGTACGGACGCCAGGCGCCCTCGGAGGTGTCCGCGACGCCGCCGACACAGTTGGCGGACTGCTCCTTGGAGAAGTTCGCCGCGAGATCCGGGTGGGTGTCGTCCACACCCGTGTCGATGACGCCCACCGTGACGTTCCGGCTGCCATCGTTGATCTTGTGAGCCTCGTCGGCCTTGATCGCCCGCAGGTCCCACTGGTTGGACTCCAGCGGCTCCTGCCCCGGCGCGGCCTTCGCCGCGGCCATGGCGGCGTCCGCCGCGCTCAGCCGCTGCGTGGTGCCCTCCTCGGTGGTCTGCACCGTCGTCAGCGGGGCCGTGCGGGTGGCGCCGACCGACACGAAGAGGCTGCGCTGGGCCCGCAGCTGCTTGGCGAACTCCGGGTTCTGGGAGTGGGCGACGACGACCCCGATCTGCGGGTGGGACGTCACCACCGTGCCGCCGGCCCGCTCGATGGCCTCCTTCGCCTGCTTCACCGTGCCGTACGAGGTCAGGTTCGCCACGTACGACAGCTTGGGTCCGGAGGTGTCGGGCTTCGAAGCCGCCGCAGCGCCCGCCGTGTTGCCCAGCGGGGCCGCGGAGGCCGCGATCGAGGGCAGGAAGGCGAGCGAGGCGGTGAGCGCCAGGCCGACCGGAACGGCCAGACGGCCGTGCTTCCGGGCGGTACGCGACCCCAGATGCGCCATGGGTTCTCCACATCATCCGTGAAAAAGCCGCCCTGACGCGGTTGCGTCGGACGGGTTCATGACACAGAAACCTAGTACCGCTGTTCCCTTCTGTGCCATCAGTTCGAGAAATCAGTTCCCAAAGAAGCAGAAGGTGTTGAACCGTCCCGCCGCGCCGGCCGTGCCGTCGACCGGGAGGATCAGCGCCACCGTCCCCCCACGGAGGTTGTTTTGTCCGTCGTCCCGACCGCACCCGCGTCGCAAGGAGAGCCCCCCGTGACCACCGAAGCAGCAGCGCCACCACCGGAGGCCGAGGGCGCGTCCCAGGCGGGTCCCACGGCCGAGGAGTTCTCGCGGGTCCAGGACAGCGCCGAGTTCGGGGAACTGCGCCGCTCCTTCCGCTCGTTCGCCTTCCCGCTCACCGTGGCGTTCATCGCCTGGTACCTGCTGTACGTGCTGCTCTGCAGCTACGCGGCCGACTTCATGGGCGCCAAGCTCTTCGGGAACATCAACGTCGGCCTCGTCCTCGGCCTCGCCCAGTTCGCCACGACCTTCCTGATCGCCTGGCTGTACTCGCGGCACGCCGCCACCCGCCTCGACCCCAAGGCCCTCGCGATCAAGTCCCGTATGGAGGCCGGAGAATGAGCAGCGCCCTCCACCTGACCACGACCGCCGCGGGCGCCACCGAGCACCGGCCGCTGATCATCACCCTGTTCGGCCTGTTCGTCGTCGCCACCCTGATCATCACCGTGTGGGCCGGCCGCCAGACCAAGAGCGCCGCCGACTTCTACGCGGGCGGCCGCCAGTTCACCGGCTTCCAGAACGGCCTCGCGATCTCCGGCGACTACATGTCCGCCGCGTCGTTCCTCGGCATCGCCGGAGCCATCGCCCTCTTCGGCTACGACGGCTTCCTGTACTCCATCGGCTTCCTCGTCGCCTGGCTGGTGGCCCTGCTGCTCGTCGCCGAGCCGCTGCGCAACTCCGGCCGCTACACGATGGGCGACGTCCTCGCGTACCGGATGCGCCAGCGCCCCGTACGGACCGCCGCCGGCACCTCCACCATCGTGGTCTCGATCTTCTACCTGCTCGCCCAGATGGCCGGCGCGGGCGTGCTCGTCTCGCTGCTCCTCGGCATCACCAGCGACGGCGGCAAGGTGGCCGTGGTCGCGCTGGTCGGCGTCCTGATGATCGTCTACGTGACCATCGGCGGCATGAAGGGCACCACCTGGGTGCAGATGATCAAGGCGGTCCTGCTGATCGCGGGCGCCCTGCTCATCACGATGCTCGTGCTGGTCAAGTTCAACTTCAACGTCTCCGAGCTGCTGGGCAAGGCCGCGGAGAACAGCGGACAGGGCGCCAAGTTCCTCGAACCGGGCATGAAGTACGGCAAGGACTCCACGACGAAGCTCGACTTCATCTCGCTGGGCCTCGCCCTGGTCCTCGGCACCGCCGGACTGCCGCACATCCTGATCCGCTTCTACACCGTCCCGACGGCCAAGGCCGCCCGCAAGTCCGTGAACTGGGCCATCGGCATCATCGGCGCCTTCTACCTGATGACCATCGCCCTCGGCTTCGGCGCCGCCGCCCTGCTCAACCGGGCCGACATCCTGGCGTCGAACAAGGCGGGCAACACCGCGGCGCCCCTGCTCGCCCAGGAGATCGGCGGCGGAGCCGGCTCCACCGGCGGCGCCGTCCTGCTCGCCGTGATCTCGGCGGTCGCCTTCGCCACCATCCTGGCCGTGGTCGCCGGCCTCACCCTCGCCTCCTCCTCGTCCTTCGCGCACGACCTCTACGTCAACGTCATCCGCAGGGGCAAGGCCACCGAGAAGGAGGAGGTGCGCGCCGCCCGCTGGTCCACCGTCGTGATCGGCGCCGTCGCCATCGGGCTGGGCGCCCTCGCCCGCGACCTGAACGTGGCCGGCCTGGTCGCACTCGCCTTCGCGGTCGCCGCCTCCGCCAACCTGCCGACGATCCTCTACAGCCTCTTCTGGAAGCGCTTCACCACCCGGGGGGCGCTGTGGTCCATCTACGGCGGCCTGATCTCGGCCGTCGGCCTGGTGCTGTTCTCCCCGGTCGTCTCCGGGAAGCCCACCTCGATGTTCAAGGACGCCGACTTCTACTGGTTCCCCCTGGAGAACCCCGGCCTCATCTCCATCCCGCTCGGCTTCCTGCTGGGCTGGCTGGGAACCGTCCTGTCCAAGGAGAAGGCCGACGCGCAGAAGTTCGCCGAGCTGGAGGTCCGCTCGCTCACCGGAACAGGGGCGCACTGAGATCGTCCGAACACCCAGCGTGGCCGCGTCGTACGTCCCTACGACGCAGCCGCGCCGCCTCTCGTTCTTTCGGGCACCCCTTTACACCACCGGTGTCGCGTAGGCTCGAATGCAGCGCACGCGGTACGTCCTCAGCTGCGCGAACCCTACTGAACCGGACAGGGGAGGGGGCCCACAGTGCTTCTCGACACCTACGGCCGCGTGGCCACCGACCTGCGCGTCTCGCTCACCGACCGGTGCAATCTCCGCTGCACGTACTGCATGCCCGAAGAAGGCCTGCAGTGGCTCGGAAAGTCCGATCTGCTGAGTGACGACGAGATCGTCCGGCTGATCCGCATCGCGGTCACCCGGCTCGGCATCACCGAGGTCCGCTTCACCGGAGGCGAGCCGCTGCTGCGTCCCGGCCTGGTCGGGATCGTCGAGCAGTGCGCGGCCCTGGAGCCGCGCCCCCGGATGTCGCTCACCACCAACGGCATCGGCCTCAAGCGCACCGCGCAGGCCCTGAAGGCCGCCGGCCTGGACCGCGTGAACGTTTCCCTGGACACCCTGCGGCCCGAGGTCTTCAAGACCCTCACCCGCCGCGACCGGCACAAGGACGTCATCGACGGCATGGCCGCCGCCCGCGAGGCCGGCCTCACCCCGGTGAAGGTCAACGCGGTGCTGATGCCCGGCCTCAACGACGACGAGGCCCCCGACCTGCTGGCCTGGGCCGTCGGACACGAGTACGAGCTCCGCTTCATCGAGCAGATGCCGCTCGACGCCCAGCACGGCTGGAAGCGCGACGGCATGATCACCGCCGAGGCCATCCTGCAGTCCCTGCGCACCCGCTTCACGCTCACCGAGGAGGGCGCCGTCGAACGCGGCTCCGCCCCGGCCGAGCGCTGGGTCGTCGACGGCGGCCCGGCCACCGTCGGGGTCATCGCCTCGGTCACCCGGCCCTTCTGCGGCGCCTGCGACCGCACCCGGCTCACGGCCGACGGTCAGGTCCGTACGTGCCTGTTCGCCACTGAGGAGTCCGACCTGCGGGCCGCCCTGCGCTCGGGCGCACCGGACGAGGAGATCGCCCGGCTGTGGAAGGTCGCGATGTGGGGGAAGAAGGCCGGTTCCGGCCTGGACGACCCGTCCTTCCTGCAGCCCGACCGCCCGATGTCGGCGATCGGCGGCTGAGCCCCGGGGCGGGACGCTGCCCGCAACCGCCTGGAGGACCGCAACCGCCTGGAGGACCGCCGGCGAACGGCGGTCCGCGCGGGTCAGGCCCGCTCCGAGCCCTCCGGCTGCACCCACTCGTCGAGTTTCACGACGTCCTTGAGGAAACCGCGCACCCCCAGGAACCGGGACAGGTGCTCGCGGTGCTCCTCGCAGGCCAGCCACGTCTTGCGCCGCTCCGGCGCGTGCAGCTTCGGGTTGTTCCACGCCAGGACCCAGACGGCCGCGTCGCGGCAGCCCTTGGCGGAACAGGTGGGGGAACCGGCCTCGGGGCCGGAGGATCCAGGGCCGGAAAAGCTGGGGAAGTTCACGGCTCAACCCTAGAACGGAAAAGCGACGCCGAGCAGCCACGGGGGGAGCTGCCCGGCGTCGGTCCGTCGCTCCGACGGGGGATGCGGAGCGCGTAGGCAGTATGTCACGCAGGACCCGGTGCGGTGCACTGGAACTTCAGGATTGATCTGAGCCGTTCGTGAGCTTTCCGGCGTCCAGTGCGGGGTGCACAGGGGCCGGAATGAAGTGCGAGGGCAGCGAGGGCGTCGACTCGCGCCCCGCGTTGGCGATGACCACGGCGATGTACGGCAGCAGCGCGCCGGCGACGAGCGTCACGATCGCCACGGGGCGCTGGACATTCCACAACACCACCGTCGCGATGACCGACAGGGTCCGGATGACCATCGAGATCACGTACCGGCGCTGCCGTCCCCGGACGTCCTCGGCGAGACCCATCCGGGCACCGGTGATACGGAAGACCTCGGCCCCGTTCCGCTTCTGCCGCTTGGTCCGCTCCATGCTCCACCACCCGATCACCCGATCACCCGCCGGACGCTCCCGGTCCGGACCCTTCCACGGTACGCCGCCCCTCCCGAGGTGGGGAGAGAGGGGGTGTCCCCCTGACGGCCCTGTCTGAAATGCGTCGTACGCGCTCCTGCCCGAAGCTGGGCGCACGTGCGCACAAGGCGCCAGGAGGAGGCTCGGCATGAGTTGGTTGTGGGCGATCATCGTCGGTTTCGTGCTGGGCCTGATTGCCCGGGCCATCCTGCCGGGCAAGCAGCACCAGCCGCTCTGGCTGACCACGATCTTCGGCATCCTCGGCGCCGTCCTCGGCAACGCCGTCGCGACCTGGATCGGCGTCAACGACACCAAGGGCATCGACTGGATCCGGCACCTGCTGCAACTGGCCGGAGCGGTCCTCATCGTCGGCCTCGGCGACCTGCTCTACAACGCCGTCCGCGGCAACAAGCGGCAGATGACCTGAGGAACCGCGGACCCGGACCCGCCCGCGCGGGCAGCCGGGTCACGACGGAGGGGCCGGCCGGACCACGCGTCCGAACCGGCCCCTCCGCCGTACCCGCGGCGCGTCCCGGGCGTCAGGCGCCCGTGACCTCCACCGCGGCGAGGTTCTTCTTGCCGCGGCGCAGCACCAGCCACCGCCCGTGCAGCAGGTCCTGCGCGGCGGGGACCGCGTCCTCGGCGGTGACCTTGACGTTGTTCACGTAGGCACCGCCCTCCTTCACGGTCCGGCGGCCGGCCGACTTGCTGGCGACCAGGCCGGTCTCCGCGAACAGGTCCACGACCTGGCCGAGCTCGGCGACCCGGGCGTGCGGCAGCTCGGAGAGGGCCGCGGCCAGCGTGGCCTCGTCCAGCTCCGCCAGCTCGCCCTGGCCGAAGAGCGCCTTCGACGCGTCGATCACGGCGGCGCACTGGCCGGCGCCGTGCACCAGCGTCGTCAGCTCCTCCGCCAGCGCCCGCTGCGCGGCACGCGCCTGCGGCCGCTCGGCGGTCTGCGCCTCCAGCGCCTCCAGCTCCTCACGGTTCCGGAACGACAGGATGCGCATGTAGGTGGAGATGTCGCGGTCGTCCATGTTCAGCCAGAACTGGTAGAACGCGTATGGCGTCGTCATCTCCGGGTCGAGCCAGACGGCGCCGCTCTCGGACTTGCCGAACTTGGTGCCGTCCGCCTTGACCATCAGCGGGGTCGCCAGCGCGTGCACGACCGCACCCGGCTCCAGCCGGTGGATCAGGTCGAGGCCGGCCGTCAGGTTGCCCCACTGGTCGGATCCGCCCTGCTGCAGCACGCAGCCGTAGCGCCGGTACAGCTCCAGGAAGTCCATGCCCTGGAGGAGCTGGTAGCTGAACTCGGTGTAGCTGATGCCCTGGTCGGACTCCAGCCGGCGCGCGACCGAGTCCTTCGTCAGCATCTTGTTGACGCGGAAGTGCTTGCCGATGTCCCGGAGGAACTCGATGGCGGACAGGCCCGCCGTCCAGTCCAGGTTGTTCACCATGACCGCCGCGTTCTCGCCCTCGAAGGACAGGAACGGCTCGATCTGGGTGCGCAGCCGGGCCACCCAGTTCGCGACGGTCTCCGGGTCGTTCAGGGTCCGCTCGGCCGTCGGCCGCGGGTCGCCGATCTGCCCGGTGGCCCCGCCGACCAGCGCCAGCGGCCGGTGCCCGGCCTGCTGGAGCCGGCGTACGGTCAGCACCTGGACCAGGTGCCCGACGTGCAGCGAGGCCGCGGTCGGGTCGAAGCCGCAATAGAACGTGACCGGACCGTCCGCGAACGCCTTGCGCAGCGCTTCTTCGTCGGTGGACTGGGCGAACAGCCCGCGCCACTTCAGTTCGTCGACGATGTCCGTCACGGTCTCTCGACTCCTTCGATGCCTTGAATTGCCGTGGCTCAGTCTAGGTGGGTCAGACGCCCTTGCTGACCGAGCTCATGTTGAAGTCCGGGATGCGCAGGGCGGGCATCGCGGCCCGGGTGAACCAGTCGCCCCACTCGCGCGGCAGCGTCTTCTCCGTACGCCCCGCCTCCGAGGCCCGCGACAGCAGGTCCACCGGGGACTCGTTGAACCGGAAGTTGTTGACCTCGCCCACGACCTGCCCGTTCTCCACCAGGTAGACACCGTCCCGGGTCAGGCCCGTGAGCAGCAGGGTGGCCGGGTCCACCTCGCGGATGTACCAGAGGCAGGTCAGCAGCAGGCCCCGCTCGGTGCCCGCCACCATCTCCTCCAGCGACTTGTCGCCACCCCCGTCCAGGACCAGGTTCCCGAAGGCCGGCGCGAGCGGCAGGCCGGTCAGCGCGGCGCTGTGCCGGGTCGTGGTCAGCCGGGCCAGCTCGCCGTCCCGGATCCACTCGGTCGCCGGCACCGGCAGGCCGTTGTCGAACACCGAGGCGTCGTCGCCCGAGCTGTGCGCGATCACGAACGGCGCGGACTCCAGTCCCGGCGCGTTCGGGTCGCTGCGCAGCGTCAGCGGCAGCTGCGACAGCCGCTCGCCGACCCTGGTGCCGCCCCCCGGCTTGGCGAAGACCGTCCGGCCCTCCACCGCGTCCCGGGCGGCCGCCGACCACATCTGGTAGATCAGCAGGTCGGCCACGGCCGTCGGCGGCAGCAGGGTCTCGTACCGCCCGGCGGGCAGCTCGATCTTCCGCTCGGCCCACCCCAGGCGTACGGCCAGCTCCGCGTCCAGCACGGTCGGGTCCACGTCCTTGAAGTCCCGGGTGGCGCGGCCGGCCCAGGCGGAGCGCTGCCGGTCCGGGGACTTCGCGTTGAGCTCCAGCGTCCCGTTGGGCTGGTCGTGGCGCAGCCGCAGTCCCGTGGAGGTGCCGACGTACGTGGAGACCAGCTCGTGGTGGGCGAACCCGTACAGCTCCCGGCCGCCCGCCCGGGCCCGGGCGAAGGCCTCGCCGAGGGCCGGCGCGAAGTCCGCGAACACCGCCGAGGAGGTCTCGGCGGGAGCGTCGGCGAAGTCCGGCGAGGCCGGGGTCCCGGTCACCAGCGGCTGGGCGTCCTCGGCCGGACCGGCCCCGCGGGCGGCCGCCTCGGCGGCCCGTACCAGCGGCTCCAGGTCCGCGGCGGTGACGGCGGAGCGCGAGACGACCCCCGAGGCCGTGCCCTCCTTGCCGTCGACCGTCGCGATGACGGTCAGGGTCCGGCCGCGGGTGACGCCGTTGGTGGTGAGCGCGTTGCCGGCCCAGCGCAGGTTGGCGCTGGACTCCTCGTCCGCGATGACCACGCAGCCGTCGGCGGTGGAGAGCTCCAGTGCCCGCTCGACGATCTCGTGGGGCTTGGTGCGTCCGTTGGAAAGCGTGCTCATCGGCCGGCCTCCTGCGTGGTGTTCAAGATGTTCACGTCGCGGAACAGCGCGGACGGGCAGCCGTGCGAGACCGCCGCGACCTGCCCCGGCTGGGCCTTGCCGCAGTTGAAGGCGCCGCCCAGGACGTAGGTCTGCGGGCCGCCGACCTTCTCCATCGAGCCCCAGAACTCGGTGGTCGTCGCCTGGTACGCGACGTCGCGCAGCTGACCGGCCAGCCGGCCGTTCTCGATCCGGAAGAACCGCTGGCCCGTGAACTGGAAGTTGTAGCGCTGCATGTCGATCGACCAGGAGCGGTCGCCGACCACGTAGACGCCGCGCTCCACCCCGCCGATCAGGTCCTCGGTGGACAGCCCGCCCGGGTCCGGCCGGAGCGAGACGTTCGCCATCCGCTGGACGGGCACGTGCCCGGGGGAGTCGGCGTACGCGCAGCCGTTGGAGCGGCCGAGGCCGGTCAGCTTCGCGATCCGCCGGTCCAGCTGGTAGCCGACCAGGGTGCCGTCCTTGACCAGGTCCCAGCTCTGCGCCGCGACGCCCTCGTCGTCGAAGCCGACCGTGGCCAGCCCGTGCTCCGCGGTGCGGTCACCCGTCACGTTCATGATCGACGAGCCGTACTTCAGCTTGCCCAGCTGGTCGAAGGTGGCGAAGGAGGTCCCCGCGTACGCCGCCTCGTAGCCCAGCGCCCGGTCGAGCTCGGTGGCGTGGCCGATGGACTCGTGGATCGTGAGCCACAGGTTGGAGGGGTCCACCACGAGGTCGTAGCGCCCGGCCTCGACGCTCGGGGCCCGCATCTTCTCGGCGAGCAGGCCGGGGATCCGCTCCAGCTCGTCGTTCCAGTCCCAGCCCGTACCGGTCAGGTACTCCCAGCCGCGCCCCGCGGGCGGGGCGATGGTGCGCATCGAGTCGAACTCGCCGGTGGTGGCGTCCACGGCGACCGCGGTGAGCTGCGGGTGCACGCGCACCCGCTGCTGCGTGGTCGAGGTGCCCGAGGTGTCGGCGTAGAACTTGTTCTCGTGGACGGCGAGGAAGGAGGCGTCCACGTGCGCCACCCCGTCGGCCGCGAGCAGCCGGGCGCTCCAGTCGGCGAGCAGCGCCGCCTTCTCCGCGTCGGGGACCGCGAAGGGGTCCACGTCGTAGGCGGAGATCCAGGTCCGCTCGGAGTGCACCGGCTCGTCGGCCAGCTCCACGCGCTCGTCCGAGCCCGCGGCCTTGATCACCTGGGCGGACAGCTTCGCCATGGCCACGGCCTGGGAGGCCACCTTCGCGGCGGCGTCCATGGTCAGGTCGACACCGGAGGCGAACCCCCAGCTGCCGCCGTGCACCACCCGGACCGCGAACCCGAGGTCGGTGCTGTCGGAGCCGCCGGAGGGCTTGGCGTCCCGCAGCCGCCAGGAGGCGCTGCGGATCCGCTCCAGCCGGAAGTCGGCATGCTCGGCGCCCAGTGCACGCGCCCGGGCGAGCGCCGCGTCGGCGAGCGCCCGAAGGGGCAGCGCGGTGAAGGCCGCGTCGATGGAATGGGGCACGGAAGTCCTCCCGGGGTCGGGGCCGGTCGCCCCGATCATGTCGCGATCGGAGCTCAAGTACCTACATGTTTCTGTAGGGAATCGACAGAGCGGGTCGCCAGGCCCTGTCGGAGCTCGATTCTCTGTATGAGGGATTCGACCTATAGGTTTTTGGTATTCAGACCGCTAGCGAAAGGGTGATCCGTTGAGCCGCTCGGTTCTCGTCACCGGAGGAAACCGGGGCATCGGCCTCGCCATCGCCCGTGCCTTCGCGGAAGCCGGAGACAAGGTCGCGATCACGTACCGCTCGGGCGAGCCGCCGGAGGCGCTCACCTCCCTCGGCGTTCTGGCGGTCCGCTGCGACATTACCGATTCCGAGCAGGTGGAGCAGGCCTACAAGCAGATCGAGGACGCCCACGGCGCGGTCGAGGTGCTGGTGGCCAACGCCGGCATCACCAAGGACGCGCTGCTGATGCGCATGTCCGAGGAGGACTTCGCCTCGGTCGTCGACACGAACCTCACCGGCACCTTCCGTGTGGTCAAGCGCGCGAACCGTGGCATGCTCCGTGCCAAGAAGGGCCGCGTCGTCCTGATCTCCTCGGTCGTCGGCCTGCTGGGCTCGGCGGGACAGGCCAACTACGCCGCCTCCAAGGCCGCGCTGGTGGGTTTCGCCCGCTCGCTCGCCCGTGAGCTGGGCTCGCGCAATATCACCTTCAACGTGGTCGCCCCCGGTTTCGTGGACACCGACATGACGAAGGTGCTCACCGACGAGCAGCGCGCGGGCATCGTGGGCCAGGTGCCCCTGGGCCGCTACGCGCAGCCCGAGGAGATCGCGGCAGCCGTGAGCTTCCTGGCGTCCGACGACGCCGCGTACATCACCGGAGCCGTCATTCCCGTTGACGGCGGATTGGGCATGGGTCACTGATCACCATGAGCGGAATTCTCGAGGGCAAGCGCGTCCTCATCACCGGAGTGCTGATGGAGTCCTCCATCGCCTTCCACGCCGCCCGGCTGGCCCAGGAGCAGGGCGCCGAGGTCATCCTCACCGCGTGGCCGCGGCCGTCGCTGACCGAGCGCATCGCCAAGAAGCTGCCCAAGCCGGTGAAGGTGATCGAGCTCGACGTCACCAACGACGAGCACCTGGCCCGCCTGGAGGGCCTCGTCCGGGAGGAGCTCGGCGGCCTCGACGGCGTCCTCCACTCGATCGGCTTCGCGCCGCAGGACGCCCTCGGCGGCAACTTCCTGAACACGCCGTTCGAGTCGGTGGCCACCGCCATGCACGTCTCGGCGTTCTCGCTCAAGTCGCTGACCATGGCCTGCAAGCCGCTGTTCCCGGCGGAGGGCGCGGCCGTCGTCGGCCTCACCTTCGACGCGCAGTTCGCCTGGCCGCAGTACGACTGGATGGGCCCGGCCAAGGCCGCGCTGGAGGCCACCAGCCGCTACCTCGCCCGCGACCTGGGCAAGGAGAAGATCCGCTGCAACCTGGTCTCGGCCGGTCCGATCGGCTCGATGGCCGCGAAGTCGATCCCGGGCTTCGGCGAGCTGGCGGACGTCTGGAACCAGCGCTCCCCGATGGAGTGGGACATGAGCGACCCGGAGCCGACGGGCAAGGCCATCGTGGCCCTGCTGTCGGACTGGTTCCCGAAGACCACCGGCGAGATCGTCCACGTGGACGGCGGCCTGCACGCGATGGGCGCCTGACGGCTCCCCACCCTCCGTACGGCGGCGGCCGCGCTCCCCTTCCCGGGAAGCGCGGCCGTCGCTGTTCCCGGCGCCGTTTTCGCCGTGGGGGAGCGGTGCGGACGCCGTGATCGATCGGATGTCCGGTGCCGGACGGGGTCTTCCCGAGTCGAAAACCGTGACATAAGCCTGCAAACTGGCCAGGTCGGGATCTTCCCGGTTCCTGCGGGGAGGAGGTACGGGAGTGCGCGCGAGGCCGAGCCGATCGGTGTCCCTCCTGGTCACCTCCGTGATCCTGACCGCATTCCTGGCCCCCGGCGCGGCCGCGTGGCCGCCGGCGGGAGATCCCGCACCCGGACCCGGCGCGGCCGCCCCCGAGGGCGCGGCCCCCGAACGGGCCCCCGGGTCACTCCCCGGGGCGGTGCTCCCGGAAGCGGTGCTCCCCGAGGTCGTGGAGCTCGCCGTGATCCCCGTCGAGCCCCCCGTGCAGCCCGCGAAGCCCGGCGCCCGGGACCTGTTCGGCGCCGACTGCGACATCGAGACCGAGGGCTCCACGGTGACGGCGTACTGCCACAACAGCTACCCGGAGACCGACCTGGTGCGCCTGCACGTGGAGTGCGACCGCTGGTGGGACGTCGACGGCGACGGCGCGGCGGTTCCGGTCGGCCCGGCCGGGCGGGCCGAGATCACCGGCCGCTGCTGGAAGGAAGTCCGCTCCACCTGGGTCACCCACCAGCGGCTCTGACCCGGCCCGCCGGCCGCCGCGGCCCGGCGTCCGCCCCGTCCCGGCCCGCGGGCTGCCCCCCGGCTACTCCCGGCCGAGGCAGGCGAACGGGTAGCCGGCCGCCTCCGAGGCGGCCGCGTCGCCGTCCCCCCGCCGGATGGCCTCGATCAGCCGGGCGTGGTCGAGGTGGGCCGCGGGGTCGAGCACGGTGCCCACGTCGCCGCGCAGCCAGTCCGCCACCAAATCGCCGAGGTCCGCGTACAGCTCGATCAGCACCTCGTTGTGGGAAGCGGTCACCACCGCCATGTGCAGACTCACGTCCGCCGCCACGAACCGCTCCGCGTCCCCGCCGGCCCAGGCCTCCTCGCGCCGCGCCAGCAGCGCGTCCAGCTGGACGAGGTCCCGCTCGGTCCGCCGCTCCGCCGCGAGCCGGGCGCCCGAGGACTCCAGGGTGGAGCGCAGCTCCGCGATGTGCCGCGGCTCGGCGTTCGCGAAGCGGCGGTGCATGACGCCGGCCAGCTCGCTCGTGGCGAGGACGTACGTGCCCGATCCCTGGCGGATGTCGAGCAGGCCGTTGTGCGCCAGCGCCCGCACGGCCTCGCGGACGGTGTTGCGGGCGACGCCGAGCAGCTCCACGAGCTCGGGCTCGGTGGGGATACGCGAGCCCACCGGCCACTCTCCGGAGGTGATCTGGTTCCGCAACTGTGCGATCACCTGGTCGACGAGCGCGGAGCGCCGGGGCGAGGTCAGCGGCATGGGTTCCTCTCGAGAACAGCGTGCGCGACTGGACAACCAATCATCCCATGATTCTATGATGGTTGAATGTCCGACGATGAAATCCAGACCCTGAACCGCCCGCAGGTCGTGCGCCCCCCCGCCGACCAGCGGCCTCCCGTTTCCGCCCACGTGACCCCCACGTGGCTCGGTCCGGTGCTCATCGTCGGAATCGTGCTGGCCGCCCTCAACCTGCGGCCCGCCATCACCAGCCTCGGCGCCCTCTTCGAGGAGACCCGTACGGGCCTGGGCATGAGCGGCACCGTCGCCGGACTGATCACCTCCGTACCCGCCCTCTGCTTCGCCGTCTTCGGCATCACCGCCCCCCGGCTCTCCCGCCGCTTCGGCCCCGCCGCCGTCGTCTGCGCCGGCATGGCGGCCATCGCCGCCGGCCTCCTGATCCGGCCCTTCGCGGGCGGCGCCGCCGGATTCCTCGCCGCCAGCGCCCTGTCCCTGGCCGGCATAGCCCTGACCAACGTGCTCCTCCCGGTGATCGTCAAGCGCTACTTCCCGGACCGCGTCGGCACCATGACCGGCCTGTACTCCATGGCCCTGGCCGCCGGAACCTCCCTCGCGGCCGCTGCCACCGTCCCCCTGACCGGCGCCCTCGGCGGCAGCTGGCGCACCGGACTGCTGATCTGGGCCGTCCTCGCCCTCGTCGCCGTCCTGCCCTGGCTGCCCATCGCCCGCGCCTCCCGGCGCGCCGCGCGGGTCGCCGCCGAGCAGGCCGGCGCGGGCGCCGCCGTACGGGCCGACGCCGGCCCTCGCATCGTCCGCAGCCGCACCGCATGGGCCCTGGCCTGCTACTTCGGCCTCCAGGCCACCGGCGCCTACGTGACCATGGGCTGGCTCCCGCAGATCTTCCGCGACTCCGGGGTCTCCGCCTCCACCGCCGGGGTGCTCCTCGCCGTCACCATGGTCATGGGCGTGCCGCTCGCCTTCGTCATCCCCCGCCTGGCCGGCCGGATGAGGAACCAGGGGGCCATCGCCGCCGCCCTCGGCCTGTTCGGCCTCGCCGGATACCTCGGCCTCTACCTCGCCCCCGCCGCCGGAGCCTGGGCCTGGGCGCTCCTCCTCGGCATCTCCAACTGCGCCTTCCCCCTCGTCATCACCCTCATCGGCCTGCGCGCCAAGTCCCCGGCCGGGGTCGTCAAGCTCTCCGCCTTCGCCCAGAGCGTCGGCTACCTCATCTCGATCCCCGGCCCGCTGCTCATCGGCGCCCTCTACCAGCACAGCGGCGGCTGGGACCTGCCCCTCGCACTGATGGCCGCACTCCTCGTCCCGCAGATGGTCCTGGGCGTCCTGGCCGGACGGGACCGCACGATCGAGGACGAATGCGGCATGCGAGACTGACCGGCATGTCGCCCGTACTCGAACCGAACCCCCAGAACGGCCGCAAGAAGCTCGGCCTCGTCTTCGGCGCGATGATCGCCGTGACCGTGATCATCGCCGTCATCGCGACGATCGCCTCCCCCTGACACCGGCCCCCCGCAGGGGTGGTGGGGATAACCCCCCTCCCCCTAGGGGGTCAGGGTCAGGGTGAAGTGGGGTGTGCCCCGGATGGGAGCCGCGCCTTCGGATCCATAGATTCGAAGACAGCGAGCCCGTCCCGACCGCACACCCACGGAGGCGGCCATGTCGGCCCCCACGCACACCCGGCCCCTCCCGCCCCGCCCCCGTCCCACCGCGCCCGCCGTACCGCCGGCCGGCGGCGCCCGCCCGGCCGCGGCCGTCACCGGCCGCCCCCGCGGCGGCCGTGCCCGCGGGGACGCCGACGCCCGCCTGCACTGGTGGGCCCTCGTACTGCCCGCGCTCGCCTTCGGCGTCCTGCTGCTCCTCGCCGGATCCGGCGAAGCCCGGGCGGCCACTGCGGACGGCGACGGCCCGGGCCTGGTCCGGGTCGCGGAACAGCTCCTGCGCGCCGTCGGCTGACACCGCGCGCCCGTACGTACCGGGACGCGCGCCGCACCGGCCGACGAGCCTCCCAACAGCCTGCGCCCCGTGGCTCGTTTCGTGCGAAGCTGGGAGTCATGAGCGCCGACACACCCCGCAGGATCGCCCTCCTCCGGCACGCCAAGGCCGACTGGCCCCAGGTGTCCGACCACGACCGCCCGCTGGCGGAACGAGGCCGCAAGGACGCGCCGGCCGTCGGTCTGAAGCTCGCCGAATCCGGCATCGCCTTCGACCTGGCCCTCTGCTCCACCGCCGCCCGGACCCGCGAGACCTGGAAGCTGGCCGTCCAGGAGCTGCCGCACCGGCCGAAGACCTCCTACGAGGAGCGGCTCTACGACGCCTCGCTGGGCGAGCTGATCGCCCTGCTGAACGAGACCTCCGACGAGGTCGCCGACCTGCTCGTCATCGGCCACAACCCCGGCATGCACGCCCTCGCCGACGCCCTCTCCGCGCGCGGGGAGGGCGATGCCCTGGCGCGAATGAGCCGTACGGGATTCCCCACCGCGGCGCTCGCCGTCGTCTCCTTCACCGGCTCGTGGAAGACCCTGGAGCGCGGCATGGGCACGCTGCTCGACTTCTGGACCCCCAAGGAGCACTGACCGGAACCCCCGGCCACCCGACGCGAAGGGCCCCGGCGGGCAGTGCGCCCGCCGGGGCCCTTCACGTCATGCCGTACGGGTTCCCGGGCCGCGGGGTCCGCGCCGCGGGTCCAGCGCCACGCGTCCCCGCGTCACGCCAGGTCGGCGGCCTCGATCTCCTCGCGGGTGATGCCGAGCAGGTACAGCACGGCGTCGAGGAAGGGCACGTTCACCGCGGTGTGGGCGGCCTCGCGGACCACCGGCTTTGCGTTGAAGGCCACGCCCAGCCCGGCCGCGTTCAGCATGTCCAGGTCGTTCGCGCCGTCGCCGATGGCCACCGTCTGGGAGAGGGGGACGTCGGCCTCGGCGGCGAACCGGCGCAGCAGGCGCGCCTTGCCGGCCCGGTCCACGATCTCGCCGGTGACCCGCCCGGTCAGCTTGCCGTCGACGATCTCCAGGGTGTTGGCGGCGGCGAAGTCCAGCCCGAGCCGCTCCCGCAGGTCGTCCGTGACCTGCGTGAACCCGCCCGAGACCACGCCCACCTGGTAGCCGAGCCGCTTGAGGGTGCGGATCAGGGTCCGGGCGCCCGGCGTCAGCTGCACCTCGGCGCGGACCTTGTCCACGACGGAGGCGTCCAGCCCCGCCAGCAGCGCCACGCGGGCGTGCAGCGACTGCTCGAAGTCCAGCTCGCCGCGCATGGCCCGCTCGGTGACCTCGGCGACCTCGGCCTCGCAGCCCGCGTGCGCGGCGAAGAGCTCGATGACCTCGTCCTGGATCAGGGTCGAGTCCACGTCCATGACGACCAGGCGCTGGGCCCGGCGGCTCAGCCCGGCCGAGACCACGGCCACGTCCACGCCGATGTGCGAGGCGGCAGTGGCCAGCGCGGTGCGCAGCGGCTCGGTCTCGGTGCCGGAGACGGCGAACTCCACCGCCGTCACCGGGTACTTCGCGAGCCGGAAGATGCGGTCGATGTTGCCGCCGGTGGCCGTGATCCGGGCGGCGATCTGCGCCGTCGACTCGGCGGTGAGCGGGTGCCCGAGCACGGTGACGTGGGAACGGCCGCTGCCGCGCGGCCGGTTGTCGCCGGTGCCGGAGAGGATCTCGGCCTGCAGCTTGAGCGATTCGGCCCAGCTGTGGACGGTGGCCCGCAGGTCGCCCTCGGTGCCGCCGACGGGCTTGGTGACGAGGGCGCACAGGACGATGCGGCCGCGGGTGACGACCTGCTCGATGTCGACGACGTCGACGGAGTAGGCGGCGAGGGTGTCGAACAGCCCGGCGGTGATCCCGGGACGGTCCTTGCCGAAGATCTTGACGAGGAGGGTGGGGACGTCGGAGGTCTGCGATGCGCTCATGGTGACCTCACCGTATCTTCCCCGGGCCGGGGACAGGACCCCCGTCCCACTCCCTGAACGCGCCGCGGCCGGGGGCGGCCGGCTGCCCCCGGGCGGCCCACTGCCGCCGCGTCTGCCGGGGGTGCCGCACGGATCCCGCCGCACGCCGTACACCGTCCGCCGCGTGTCGGCCCGCAGTCCCGGCGCACCACCGCCGGGGCGGCCGGGAGCAGCCGGGCCGGGACCGCCGGCCCGCGGTGCGGGCCCGTCGCCGCCGGGGCACCCGTACGGAGTCCCCGTACGCCGAACCGGCGCGCCGGGCGCCGGGGCGGGGCACCGTGCGGCGCCCCCGGCCGGTCCCGTGTGCGCGGGTCGGCGCGCGTCCGGTGGGTGCCGCTGTCACGGGCGGCGGCGCGGCCGCGAGCCGCCCCGCCACCGCCGAGGCCGTCGCGGGCAGCCGGGCCGGCGCGGCCGGCCCGCGGCGCGAGACGCGTAGCCGCCCCACCCCCCAAGCGCCGTCGCCGCCCACACTGCCGGGTCCGGCCCACCTGCGGCACGCCCCCGTCGGGCGCGGCGTGCGAGCGGTGCCCCCGATGCCCCGGCTCCGACGCGAGCCCGACGCGAGCCCACCGGGACCACCGAGCCCTCCGGGACCACCGAGCCCTCCGGGACACCGAGCCCGCCGGGACGTCCGCGACCACCGGGGCACCTGGGCACCCCCGGGCGAGAAGTCCCGTATCACACCCTCCGGGTGGCTTTCGCCCCCGTCAACGGCCGGTTGTGGACGCCCCCGCGCGGCCCGGATTCCACATGTGGCCGTGGGCCTGAAATAGTTCCCCCGGATGTTCGCCATACCTAGACTCCCTGACGTCATGGGGGATTCTCGGGGGACCTAAGTGGGGCTGGAGTGCCGGAACTCGTACTGGAACTGAACGGAAGGACCTGGACGCTCGATCCGTCCAGGTCGTACTCGCTGGGGCGCGACCCCCAGGGAGATGTGGTGATCGACGACGCCCGGGTGTCGTGGCGGCACGCCACCATCAGCTGGAACGGCCGCGGTTGGGGCATCGAGGACCACGGCAGCACCAACGGCACCTACGTGCGCGGAGCCCGGGTCCAGCAGGCCGAGCTCGTGCCCGGTACGCCGGTCCACCTCGGCAACGCCACCGACGGCCCGCGGCTGAACCCGGTCGGCGCCGCCGCCCCGGCGGCGCAGCCGGTGCAGGCCCAGGCCCACGCCCCGGCGTACCAGGCCCCGCAGCAGCCCCAGCAGCAGGCCTGGGAACAGCAGCAGCAGGCACCGCAGCACCAGCAGTACGCCCCGCAGCACCAGGTACCGCAGCAGCAGCAACCGCAGCAGCCGCAGCCGCACCTCCCGCACCAGCAGGGCGGCGGCCCCGCCGCGTCCCGGCCGGCGCAGGGCGGGGCGCCCGGCTACGGCGACCGCAGCCCCACGACGTTCCACCAGCTCTCGCTGGGCCACGTCATGCGGATCGGCCGTGCGCTGGAGAACGAGCTGGTGGTCTCCGACCTCCAGGTCTCCCGCCACCACGCCGAGTTCCGCTCGATGCCGGGCGGCCGCTTCGAGATCCGCGACCTGGGCAGCCACAACGGCACCTACGTCAACGGCCAGCCGGTGGCCAAGTCCGGCACCGCGCTGCTCGGCCCGAACGACATCGTCGGCGTCGGCCACTCGACGTTCCGGATCGTCGGCGACCGCCTCGAGGAGTTCGTCGACACCGGCGAGGTCTCCTTCTCGGCCCGCCACCTCACGGTCACGGTCGACGGCGGCAAGCAGATCCTCAAGGACGTCACCTTCGGCGTCCCGGAGAAGTCGCTGATCGGCGTCATCGGCCCCTCGGGCTCCGGCAAGTCGACGCTGCTCAAGGCGCTGACCGGCTACCGGCCCGCCAACCAGGGCGACGTCCTCTACGACAACCGCAACCTGTACAAGCAGTTCGCGGAGCTCCGCCAGCGCATCGGCCTGGTCCCGCAGGACGACATCCTGCACAAGGAGCTGCGGGTCCGCACCGCCCTCAAGTACGCGGCCAAGCTCCGCTTCCCCGGTGACACCGCCGAGTCCGAGCGCGCCGCCCGCGTCGACGAGGTCCTGCGCGAGCTCAAGCTCGACATCCACAAGGACAAGAAGATCACCGCGCTCTCTGGCGGTCAGCGCAAGCGCGTGTCCGTGGCCCTGGAGCTGCTCACCAAGCCGTCGCTGATCTTCCTGGACGAGCCGACCTCCGGCCTCGACCCGGGCATGGACCGCGACGTCATGCAGCTGCTGCGCGGCCTCGCCGACGACGGCCGCACGGTCCTCGTCGTCACCCACTCCGTCGCCGAGCTGGCCATCTGCGACAAGCTGCTGGTCATGGCGCCGGGCGGCTCGGTCGCGTACTTCGGCCCGCCGGACGAGGCGCTGAACTTCTTCGGCTACACCACGTGGGCCGACGTCTTCTCCGCCTTCGAGAACTACCGCGAGTACGACTGGGCCGAGCGCTGGAAGAGCTCGCAGCACTACCAGCTGTACGCCGCCGACATCGACGCGGTCGCCCCGCAGTCGGTCGCGATGGCGCCGGCCCAGCGGATGCGCCCGCCCAAGCCGCAGGGCTGGGGCTCCCAGCTCTTCACGCTGATGCGCCGCTACGTCTCGGTGATCGCCTCCGACAAGGGCTTCATCGGCCTGATGCTGATCCTGCCCGCGGTCCTGGGCGTGGTCTCCACGGTCATCCCCGCGAAGTTCGGCCTCGCGCCGCCCGTGGCGCCGTCCCGCTTCAACGGCGACGCCGGCACGATCATGCTGATCCTCGCGGTCGGCATGTGCTTCTCCGGCGCCGCCAACTCGGTCCGCGAACTGATCAAGGAACGCGTGATCTACGAGCGGGAGCGCGCCACCGGCCTGTCCCGGTCCGCGTACCTCATGTCGAAGGTGATCGTCCTCGGCGTCATCACGGCCATCCAGGGCGTGATCATCTGCGGCATCGGCTTCTTCCCGCGCGACCTGCCCACCGAGGGCCTGATCCTGCCGCCGGCCGTGGAGATCTGCCTGTCGGTCATCGCGCTCGGCTTCACCTCGATGATGTTCGGCCTGGTGATCTCCTCGCTGGTGAAGACCGCCGAGAAGACCATGCCGCTCCTGGTCATGTTCGCGATCGTCCAGGTCGTCTTCACCGGCATCCTCTTCCAGCTGTACGACTCCCCGGGCCTGGAGCAGTTCGCCTGGCTGATGCCGTCCCGCTGGGCGATCGCCGCCGCCGGCTCCACTCTGAACCTCGGCGTGCTCATGCCGCCGTGGGACCCCGACAACCCGACCAACACCGACCCGCTCTGGGACGCGACGGTCGGCCAGTGGAGCCTGAACATCACCGTCCTGCTCCTCCTCGGCATCGCCTGCGGCTTCGCGGTGCAGCGTCTGCTGCGCCGCCACGAGCCCGAGGTGATGCGCGCGGGCAAGTAGGCCCCGCCCGCGGACGCGCGCACGAACGCCTCAGGGCGGCACCCGGTACTCCGGGGCCGCCCTGAGGCGCATGGGGGGTCGGGGAGGGCCGACGGACCGTGCCAGGCCTAGTAGGCGCTGTTGACGTTGTCCATCGAGCCGTAGCGGTCGGCCGCGTAGTTGCAGGCGGCGACGATGTTCGCGACCGGGTCGTACTGGTCGAACTTGGTGCCCTTGACGTGGTACGCCTTGAAGGTCGGGGCGATGACCTGGAGCAGGCCCTTCGACGGGATGCCGTTGCGGGCGTTGATGTCCCAGTTGTTGATCGCCAGCGGGTTGCCGCTGGACTCGCGCATCACGTTGCGGTGGATACCGTGGTAGGAACCCGGAATGCCCTCGCGCTTCATGATGAAGAGGGCTTCCTTGATCCAGCCGTCGAGGTTGTTCGCGAAGACCGGGGTACGGGTCGCGGAGCGGCTCGCAGCCGTCTTCTGCCCGCGGTCCTTCTTGGCGTCCGCCGCGGCCTTGGCCTTGGCCTTCGCCGCCGCGTCCGACACGGCCTTGGCCGCGACGACGTGCTGGACGGAGAGGTTCTGCTGTACAGCCTTCGTCTGGGCTCCGTCGACGACCCGGGTCCAGGCGACGGGGGCCGTGGAGACGACGGTCTCGGTCTCGCCGGCACCGGCCGGGACGAGGGAGAAGGCGAGCGCGGCGGCACCGAGCGTGGCGACACCGGAGATGGACAGCTTGTGTGCCTTCGTCAGACGACTGTGACCGGGAGTGCTGGAAGCAGACATGGCGGGGCAACCTCTTCGACGGGGGGCCACCCCCGGGCAGTCTGAGGGCGGGGCCGCAGGAAAGCGCCGCGCTGATCCGAGATCTGCGGCGCTGTGCGACGGGAGCAATTCTTAGCGGCGGCAAAATTGCCTGGCAAAGGTGTGACGTACGACCCCGCTTAGTGGATCAGGGGGCGCCGACTCGCCCCGTTTTGCCGCATCAGAGCTACGCGCGCCCGAGCTCACAGGACCTTCACCCGTCCACTAGGGAGCTTCGTAAGTGACCTGCGTCCTATGTGCGGGCTCACATCGGGCACGTAACAATCTCACCCAACGTTGCGGAAGCAACGCGAAGTGTCACGCACGTACGACCTGAGGACCACGCGGCCGCCCCGGATCTCATCCCGAAGACAGAGACGGCACGGGCCGCCCCCCGCCCCCGGCCGTAGGCCGAGCGCCCCCCGCCCCTCGGTCCGGCGCCCGATCCCGCAGGTCAGGCCCGCGAGTACGGTGAGGTCATGACAGCCAGCCCCGGGTACGGGGGTCCCCGCAGCGGCCTCGCGGCCGTGAGCACCGCACTGCTCGCCATGAGCCGCACGCTGGAGGTCCGCGACGTCCTGCGCACGATCGTCGTCTCGGCCCGCGAGCTCCTGGACGCCGAGTACGCGGCCCTGGGCGTCCCGGACGACCACGGCGGCTTCGCCCAGTTCGTCGTGGACGGCATCAGTGAGGAGCAGTGGCGACGGATCGGCCCGCTGCCCCGCCAGCACGGCATCCTCGCCGCGATGCTCCACCAGGACGGCCCCCAACGGCTGGCCGACGTGCGCGAGGACCCGCGCTTCGGTGGCTGGCCGTCCGCCCACCCCGACATGTCCGAGTTCCTCGGCCTGCCCGTCCGCGACGGCGAGGAGACCCTCGGCGCCCTCTTCCTCGCGAACAAGCGCAGGGCCCCGGCCGGCGGCGGCAGCGGCGGTACGGGCGGTAGGGGAGGTGCGGGCGGTACCGGCTTCACCGACGAGGACGAGGAACTCCTCTCCCTCCTCGCCCAGCACGCGGCGATCGCCCTCACCAACGCCCGGCTCTACGAGCGCAGCCGCGAGCTGACCATCGCCGAGGAGCGCTCCCGCCTCGCCCACGAGCTGCACGACGCCGTCAGCCAGAAGCTCTTCTCCCTCCGCCTCACCGCCCAGGCCGCGGCCGCCCTCGTGGACCGCGACCCGGCCCGGGCCAAGGGCGAGCTCCACCAGGTGGCCGCCCTGGCGGCGGAGGCCGCCGACGAACTGCGGGCCGCCGTGACGGAGCTGCGCCCGGCCGCCCTGGACGAGGACGGACTCGTCGCGACCCTGCGCGCCCACGTCCACGTACTCGACCGCGCGCACGCCGCGCACGTCACCTTCACCTGTGACGGCGTACGCGCCCTCCCCGGGCCCCAGGAGGAAGCCCTCCTGCGCGTCGCCCAGGAGGCCCTCCACAACGCCCTGCGGCATTCGGGCGCCGACCGCGTCGAGGTGGCCCTGGCCCGCACGCCCGGCGGGGGAGCGGTCCTCAGGGTCACCGACGCGGGCCGCGGCTTCGACCCCCGGACGGTCCGCAGCGCGGGCCGCCACCTGGGCCTGGTCTCCATGCGCGACCGCGCGGGCGGCGTCGGAGGCCGGCTCGCCGTGCACGCGGAGCCCGGCAGGGGCACCACGATCGAGATGGAGGTACCCGGTGGCTGACACCCCCGGCCGAATCCGCGTCCTGCTGGTCGACGACCACCAGGTGGTCCGGCGGGGCCTGCGCACCTTCCTGGAGGTCCAGGACGACATCGAGGTGGTCGGCGAGGCCTCCGACGGAGACGAGGGCCTCGCCCGCGCCGAGGAGCTGCGCCCGGACGTGATCCTCATGGACGTCAAGATGCCGGGCACCGACGGCATCGAGGCCCTGCGCAGGCTGCGCGGGGCGGCGAACCCGGCACGGGTGCTGATCGTCACGAGCTTCACCGAGCAGCGCACCGTGGTCCCCGCCCTGCGGGCGGGCGCAGCCGGGTACGTCTACAAGGACATCGACCCCGACGCCCTCGCCGGCGCGATCCGCTCCGTCCACGCCGGACACGTCCTCCTCCAGCCGGAGGTGGCGGAGGCGCTGCTCTCCCAGGACGGCCAGGGCCCTCCGTCGGGCCGCGGGGGCTCGCTGACCGAACGGGAGCGGGAGGTCCTCGCCCTCATCGCGGACGGCCGTTCGAACCGCGAGATAGCGCGGGCCCTCGTCCTGTCGGAGAAGACCGTCAAGACGCACGTCTCGAACATCCTGATGAAGCTGGACGTCGCCGACCGCACCCAGGCCGCGTTGTGGGCGGTCAGGCACGGCCTCACCGACTGAGGGGGGCCCGGCCGGAGGCGTCGGGCAGACCATCGGAGATTCATACGGTCGGGTGTATGTAGCCCACATGGCGTATCCCCGGGGCCGGGCGGCCGTTCTCCATGGCGTGCCGCGACGGCTGGTCGCGGCGGACGTACGGAGGAAGAGAAACGTGAAGAACTTCAAGAAGGCCGCAGTCGTCACCATGATCGCGGGCGGCCTCCTCGCCGCCGGCGCCGGTGTCTCCTCGGCGCACGGCGGTGCGTCGGCGGAGGGCGAGGCCCTGAACTCGCCCGGCGTGGCCTCCGGGAACCTGCTCCAGGTCCCCGTGCACGTCCCCGTGAACGCGGTGGGCAACACGGTCAACGTGATCGGCCTGCTGAACGGAGCCTTCGGCAACACGGGCGTCAACGCCTGACGCACCGCCCGCGCCTGCGGCGCGGCCCTCGCACCGCTCCCGGGCTCCGTTCCGCGGCGCCGCTCCGAGGCCCGCGCCACCGGCCCCGCTTCCCCCCTCTCCCCGGGAAGCGGGGCCGTCGCCTTCCCCCGCCGCGAACCGCGGCACCGCGCCAGAACCGCGCGCCCACCGCCACCGCCCGCGCCGGGCCAGTACAGGTCGCCCGCGCCGCGTCACTGCCCGCGCCCGCTCAACACGCGCCCGTTCACTACACGCGCCCGTTCAGTGCCCGCGCCGGGTCACCGCCCGCGCCGGGTCACCGCCCGCGCCGGGGTCGGCACACGCGCCCCCCGCGCCCGGGCACCGCCCGCGCCGTGTCAGTGCCGCTCCACCGCCGCGTTGTACGCCGCCACCAGCGCCCGCCGCGCCACCCGCTCCACCGGCCGCAGCGCCTCCGACCGCGCCGCCATCTCCGAGGCGGCCACCGCGCCCCCCGGGCCGTGCTCGTACGCCAGCGACACCAGCAGGTCCACCCGCTGCGCCAGCGCCAGCACCCGCACCGCCCGCGGCGGGTACCCCGGTGCCAGCACCTCCCGCCCGGCCTCCGCCCGCGCCCGGTACGCCGACAGCGCCGCGTCGGCCACCGGCCCCGACCCCGCCACGTCCAGCCGGGTCAGCACCCCCGTCGCCTCGCGCAGCGCCTCCGCCAGCTCCCGCTCCGCCTCGCCGAGCGACGGGACGTCCGCGGGCGGGGCCTCCCGTACCGGCAGGCAGTGCCAGGTCACGGACACGTGCACGTCCCCGGCCGGGCCCACCTCGAAGACCTCCGGCACCAGCCCCAGGCCCGCGCCCACCGCGACCACCGCCTCCTCGGCGTCCAGCGCCCGCGCGTTGAACTCCGGCGGCCCGCTCAGCCCCAGCGGATGCCCCGGCGCCGGCAGCGCCACCCGGAGCCCGGTCACCCCCAGCGCCCGCATCCGCCCGAGCGCCAGCGTGAGTCCCACCGGACCCGTTTCCCCGGGCAGGCCCTCCACCCGGTGCACGGCGTCCTCGCTCACGATCGACGACACGGCCTCGTCGGGCGAGACCAGACCTGCCAGCAGAGCGTTCCCCCAGGCGGCCAGCCGCCCTGAACGCGGTTCGAAAAGCATCCCCCAACTCTACGGACCCCACCCCGCGGCGGACCCCGTACCCGACCACCGACCCGACCCTGACCCGGCCCCGGCCCCGGACCCCTCTCCGAGTGGCGTAGGTTTTCCCCTGGGGCTGCGCCTGCCGGCGCACAGAGAACCGTGACTGCAAGGGGTGACAACACGCTCATGAGCGATGTTCTGGAGCTGGTGGACGTATCCGTGGTCCGCGAGGGCCGGGCTCTGGTGGACCAGGTCTCCTGGTCGGTGAAGGAGGGGGAGCGCTGGGTGATCCTCGGCCCCAACGGCGCCGGCAAGACCACACTGCTGAACCTCGCCTCCAGCTACCTCTTCCCCACCAAGGGCGCCGCCACCATCCTCGGCAGCACCCTCGGCAAGGTCGACGTCTTCGATCTGCGCCCCCGCATCGGCATCGCCGGTATCGCGATGGCCGACAAGCTCCCCAAGCGGCAGACCGTCCTGCAGACCGTCCTCACCGCCGCGTACGGCATGACGGCGACCTGGCAGGAGGAGTACGAGGACATCGACGAGCAGCGCGCCCGCGCCTTCCTCGACCGCCTCGGCATGACCGGGTACCTCGACCGGAAGTTCGGCACCCTCTCCGAGGGCGAGCGCAAGCGCACGCTGATCGCCCGCGCCCTGATGACCGACCCCGAGCTGCTGCTCCTCGACGAGCCCGCGGCCGGTCTGGACCTCGGCGGCCGCGAGGACCTCGTACGCCGCCTCGGCCGCCTCGCCCGCGACCCGCTCGCGCCCTCGATGGTCATGGTCACGCACCACGTCGAGGAGATCGCCCCCGGCTTCACGCACGTCCTGATGATCCGCCAGGGCAAGGTCGTCGCCTCGGGTCCGATCGACTTGGAACTCACCTCCCGCAACCTCTCGCTCTGCTTCGGCCTCCCCCTGGTCGTCGAGCGCAACGGCAACGACCGCTGGACGGCTCAGGGCCTGCCCCTCCGCTAGCCCGGAACACCCCGGAAGGGACGGGGCCGGGCGGACCGAACCGCCCCGCACCCTGTCCCGACCGCGCCCACCCGACCTACCATGACCATGTGGACATCGACGCGTGGGTGTGGTGGCTCATCGGCGCGGTCGGACTGGGCATCCCCCTCGTCCTGACCGCCATGCCGGAGTTCGGCATGTTCGCCATCGGCGCGGTGGCGGCCGCCGTCACGGCGGCGCTCGGCGGGGGAGTGGTCGCGCAGGTCCTGGTCTTCGTGATCGTGTCGGTCGCGCTCATCGCCGTCGTCCGCCCGATCGCCAACCGCCATCGCGACCAGCGCCCCCAACACCGCAGCGGAATCGACGCGTTGAGAGGCAAGAGCGCCGTCGTACTCGAACGCGTCGACGGCAGCGGCGGCCGCATCAAGCTCGCCGGCGAGATCTGGTCCGCCCGCTCCCTCGACGCGGACACCAGCTTCGAACCCGGCCAGTCCGTCGACGTCGTGGAGATCGACGGAGCGACCGCGGTCGTCATGTGACCGCTCCCGCAAGCGACTTGGGAACCGTCACGCGGACGGCATGTGAGCCGTCACGCAGCCGTCATGTGAGCAACCAGCCGACTCGCGGCCCCGGGGTCTGCGAGACTCCGCTCAACGGGGCAGCACAGACAGCCGGAAGGGCACGGGGAACCGCATGCAACCGATCATCATCGTCCTGATCATTCTGGTGGTTCTGGTCTTCATCGCACTGGTCAAGACGATCCAGGTGATCCCGCAGGCCAGCGCAGCCATCGTCGAGCGCTTCGGCCGCTACACCCGCACCCTCAACGCGGGCCTGAACATCGTCGTCCCGTTCATCGACTCGATCCGCAACCGGATCGACCTCCGCGAACAGGTCGTCCCCTTCCCGCCGCAGCCGGTCATCACCCAGGACAACCTGGTCGTCAACATCGACACCGTCATCTACTACCAGGTGACCGACGCCCGGGCCGCGACCTACGAAGTGGCCAGCTACATCCAGGCCATCGAGCAGCTCACCGTCACCACCCTCCGCAACATCATCGGCGGCATGGACCTGGAGCGCACCCTCACCTCCCGCGAGGAGATCAACGCGGCCCTGCGCGGAGTCCTCGACGAGGCCACCGGCAAGTGGGGCATCCGCGTCAACCGCGTCGAGCTCAAGGCCATCGAGCCGCCGACCTCCATCCAGGACTCGATGGAGAAGCAGATGCGCGCCGACCGCGACAAGCGCGCCGCGATCCTCCAGGCCGAGGGTGTCCGCCAGTCCGAGATCCTGCGCGCCGAGGGCGAGAAGCAGTCCTCCATCCTCCGCGCCGAGGGTGACGCCAAGGCCGCCGCCCTGCGCGCCGAGGGTGAAGCACAGGCGATCCGCACGGTGTTCGAGTCCATCCACGCCGGCGACGCCGACCAGAAGCTCCTCGCCTACCAGTACCTCCAGATGCTCCCGAAGCTCGCCGAGGGCGACGCGAACAAGCTCTGGATCGTGCCCAGCGAGATCGGTGACGCGCTCAAGGGCCTCTCGGGCGCCATGGGCAACTTCGGCCCGATGGGCGGAGGTTCCGGCTTCAACCCGCAGAACTCCGGCAAGGCCAACGCCGACGCGGGCGACAAGGCCACCCCGGACCGCCGCGAGCAGCCCCCCATCGACTGACGGCGCCCCCCCCGGAATCCTGGACCGCCGGACCCTTGGAACACGGCTCCGGACCCCGGCCCACCGGGCGGGCCGTGCCGTCCTGCATGATCGGGTGAGGCCCCTCGACCTTCACGGCGGGGAGGCGACCCACTCATGCAAAGGGGATGGCCCCTCCCATGTCCATCTGGGAATCACTCGCGGTCTTCGCCGCCGGCATCGGCGCCGGCACGATCAACACCATCGTCGGCTCCGGCACCCTGATCACCTTCCCGGTGCTGCTCGCCACCGGCCTGCCGCCGGTCACCGCCAACGTCTCGAACACCCTCGGTCTGGTGCCCGGTTCCATCAGCGGGGCCATCGGCTACCGCAAGGAACTCCGGGGCCAGCGCTCCCGCATCCTGCGGCTCGGCGCGGTCTCCCTCGTCGGCGGATGCGCCGGAGCCGTCCTGCTCCTCACCCTGCCATCCGACTCGTTCGACACGATCGTGCCCGTCCTCATCGGGCTCGCCCTCGTGCTCGTCGTCCTCCAGCCCCGCCTCGCCAAGGCACTGCGCCGCCGCCAGGACGCCGCCGGAGGCGACACCGGCCATCCCGACGGCGGCCCCGCCCTGCTCACCGGCATGTTCTTCTCCAGCGCGTACGGGGGCTACTTCGGCGCCGCCCAGGGCGTGCTCTACCTCGGCCTCATGGGCCTGCTGCTCCGCGAGGACCTCCAGCGGATCAACGCCGTGAAGAACGTCGTCGCCGCCCTGGTCAACGGCATCGCGGCCGTCGTCTTCCTCTTCGTCGCCGAGTTCGACTGGACCGCCGTCCTGCTCATCGCGGTCGGCTCCACCATCGGCGGCCAGATCGGCGCCAAGGTCGGCCGCCGCCTCCCGCCGACCGCCCTGCGCGCGGTCATCGTGACCGTCGGAATCCTCGCGATCGTCCAACTGCTCGTCCGCTGAGCGGCGTAGCGACATTACGCCGCCCAGCGCGACCGAGACGCGCGGACCGGGGCTCGCGGCCAGGCGGAACGGGGCCGCGGCTAAGCGGAACGCTCCAGCCACTCCGGCAGGACGTCCCGCCCCGCCACCCCCAGCGCCAGCAGCATGGCATCGGCCGGGGACGGCACGAACGGCTTCCGGAGCAGGGGCATTCCCGCCTCCTCCGGAGTCCGCGCCGCCTTGCGGTGGTTGTCCTCGGCACAGGAGGCCACCGTGTTCAGCCAGGTGTCCCCGCCGCCCTGGGCCCGCGGGAGCACGTGGTCCACGGTCGTCGCGCGCTTCCCGCAGTACGCGCACCGGTGCTGGTCCCGGACCAGCACCCCCCTCCGTGACCAGGGGGCATGTCTTCGGAAGGGCACCCGTACGTACCTGCAGAGCCTGATCACCCGAGGCATCGGCAGCTCCATCGTGGCAGCTCGCACACGCAGCTCGGGATGGGACTGCTCGACCACGGCCTTGTCCTGGAGCACCAGAACCACCGCCCGGTTCAACGTCACCGTCGACAGCGGCTCGAAGCTCGCATTCAGCACCAGCGTGTCCCGCATCTCGCCCACCTCCCGTGTGCAGGCCCGCGACCACACCGGCAGCAGGGCCCGCGACCACTCTGGCCGCGCGCGCCACGCGGGACAACGCAATAAAAATGCCCGGTCCTGGCCGTCTTTAGACCAGGACCGGGCAAACGCTCGGAGAACGATCAGCCGGCGGGCGCCTCGTACTCGCCGATCAGCTGGGCCCGCCCGAGGGTGTGGAAGCGGAGGTTGAACCCGACCGCGGCGGGGGAGGCGTCCCCGCCGGGGCCGAGCTCCTCCTGATCCACCGCGTACACGGTGAAGACGTACCGGTGCCGCTCCCCGGCCGGCGGAGCCGCCCCGCCGAAGTCCGCGGTCCCGTAGTCGTTGCGCACGTGCACCGCGCCCGCGGGCAGCCCCTCGAACTTCCCGCTGCCCGCCCCGGCCGGCAGCTCCGTGACCGACGCCGGCAGGTCGAACAGCACCCAGTGCCAGAACCCGCTGCCCGTGGGCGCGTCCGGGTCGAAGCACGTCACGGCGAAGCTCTTCGTCCCCTCCGGGAAGCCCTCCCACCGCAACTGCGGGGAGACGTTCCCGCCCGACAGGACCTGGGCGTCACCCAGGTCCGCCCCGGGCGCCAGGTCCGTACTCGTCACGGTGAAGGCGTGCACCGCGGGATGGAAGTCGTGCGGCAGGGGCGCCCTGCTCTGCTCGGTCACTGCTGACCCTTCTGGTCGGTGGCTGATCGGACGCGTGTCCTGGACGGAGCCCAGGAGCTAGAGCCAATTGCGCGTGGAACCGACGGAGGCGATCCACTGGTTCAGGTACGCCGCCCAGTCGGTCTCCTGGTAGGAGTGCAGCCCCACCTGGAAGCAGCGATAGGTGTCGCTGCCCTCGCTGAACAGCCCGGGCTTCTTGTCCATCTCCAGGACGACGTCCATCTCGCGGCCGTCGGAGACGAAGGTCAGCTCGACCTGGTTCAGCCCCCGGTACTGCGACGGCGGCACGAACTCGATCTCCTGGTAGAAGGGCAGCGTCTGCCGCGTCCCGCGGATGTGCCCGCGCTCCATGTCCGCGCTGCGGAAGGAGAAGCCGAGCTGGCGGAAGGCGTCGAGGATCGCCTGCTGCGCCGGCACCGGGTGCACGTTGATCGCGTCGAGGTCGCCCGCGTCGACCGCGCGCGCGATCTCCAGCTCGGTGCTGACCCCGATGTTCATCCCGTGCAGGTGCTGGCCCCCGAAGTGGGTGATCGGCGTCTCCGACGGGATCTCCAGCCCGAACGGCACCACGTGCAGCGCGCCGGCCTGGACCTGGAAGGCACCGCCGAGGCGCTGCTTGTTGAAGACGACGTCCTGCTTGTACTCCTGGTCGCCGCCCTCCACCTCGACCCGAGCCTGGAGACCGACGGACAACCCCTCGATCTGCTGGTCGACGGACCCGCCCTGGATCCTGACCTCACCCTGGACGATGCCGCCCGGCACGACGTTCGGCTCGGTGATGACCGTGTCCACGGACGCACCGCCGGCACCCAGGCTCGCGAACAGCTTCTTGAACCCCATGTTCAAAACTCCCCTGATGAAAGATCTAAGGACCTGAGGACCCGGCGACGACGTCACCACGGACACCGCGCCTACCCCTACCAACGCGGAACACTAGGCCCCGGTTGCACGCGCGCCCGTTCCACTACCCTCGGCCGGATGAGCGCGCGCCCCGACCGTACGCCCCTGACCCGGGCCTTCTTCGACCGCCCGGTCCTCACCGTGGCCCCGGACCTCCTCGGCCGCACCCTGGTCCGCAACACCCCGGAGGGCCCCATCGAACTGCGCATCACGGAGGTCGAGGGGTACGAGGGCGAAGCCGACCCCGGCTCCCACGCCTACCGGGGCCCCACCGCCCGCAACGCATCGATGTTCGGCCCACCCGGACACGCGTACGTCTACTTCATCTACGGCATGTGGTTCAGCCTCAACCTGGTGTGCGGACCACCCGGTCTTGCGAGCGGGGTCCTGCTGCGCGCGGGGGAGGTGACGACGGGCGCCGACCTGGCGGCCAAACGTCGCCTTTCCGCCAAGAACCCGAGAGAACTGGCCAAGGGCCCGGCCCGGCTGGCCACGGCCCTGGCCATCGACCGCTCCCTCGACGGCACCGACCTCTGCGCGGGCCCCGATTCCCCGCTGTCCGTCCTCGAAGGCAGCCCCACCCCGCCCGACCTGGCGAGCAGCGGCCCCCGGACCGGAGTGGGCGGCCCCGGCGCCCACCACCCGTACCGCTTCTGGATCACCAAGGACCCGACGGTGAGCCCGTACCGCGCTCACGCACCACGCCGCCGCTCGACTTGACTCGGCCTCCCGGGACGCCTAATGTTGTCCGAGCCGCTGGAACGGGGCACTGCCATCAGCAGACCTCCGGAGCGGCCAACCCACTACCTACGACGAACCCCTGGCGGGGTCCTCTTCGGCATGTCCGAATTCCACGCCAGCAGCTCGATTATGAGCAGCGAGGGGAAAGCGTTAACGTAGCGGAGCGCCGAAAGGCCGAAGACCTTCCGACGGTCACCGAATTCAATTCTAAGCCGGAAACGGCATGGAAATGATCTGGTAGAGTCGGAATCGCCGGAAAGGGAAAGCGCGAAAGCGAATGCCTGGAAAGCGAATCCCGCTTCGACCGGGAATCGGACGCGAAGAAGTCTGATAGAGTCGGAAACGCAGGAACAGCAAGAACAGAACGAAAGCCCGGAGGAAAGCCCGAGAGGGTGAGTACAAAGGAAGCGTCCGTTCCTTGAGAAC
>NZ_JBHXQN010000066.1:0-32398 GCF_042717785.1 Streptomyces sp. NPDC058619
CGCTCGTCGCCCCGCCGGCCCCCCACCCCCCCGCACGCCGGCGTACGTGCTACAGCGCGGCCCCCGCCAGCGCCGTGACCACCGAGGGCAGCGCCGCCCCCGAGCCGTCCCGGCGCGGGTCCACCGGCGGCAGTGCGGCCGGAGTGCCGTTGGCGCCCGCCGCGCGGACCGGCGAGCCGCCCGCCCAGGCCAGCACCAGGACGTCCTCGCCCTTCAGGAACCGCTGGCAGCGCACGCCGCCGGTCGCACGGCCCTTGCGCGGGTACTGGTCGAAGGGGGTCAGCTTGCCGGACGTCACCGAGTCGTCCAGCGTCCCGTGCGAGCCGGCCACCGTGAAGACCACGCCGTCCCGGGCCGGGTCGACGGCCGAGAAGTGGATCACCTTGGCGCCGTCGGTGAGCTTGATGCCCGCCATGCCGCCCGCCGGGCGGCCCTGCGGGCGCACCTGGGCCGCCTGGTAGCGGAGCAGCTGGGCGTCGTCGGTGATGAAGACCAGGTCCTCCTCACCCGTGCGCAGTTCGACCGCGCCGACGATCCGGTCGCCGTCCTTGAGGGTGATGACCTCCAGCTCGTCCTTGTTGGCCGGGTAGTCCGGCACGACGCGCTTGACCACGCCCTGCTCGGTGCCCAGCGCCAGGCCCTGGGAGGACTCGTCCAGCGAGATCAGGCAGATCACCTTCTCGTCCGCCTCCAGCCCGGAGAGGAACTCCGAGACGGGGGCGCCGCCCGCCAGGTTCGGCGCGGCATGGGTGTCCGGCAGCTGCGGCAGGTCGATCACCGCGAGCCGCAGCAGCCGCCCGTACGAGGTGACCGCCCCGACGTCCGCCCGGGCGGACGCCGCGACCTGCGAGACGACCAGGTCGTGCTTGGCGCGGGCGCCGCCCTCCTCCTCCGGCAGGGCGTCGCCGTTCGCCGTACGGGCGAGCAGGCCCGTCGAGGACAGCAGCACGCGGCACGGGTCGTCCGCGACCTCCAGCGGAACCGCGGCCACCGTGGTGCCCGCCGACTCCAGCAGGACCGTGCGCCGTTCGGTGCCGAACTTCTTGGCGACCGCCGCCAGCTCCGTGGAGACCAGCTTGCGCAGCTCGCTGTCGGAGTCCAGGATCCCGGTCAGCTCGTCGATCTCACCGGTCAGCCGGTCGCGCTCGGACTCCAGCTCCAGCCGGTCGAACTTGGTGAGCCGGCGCAGCGGCGTGTCCAGGATGTACTGGGTCTGGATCTCGCTCAGCGAGAACCGCTCCATCAGCCGCGCCTTGGCCTGCGCGGAGTTCTCGCTGTCCCGGATGAGCCGGATGACCTCGTCGATGTCGATGAGGGCCACCAGCAGGCCCTCGACCAGGTGCAGCCGGTCGCGCCGCTTGGTGCGGCGGAACTCGCTGCGCCGCCGGACGACCTCGAAGCGGTGGTCGAGGTAGACCTCCAGCAGCTCCTTGAGGCCCAGCGTCAGCGGCTGACCGTCCACCAGCGCCACGTTGTTGATGCCGAAGGACTCCTCCATCGGCGTCAGCTTGTACAGCTGCTCCAGCACGGCCTCCGGGTGGAAGCCGTTCTTGATCTCGATCACCAGGCGCAGGCCGTGCGAGCGGTCGGTGAGGTCCTTGACGTCGGCGATGCCCTGGAGCTTCTTCGAGCCGACCAGGTCCTTGATCTTCGCGATGACCTTCTCGGGGCCCACCGCGAAGGGCAGTTCCGTGACGACCAGGCCCTTGCGGCGCGCCGTCACGTTCTCCACGGCCACCGTCGCGCGGATCTTGAAGGTGCCGCGGCCGTTCTCGTAGGCGTCCTTGATGCCCGCCAGGCCGACGATCCGGCCGCCCGTGGGCAGGTCGGGACCCGGTACGAAGCGCATCAGCGCCTCCAGGTCCGCCCCCGGGTGGCGGATCAGGTGGCGGGCGGCGGCGATGACCTCGCCCAGGTTGTGCGGGGGCATGTTGGTGGCCATGCCGACCGCGATCCCGGACGCGCCGTTGACCAGCAGGTTGGGGTACGCGGCGGGCAGTGCCACCGGCTCCCGCTCCTGGCCGTCGTAGTTGGCGGTGAAATCGACGGTGTCCTCGTCGATCGACTCCGTCATCAGTGACGTGGCGTCGGCCATCTTGCACTCGGTGTAACGCATCGCGGCCGGCGGGTCGTCGTTGCCGAGGGAACCGAAGTTGCCGTGGCCGTCGACCAGCGGCAGCCGCATCGAGAAGGGCTGGGCCATGCGCACGAGGGCGTCGTAGATCGACGCGTCTCCGTGCGGGTGGAGCTTGCCCATGACCTCGCCCACGACGCGGGCGCACTTGACGTACCCCCGGTCGGGGCGCAGGCCCATCTCGTTCATCTGGTAGACGATGCGCCGGTGGACCGGCTTCATGCCGTCCCGGGCGTCGGGCAGGGCGCGGGAGTAGATCACCGAGTACGCGTACTCGAGGAAGGAGCCCTGCATTTCGTCGACGACGTCGATGTCGAGGATCTTCTCCTCGAAATCCTCCGGCGGCGGGGTCTTCGTGCTGCGGCGGGCCATCGCTGCGCGGCTCCTTAACCAAGAAAAGAGATGTGCTGAGGGGGTCTGACGCGGACCATTGTGGCCCGAGGCACCGACAACGCCGACTCCGACCCAGGTGTGACCCGGGAACTTCTCCGGCGGCCGACGCGCTTGCATACAGTGGCAGGTCTGACAGAAATCTCTACATCGCGATCGAAGGGACCACATGCCCATGGGTCACACGGCCACAGCTCAGGCCGGCTCCGGCGGCCTGACAGCGACCGAGCACCGGCTGGCCAACGGCCTGCGCGTGGTGCTCTCCGAGGACCACCTGACCCCGGTCGCCGCGGTCTGCCTCTGGTACGACGTGGGCTCGCGCCACGAAGTCAAGGGGCGTACCGGTCTGGCTCACCTCTTCGAGCACCTGATGTTCCAGGGCTCGGCGAGCGTACCCGGCAACGGCCACTTCGAGCTCGTCCAGGGGGCCGGCGGCTCCCTCAACGGCACCACCAGTTTCGAGCGCACGAACTACTTCGAGACGATGCCGACCCACCAGCTGGAGCTCGCGCTCTGGCTGGAGGCGGACCGGATGGGCTCGCTGCTGGCCGCCCTGGACGACGAGTCCATGGAGAACCAGCGCGACGTCGTCAAGAACGAGCGCCGCCAGCGCTACGACAACGTCCCGTACGGCACGGCGTTCGAGCGGCTGACCGCCCTCGCGTACCCCGAGGGCCACCCGTACCACCACACCCCGATCGGCTCCATGGCCGACCTCGACGCCGCCTCCCTGGAGGACGCGCGCCACTTCTTCCGCACGTACTACGCGCCCAACAACGCGGTGCTCTCGGTCGTCGGCGACATCGATCCCGAGCGCACGCTCGCCTGGATCGAGAAGTACTTCGGCACCATCCCGAGCCACGACGGCAAGCAGCCGCCGCGCGACGGCACGCTGCCGGACGTCATCGGTCAGGAGCTCCGCGAGGAGATCGTCGAGGAGGTGCCGGCGCGCGCCCTGATGGCCGCCTACCGGCTCCCGCACGACGGCACCCGCGAGTGCGACGCCGCCGACGTGGCGCTGACCGTGCTGGGCGGCGGCGAGTCCTCGCGGCTCCACAACCGCCTGGTACGCCGCGACCAGACGGCCGTCGCGGCCGGCTTCGGCCTGCTGCGCCTGGCCGGCGCCCCCTCGCTGGGCTGGCTGGACGTGAAGACGTCCGGCGGGGTCGAGGTGCCCGCCATCGAGGCGGCCGTGGACGAGGAGCTCGCGCGGTTCGCCGCCGAGGGCCCGACGGCCGAGGAGATGGAGCGCGCCCAGGCCCAGCTGGAGCGCGAGTGGCTGGACCGGCTGAGCACGGTGTCCGGCCGCGCCGACGAACTGTGCCGCTTCGCGGTGCTGTTCGGTGACCCGCAGCTGGCGCTGACCGCCGTGCGGCGCGTCCTCGACGTCACCGCCGAGGAGGTCCAGGCCGTGGCCGCGGCCCGGCTGCGCCCGGACAACCGCGCGGTGCTCGTCTACGAGCCGCTCGCGGCGGACGCCGACGGGGCCGACGAGAACGACGAGTCCGACGAGAACGAGGGGGCGGAACAGTGAGCGACACCGCAGCCGACACCGCAGCCGTCACGATGACCTTCCACCCGCGCCCCGAGGCCGGCGAGCCGCAGCCGTGGGCCTTCCCGGCCCCCGAGCGCGGCCGGCTGTCCAACAGGCTGACGCTGCTGCGCTGCCACCGCCCGGGCCAGCAGGTGATCGCGGTCGAGGTCAACCTCGCCGCCCCGCTCGACGCGGAGCCCGGGGGCCTGGACGGCGTTGCGACGATCATGGCGCGCGCGCTGTCCGAGGGCACAGACAAGCACTCCGCCGAGGAGTTCTCGGCCGAACTGGAGCGTTGCGGGGCCACCCTCGACGCCCACGCGGACCACCCGGGCCTGCGGGTCTCCCTGGAGGTCCCCGCCTCGCGCCTGCACAAGGCGCTCGGCCTGCTCGCCGAGGCGCTGCGCGCGCCCGCGTTCGCCGACGCCGAGGTCGACCGCCTGGTGCGCAACCGGCTCGACGAGATCCCGCACGAGCTGGCCAACCCGCAGCGCCGCGCCGCCATGCAGCTCTCCAAGGAGCTCTTCCCGGCCTCCCTGCGGATGTCCCGCCCGCGCCAGGGCTCCGAGGAGACGGTGGCCCGGATCGACTCCGCGGCCGTACGCGCCTTCTACGAGGCCCACGTACGCCCCGCCACGGCCACCGCGGTCGTCGTCGGCGACCTGACCGGGATCGACCTGGACGCCGTCCTGGCCGACACCCTGGGCACCTGGACGGGCAACTCCGCCGAGCCCCGGCCCGTGCCGCCGGTGACCGCCGACGACACCGGCCGCGTCGTCATCGTGGACCGGCCCGGCGCGGTCCAGACGCAGCTGCTGATCGGCCGCATCGGACCGGACCGGCACGACCGCGTCTGGGCGCCACAGGTGCTCGGCACGTACTGCCTGGGCGGCACCCTGACCTCCCGCCTGGACAAGGTGCTGCGCGAGGAGAAGGGGTACACGTACGGCGTGCGCGCCTTCGGCCAGGTACTGCGGTCCACCGCCGACGGCAAGGGCGCCTCGATGCTGGCCATCAGCGGCTCGGTGGACACGCCGCACACCGGCCCGGCGCTCGAGGACCTCTGGAAGGTGCTGCGCACCCTCGCGGAGGGCGGGCTGACCGACGCAGAACGGGACGTCGCGGTGCAGAACTTGGTGGGCGTGGCGCCGCTGAAGTTCGAGACGGCCGCCTCGGTGGCCGGCACCCTGGCGGACCAGGTGGAACAGGAGCTGCCGGACGACTACCAGGCGCAGTTGTACGCCCGGCTCGCCGAGACCGGCACGGTGGAGGCCACTTCGGCCGTCGTGAACGCCTTCCCGGCGAACCGGCTGGTCACGGTGCTGGTGGGCGACGCGTCGCAGATCGAGGGGCCGGTTCGGGCGCTCGGGATCGGTGACGTCAGCGTCGTCACCAACTGACGCCCGTCGCAAGGGGCTCTGGCGGCTTGTCTGCCAGGGCCCCTTTTGTCCATTTAGTGGTGAGATTGCGTGTATGCGGTGTGGCGTACGCAACAAAAGAGCTCGTCTGTTTGGCGATCGGCTGATGATCCGCCTAGCGTCAGCCGTGCTGTTCGTCAGTTGTGCCCGCCGCACCCGCGGCACCGGACAGCAATCGCCGAGTCCCCGTCAGGCGCGAGCCTGGGGAGCCGGGGACCCACATCAGTCCCTGGGGTGAATCGGGCCGCCTCGCAAGAGGAAGCCCGTAGGAGACCTTCCTGCTCCGAACCCGTCAGCTAACCCGGTAGGCGAGAGGGAAGGAAAGGATCAACCTCTTCATGGCGTTTGGCAGTCGTACCGCCGCCTCCGGCAAGCACCGCGGTTCCAGCCGTCTGAGCCGCAAGACCGCCGGCTACGCCGGTATAGCCGCCCTCGCCACCACGGGCGTCGTCGGTTCCCTCGCTGCCCCGGCCTTCGCCGCGGACAACAACACCGGGCACTCCGTCCCCGACGCCGGGTACGACGCGGTCGTCGTCGGCGGCGAGCTCGCGGGTGACATCCAGGACCAGGCCGAGTCGCAGCAGCGCGCCGCCGAGCGCGCGGCCGCCCAGGCCCAGGCCGAGGCCGACGCCAAGCAGCGTGCCGCCGAGGCCAAGCGCCTCGCCGAGGCCAAGGTGAAGGCGGAGCGGGACGCGGCCGAGCGCGCGGCCCGCGAGGAGGAGCGCAAGCGCCTCAACACCTTCGTCGCGCCCGTCGGCGGCGGCATCAGCACCCACTACCACGCCGGTGGCGGCATGTGGTCCTCCGGCAGCCACACCGGCATCGACTTCCGCGCGTCCTCCGGCACCTCGGTCCACGCCGTGGGCGCGGGCACCGTCGTCGAGGCCGGCTGGGGCGGCGCGTACGGCAACAACGTCATCATCAAGCACAACGACGGCACGTTCACCCAGTACGCGCACCTGTCCTCGCTGAGCGTCTCCGCCGGCCAGCAGGTCACCCCGGGCCAGCAGATCGGCCTGTCGGGCTCCACCGGCAACTCCAGTGGCCCGCACCTGCACTTCGAGGCCCGCACCGGCGCCGACTACGGCTCGGACATCGACCCGGTCTCGTACCTGCGCTCGCACGGCGTCAGCCTCTGACCCGTACGACCCCGCGCACGACCCGCGCTTCACCGAAGACCCCGGCTCGCACCACGAGCCGGGGTTTTTTGCGAATGTTTCGCTTTTCCGGCCGCTCTCGGAAATTATCGTGTGTTGCAATAGAGTCGCAGCACACTCTGGCACGGCAGTCGGAAATAGGCGGAGGTTCGGTCTTGCGTATTCCTGCGCACGCGGTATGCACGGCAATTCGCGACGACATCGTCTCCGGGGTCTTCGAGCCGGGCAGCAGACTCACCGAAGAGGTCCTCGCCCGCCGGTACGGGGTCTCGCGCGTCCCGGTCCGCGAGGCGCTGCGGACCCTGGAGTCCGAGGGGTTCGTGACCACGCGGCGGCACGCGGGCGCCTGCGTCGCCGAGCCGACGGAGCAGGAGGCCGCCGACCTCCTGGAGCTGCGGATGCTGCTGGAACCCCTCGCCGCCGCCCGGGCCGCGCGGCGGCGCACCGAAGCCCACCTGAAGGTGCTTCGCGGGCTGGTCAGGCTGGGCCAGGAACGGGCCAGGAGGGGGCAGGGGGAGGACCTGCGGTCCCTGGGCGGCTGGTTCCACGAGACGCTGGCCCAGGCCTCGGGCAGCCCGGGACTGATCGCGCTGCTCACGCAGATGCGGCACAAGGTCGCCTGGATGTACGTGGTGGAGGCCCCGGCCCGGCCCGTGGAGTCCTGGGCGGAGCACGGCGCCATCGTGGACGCGGTGGCCCGCGGGGACGCCGAGCGGGCGCGCGCCCTGACCGCGATGCACGCTGACCGCGCCTCGGCGGCGCACCGGCCGCGGCCGCGGGCCGTCGTGAGGACTTCGCAACCTGCCGTAAACATGTCGAGCGGCCGGCATTAACAGGCGCCGTATACAAAGAACGGGTATCCGCGCGCCGCTGCCGGAATTCCGGGCGGTGTCATTTCGGCGTGCGGTCGAATTCTTGCGGTGCGGCTGAATTCCTGGCCGGGCTGAATTCCGGCGAGCCGTATGTGTCGCGGCGGTCCGGCCGGCCCGGTGAAAGCCCGGCGTCCGGACCGTCCCCGCGGGCGGGCGGTGCCCCGGCCGTCCACGCGGGCCTGCGGCGTCCCGGGCCGCCGCCGCGGGCGTCCCGCGAGGGGAGCGCGGAAGCCGCGGTCCCCCAGGGGCGCGGGCCGCGGCTTCCGTGTACGGGTGTGGTCGAACCCGAGGGGTCAGACGGTCTCGGGGAGCTCGTCGAGGCCCTCGGCCACCAGCTTCGCGAGGCGGTCCAGCGCGGCGTCCGCACCGTCTGCCTCGGAGGCGAGGACGATCTCCTCGCCGCCCTGGGCGCCCAGGCCCAGGACCGCCAGCATGGAAGCGGCGTTGACGGGGTCGCCGCCGGCCTTCGCGATGGTCACCGGGACGCCGGAAGCGGTCGTCGCCCGGACGAAGATCGAGGCGGGACGAGCGTGCAGGCCCTCGGCCCAGCCGACGTTGACGCGGCGCTCTGCCATGGTGATGCCCTTCAGGTTCTTACGGTTGTCTAGACCAGTCTCTCACGACGCCCCGAATGCTCCGACCGACCTTGGGCCCCGATGTGCCGCCGTTCGACCCTCCCCACCTTGCACCGAATTGCCCCGGCCTGCCTACGCGCCGCGCGAGCGCTGCCGCGCCGGCACCCGCCGTAAGGTGGCCCCATGACCACCGAGTCGGACCCCGCGTACCCGGCCCACTGGGAGGCCGACGTCGTCCTGCGCGACGGCGGCACCGCCCGGATCAGGCCCATCACCACCGAGGACGCGGCGCGTCTGGTCAGCTTCTACGAACAGGTCTCGGACGAGTCGAAGTACTACCGCTTCTTCGCCCCCTACCCCCGGCTCTCCGACCGGGACGTGCACCGCTTCACGCACCACGACTACGTGGACCGGGTCGGCCTCGCGGCGACCATCGGCGGGGAGTTCATCGGCACCGTCCGCTACGACCGCATCGGCGCCGACGGCCGGTCCGCCACCGGCCCCTCCGACGAGGCCGAGGTCGCCTTCCTCGTCCAGGACGCCCACCAGGGCCGCGGGGTCGCCTCCGCGCTCCTCGAACACATCGGCGCGGTCGCCCGCGAGCGCGGCATCCGGCGGTTCGCCGCCGAGGTGCTGCCCGCCAACAACAAGATGATCAAGGTGTTCACGGACGCCGGCTACGAGCAGAAGCGCAGCTTCGAGGACGGCTCCGTCCACCTCACCCTCGGCATCGAACCCACCGCCGAGTCCCTCGCCGTCCAGCGCGCCCGCGAACAGCGCGCCGAGGCCCGCTCCGTGCAGCGGCTGCTCACCCCCGGCTCGGTCGTGGTGGTCGGCGTCAGCCGCTCCGGCGCCGGCGTGGGCGCCGCGGCCCTGCGCAACCTGCGCGACAGCGGCTTCCACGGCCACCTCTACGCGGTCAACGAGGCCGTCACGCGCGACCTCATCGACGGCGTACGGGCCTACCGCACGGTCGGCGCCATCGGAGCCCCCGTCGACCTCGCCGTCATCGCGGTCCCCGCCGACCGCGTCCCCGAGGCCGTGGCCGCCTGCGGCGACCACGGGGTGCAGGGGCTCGTCGTCCTGTCCGCCGGGTACGGGGAGAGCGGCCCGGCCGGCCTCGCCCGCCAGCGCGAACTCGTCCGCCAGGTCCGCTCGTACGGCATGCGCCTCATCGGGCCGAACGCCTTCGGCGTGATCAACACGGCGCCGGAGGTGGAGCTCAACGCCTCCCTGACTCCCGCGCCGATGCCGATGCGCGGCCGGATCGGCCTGTTCACGCAGTCCGGGGCCATCGGCATCGCCCTGCTCTCCGCCCTGCTGCGGCGCGGCGAGGGGCTGTCGTCCTTCGTCTCCGCGGGCAACCGGGCCGACGTCTCGGGCAACGACATCCTCCAGTACTGGTACGAGGACGACACCACCGACGTCGCCCTGCTCTACCTCGAAACCCTGGGCAACCCGCGCAAGTTCACCCGCCTCGCCCGCCGGACCGCGGCCGAGAAGCCCGTGGTCGTCGTCCGGGGCGGCCGCCACACCCCGGCCGGCCACGTCGTGCCGGGCACCCGGCTGCCGGACGCCACCGTCTCCGCCCTGCTGCGGCAGGCCGGCGTGATCCGCGTCGACACCGTCACCGAGCTCGTCGACGTCGGCCTGCTGCTGGCCGCCCAGCCGCTGCCCGCCGGCCCCCGCATCGCGATCCTCGGCAACTCCGAGTCCCTCGGGGTCCTGACCTACGACGCCTGCCTCGCGCAGGGCCTGCGCCCGCTGCCGCCGCTCGACCTGACCACCGCCGCCTCCCCGGCGGACTTCCGTACGGCCCTGGCCGCCGCGCTGGCCTCCGACGACTGCGACGCCGTGATCGTCACCGCCATCCCCTGGGTGAGCGAGCAGGCCCCGGCCGACGACCTGGCCGGCGCCCTGCGCGCCGCCGTCGCCGAGGTGCCGGGCAAGCCGGTGGCCGTGGTCCACGTGGAGCTCGGCGAGCTCGTCGAGGCGCTGTCCGCCGTACGGGGGGCCCCGCGCGCCTCCGCCCCGACGCTGCCCCGGGAGGAGCCCGCCGCCGCCCCGTTCCGGCCCCCGGCCGGGCCCGCCCGCGGCGGGGAGCCCCCCGCCGGGACCCGGATCCCCGCCTATCCCGCCGGCGAGCGGGCCGTCAAGGCGGTCGCGGAGGCGGTCCGCTACGGCCAGTGGCGCCGGGGCCTCGCCGAATCCGGTTCGGTCCCGGGGTACGAGGACATCGACGAGGCCGGCGCCGCCGACCAGCTGGCCGGACTGCTGGCCAACGCCGCCGCCGGGACCGTGCTGACCCTCGGCGAGTGGGAAGCCCGCGAGCTGCTCGGCCGGTACGGCATCCGCCTCCTGACCACCCTGCCCGCGCCGAGCGCCGACGCGGCGGTCCGGGCCGCCGCGATCCTGGGCTACCCGGTGGCCCTGAAGACGACCGCCCCCCACCTGCGCCACCGGGCGGACCTGGGCGGCGTACGGCTCGACCTCACCGGCGAGGCCGAGCTGAGGCGGTCGTACGAGGAACTCAGCCAGGCGCTCGGCAAGCCGGCGGAGCTCCAGCCCGTGGTCCAGGCGATGGTCCCGCGCGGCGTCGACACCGTCGTACGGTCCGTCATCGACCCGGGGGCCGGCGCCGTCCTCTCCTTCGGGCTCGCGGGCGTCCCCTCCGAGCTGCTCGGCGACACCGCCCACCGCCTGGTCCCCGCCACCGACCGGGACGTGGCCGCGCTGATCCGCTCCATCCGGGCGGCGCCCCTCCTCTTCGGATGGCGCGGCAGCGCGCCCGTGGACACCCCGGCTCTGGAAGAGCTGCTGCTGCGGCTGTCCCGGCTCGTCGACGACCACCCCGAGGTGGTCGGGGTCTCGCTGGAGCCGGTCGTGGTCGCCGCCGAAGGCCTCTCCGTGCTCAGCGCGGCCGTCCGGGTCGCCCACCCGCCAGCCCGCGGCGACCTTGGCCCGCGGACCCTGCCCAGCTACTGAGGGTAGCGAGCGGGTACGGCGCGGCCGAGACGCACCGTACGGGCCTTAGGATGGACCTCATGGCGAAATCCGGTACGACGACCCAGGGGCTGCGCACGGCGATCGAGCGCAGCGGCTACTACCCGGCCCTCGTGGCCGAGGCCGTGGAGGCCGCGGTCGGCGGCGAGCCGATCTCGTCGTACCTGGTCCACCAGGAGACGACCTTCGACTCCAACGAGGTGCGCCGCCACGTCACCGTGCTGGTCCTGACCGGCAACCGGTTCATCGTCAGCCACACCGACGAGCAGGCAGCCGACGCGGGGTCCCCGTCCCCGTACGCGACCACGTCCACCGAGTCGGTCAAGCTCTCCAGCATCTCCTCGGTCGTGCTCAGCCGCGTCGTCGCCAACCCGGAGTCCTACACCCCGGGCACCCTGCCCCGCGAGGTCGTCCTGACCATCGGCTGGGGCGCCGTCTCCCGGATCGACCTTGAGCCGGCCGCCTGCGGCGACTCCAACTGCGACGCCGACCACGGCTACACCGGCAACTCCACCGCGGACGACCTCAGCCTGCGGGTCAGCGAGGCCGGCGACGGCCCGGAGGCCGTGCGCCAGACGCTGGTCTTCGCGCAGGCGCTCAGCGAAGCGACGGCGGCCACCTCCGCCCCCGCCGCCCGCTGATGGCGCAGCCCGCGGCGCACCCCTGGGCGGACGAGCCGGAACTGCTGGACCTCGCCGGCGCCCCGGTCCCGGAGTACGGCACCGGCTCGCTCGCCGACCTGTTGCCGACCCTCGTCGCCGGCCAGGGCGTACCCGGCTTCACCGCCGCCATCGCGGAGCTGACCCCGGCCGACCGGAACTGCGTGTTCCTGGTCGACGGCATGGGCTGGGAGCAGATCAAGGCCCACCCGGACGAGGCCCCGTACCTCACCTCCCTCCTCGCCGGCTCGCGCGGCGGCACCGGCCGCCCGATCACCGCCGGGTTCCCGGCGACCACCGCGACCTCGCTGGCCTCCGTCGGCACCGGCCTGCCGCCGGCCCGGCACGGCCTGCCCGGGTACGCCGTGCGCAACCCTGCCACCGGCGAACTGATGAACCAGCTCCGCTGGCAGCCGTGGACGGCGCCGAAGCCCTGGCAGCCGTACCCGACCGTCTTCCAGCTGGCCGACAAGGCCGGGGTCGCGACCGCGCAGGTGTCCTCGCCCGCCTTCCAGACCACTCCGCTGACCAAGGTCGCTCTGAGCGGCGGCACGTTCCTCGGCCGGATGACGGGCGAGGAGCGCATGGACCTGGCGGCCGAGCGCCTCGCGGCGGGCGACCGCTCGCTCGTGTACACGTACTACAGCGAGCTCGACGGCGCCGGCCACCGGCACGGCGTGGACTCCGACGCCTGGCGCGGCCAGCTGATGTACGTCGACCGCCTGGTGCAGCGCCTGGCCGAGCAACTCCCGCCGCGGACCGCCCTGTACGTGACGGCGGACCACGGCATGGTGGACGTCCCGTTCGACGAGGAAGCCCGGATCGACTACGACGACGACTGGGAGCTGGGCGCGGGCGTGGCCCTGCTGGGCGGCGAGGGCCGGGCCCGGCACGTCTACGCGGTGCCGGGCGCCGAGGCCGACGTACTGACCGTGTGGCGCGAGGTGCTCGGCGACCGGTTCTGGGTCGCGGGCCGCGAAGAGGCCCTGGAACTGGGCTGGTTCGGCCCGCCGGGGGAGTGCGACGAGCGGGTCCTCGGCCGGATCGGGGACGTGGTCGCGGCCGCCCAGGCCGACGTCGCGATCACCGCCTCGCGGAGCGAGCCCAACGAGTCCGCCCTCGTCGGAATGCACGGCTCCATGACGGCGGCCGAGCAGCTGGTCCCGCTGCTCGAAATCCGCTCCTGACGCCCTCGCCCTGGCCCCCCCGCCCTCCGCACTGCCGACCACGACCTGAAAGGCCCCGTACTTCCCATGCCCGAGCTGGTGTTCTTCTCCGGAACGATGGACTGCGGAAAGAGCACACTGGCGCTCCAGATCGCGCACAACCGCGACGCGCGGGGTCTGCAGGGTGTGATCTTCACCCGTGACGACCGTGCGGGCGAGGGCAAGCTGTCGTCCCGACTCGGCCTGGTGACGGAGGCGGTCGAGGCGCCGGAGGGCATGGATCTGTACGCGTACCTGGTGGCCCAGCTGTCCAAGGGCGGCAAGGCGGACTACGTGATCGTGGACGAGGCGCAGTTCCTGGCCCCGGCCCAGATCGACCAGTTGGCCCGGATCGTGGACGACCTTGGCCTGGATGTCTTCGCCTTCGGCATCACCACCGACTTCCGCACCAAACTCTTCCCCGGCTCCCAGCGCCTGATCGAACTGGCGGACCGCCTGGAGCAGCTCCAGGTGGAGGCCCTGTGCTGGTGCGGAGCCCGCGCCACCCACAACGCCCGCACGATAGGCGGCGAAATGGTCGTCGAAGGCGCCCAGGTCGTGGTCGGCGACGTCAACCGCCCGGCGGAGGAGATCGGCTACGAGGTCCTCTGCCGCCGCCACCACCGCAAGCGGATGACCTCGGCCGCGGCCCACGCGGGCGCCCTCTCCCCGGACGTCCTCCCGGTCAACCACGCCTGACCGTCCTCTCGGTACAGCTGCCCGACCAGTGATTCGTGTGCATCGCCTCGAACTTCCACCGGGGGTGATCCGCACACTGTCGACCGGCCGTCCGTGCGCGGAGGACCGGTGAGTCCGCTGTCGGACGCCTGCGCTAAAGTGATCAACTCGCGGGCGCAGACGGGGGAATGGGAACATGGACGGAATGCAGACCGGGGCCTCGGCCGGCTGGGCGGCCACGGGAGCGATGGGGCCGAATGCCGCCTACCGCAACCAGACGATGCGGTACGAAGACGTCGAGCTGAGCTTCGACGAGTCCGTGTCGTTCCGCACCGTGTTCCAGCTCTGGTTCCAGGCGTTCGTGGTCTCCTTCCTCGTCTTCCTGATCTTCGGTCTGGTGCCCGCGCTCACGTCGAGTTCCGGTCCCTTCGACTCGGGGAACGAACTCGGCGTCGGACAGGTCCTTTCCTTCATCGCCTTCTGGGTGGTCCTCCTCGCCGCCCGCATCAACGAGCCGGTCTCGGAGTGGAAGACGCTGCTGGAGGACAAGCACGCCGCGTCGTCGTCCGCGTACGCGGCGATCTACGGCTCGCTCGCCCGGCGGAAGATCCCCGTGTCCGCGGTGCCGGTCCGGATCCGCAGCGACCTCCTGCCGGAGGTCGTGAACAACCGGCTCGTCATCAGGAGTGGCCGGTACGTCGCCTACGTCACGGTCTTCGGGTACGGGACCAGCCTGTACGTCGGATGGACGATGTGGCGCAGCCGCAACGGAGCGGTGCTCATCGGCCACTTCCTCAAGGATCTCGTCGGCGGCATGTTCAACCGTGCGGGCGACATCAACCAGATGCTCCGCACCGAGCGACCGCGCGCCATGCGCGAGGCCGTGCACTCCGCGGCCCGCGAGGGTGTGGAGGCGGCGGTCCAGGGCATCGAGGTGCCGATGGCGACGGCTTTCGGCCAGGAGCCGCCCATCCAGTCCGGCTCCAGCGCCACCGCGCCGGAAGCCGGACACGGTAACGGCGGTCCCCTGCCCGGCTCTGTGCCCGGGCCCTCCGCCCCGCCCATGCCGCCGCGCACGAACCACACGTACGTGGCTCCGCAGGCCCCGGGAACCGCCCCGCCTCACTACGCCCCGCCGAACCCGCCGGCCCCGCCCGCTCCGCCGCACGGCTCGCCCTGGTCCGGGAATTGAGCGCTGCCGGGCTGGGCGGCGTACTGACCGTCAGCGACGGCACGACTGTCTGGGCGTGGACGGCCGTGCGCATTGACGCCGCCGCGGACCTCACCGAGACCCAGGAGTACGCGGACCTGCCCGAATCGGAGCGCAGGATCAAGGCGGTGGCCGCCGAGACCGCCTGGCTGGCGGGGCAGTGGGACACCGCCCACGGTGAACGGATCGAGCTGCGCTACCTCAGCGACCCCGCGGAGCGCAGGCTCTCCTGCGCTCTGCTCGGCCGGGTGGCAGCGCCCACCGCGGAGCGTGCCGAAGCGGCCGCACGCGCGCTCCGCGACCGGATGGCAGCGCTGCCCCGGCACGTGCACGCCACGCCGGTCGAGGACGGCGACGAGACGGCACGGCTGCTGACCCCCTTCACGCCCGACCCGGCGGCCGGAGTGGCGGAGATCCGCAAGCGCTACCACAGCGGGCTGCCCAACCGGCCGGACGCGGGCGTGCACTACTACCTCGCGCCGCAGCCGTTCACCGCGGCGGCCCCGCCGTGGGACATGCTCTGGCAGGCCCTGGCAGCGCATCCGCACCCCGTGACGCTCAGCGTCGGGCTGGAGCCGTACGTCGTACCGCCTGACTTCGGCCCGTTCCTGCACCGCATCGCCACGCAGTACGGACGTCTCGGCACCCCTGGGCAACTGCCCGACGGGCTCTGGTCCCCCGGCGCCCAGCTCGCCCCCGACGCCTTCGCCGTGGACGCCGCCCGGGTCTACGCCGACGCCGCCCGCCGCTACACCGACCGCGTGTTCCGCATACGCATAGCCCTCGCCTCGCCGGCGCCCCTGCCGGAATCCCTCGCCGAACTCGTCGGCGCCACGGTGTCCCCGCAGGAGCGTGCCCGGGAGGCGGGCGTTCTCACCGAGACCGTCAACGGCCGCGCCCACACCGTCGCCTGGCCCGCGCCCGGCGAGCTGCCCGCGGCATGGCAGGGGCTGACCACCCTGGAGCAGCCGCGATGGGGCGGCGACCACTGCTGGCGGCTGCCCGAACCACTCTCCCCGCCGCTGCGGCTGCTCGCCGAACTCGTCGACACCCGTGAGGCCGTCGCGGCCTTCCGGCTGCCCCTGGCGGTCAGCGGACACATGGCCGGCTTTCCCGTACGCCGCCCTGGCATGGCCGGCGAGACCGAGTACCGCACCGATGGTCCCGCGATCGTCCTCGGACGTCAGCTCGTCCATGACGTCCCCGCCGGACCCATCGGCATCGGCATCGGCGACCTCACCCGGCACGCCCTGATCGTCGGTACCACCGGCTCCGGCAAGACCAACACCACCCTCGCGTTCTGCGAGCAGCTGTGGCGCGATCACCACATACCCTTCCTGGTCCTCGAACCCGTCAACTCCACACTGAACGATTACCGTTGGCTCGCCACCCGACCCGGGTTCGAGGACCTGCTGGTCCTCACCGTCGGCGACGAGACGATCGCGCCGCTGCGCCTCAACCCCTTCGAGGTGCCGTCCGGGGTGCGCATCAGTACCCATATCGCCGGACTCATGGCCTGCTTCGACGCGGCCTTCGGCCTCTGGGACCCCCTGCCCAGCATCTACAACCGGGCGCTTCGCGCGACGTACGCGCGCAAGGGCATCGTGCCCACCGACATCGCGGAGCCCTCCCGCATCGGGGACTGGCCCACGCTGCGTGACTTCATCACGGAGATGCGCAAGCAGTGCGAGCAGCTCGACTACTCGGGCGAAGTACGGGACAACATCGTCGCCGCGTCCCGCCTGCGTGCGGAGTCCCTGGCGGAGGGAGCCTGCGGCACGACCCTGGACGTCACCCGCTCCTATCCGGTGGAGGAGCTGCTGCGGCGGCCGGTGATCGTCGAACTCGCCGGCGTCGGCGACAACGAGAAGGAGCAGTCGCTCATCACCGCGCTGCTTCTCCAGACGATGACCGAGTACTACAAGGCGAATCGCGAAGGCGACTCCCTCGCCCATGTCACCGTGATCGAGGAGGCCCATCGCCTGCTCGGACATCCGGCCGGACACGGCGGCGACGCGAAGGAGGGCAACGCCCAGGCCCGGGCCGCCCAGGCCTTCGCCAACACACTGGCGGAGAACCGCAAGTACGGCGAGGGCATCGTCATCGTCGAGCAGGTCCCCGGCAAGCTGGTCGAGGACGCGTACAAGAACACCAACCTCAAGGTCATGCACCGGCTGCCGTCCGCCGAGGATCGCAACCTCATCGGCGGGACCATGCGCTTCTCGCCCGACCAGGAGCGGTACGCCGCCTCGCTGGAGCCCTTCCAGGCATTCGCGCACCATGACCGGATCGACCGCCCGGCGCTGCTCCGAGTCCCCGATGTGCGTGCGCAGGCGGCGGCGGAGGCAGGCGTAAGCCGTGCTCCTCTGGCATCGGATGCCCAACTGACTGCCCGCTTCCAGGCTTTCGCGGGTGGGTCTCAAGCGGTCGATGCCACCCTGGCGCCGTTCCCCGACTGCGACGGCTGCCAGCACCGGTGCGCCTTCCGCTCCCGGGCCGCCACTGCGGTGTGGCCCGAGCACGGGTCGAAGCTCAAAGAACGCGTCGTCCAGTATCCGAAGACGAGGCCGGAACAGGCCACTTGGTGGCGCGACACCGCGGACTGGGTCGGCACCCTGGCCGACACGGTCCCCCTGCCCGCGCAGGTGGGGGGCTCCGAGACCGCGGTGACCGACTACCGGGCCTGCGTCTTCATCCATGTCGCCAGAGCCGCCTGGCAGCGCAACACCCTCCCGTGGGTCCGTCTCTACCGTGACAACACCCGTCCGGGAGCCCTCCAGTGAGCGACCGCCCGGCAGAGCAGCCTCCGGCCCCCGAAGCGCCGTCCCCGCCGGAGACCACGGATGCTCCCGCGCCGTCCCCGCCGGACGACTCGGCAGAAGCTCCTGATCCTGCCGACGCCCCGGTCGAGACCGTGGACCAGAGCGAGGCCCCAGTGCCCGCTCAAGCGCAGGCCTTGGCTGAGTCCCAGGGGCTGGTGGAACCTACGCACCCGGTTGACGCTCTGGATCCCACCGAGGCACCGGAACCGACGGAAGCCCATGACCCGGCGGCGTCCGGGGTTCCCGAAGCGGACGAGGCATCTGCTCCTGTCCGGGAGTCGGCCGATGCCCCCGACTCGGCGCCCGAGCCGGCTGCACCCGAAGACGCCGCGGAAGCTCCTGCCGAGCCTGCCGAGCCCGAGCCAGTCGGGCCGGTCCCGGACGCCGCCCCCGCCCCGACCGAGACGCCCGCACCTGACGACGCGGCCCCCGGGTCCACGGATGCCCCCGAGCCCGCCGAAGCCTTCGAGCCCACCGTGGTCCCGGAGCCGGCTGAGTCACCCGGCACGGTGGAGCCCGCATATCCGGCCGAAGTCGCGGACCCGGACACGGCGCCGGATCCCGCCGAAGCGCCGGGACCGGCGGAAACCCACGATCTGGCCGGTGGAGGGTTCCCCGAAGAGAACGAGGCGCCCGCGCCCGTACCGGCGTCGGACGATGCCCCCGAACCACCCGGGGCGGCTACCCGTGCCGATGCGGTGTCCCCGGCTGACGACCGCGACTCGGCGCCCGAGCCGCTCCAGCCCACCGACGCCGCGGGAGCTCGCACCGAGCCATCCGAACCCGTGGGGGTTTCCGACACCCCCCACGCCGGCGACGCTCCCGCACCGTACGACAGCCTCGGCTCTGACGAGCACGTCTTCGAAGGCGGAGTCCTGGACAGGCTGAAACAGCTGACAGGCGGGGGAAGGGAAGATACGGACCGGTCGGAGCGCCTGGCTGACACGGTCGATCGCCCGGCGTTCCAGAATCCGGGCCGACGCCCGGCTGCGGTCCCCGACCGTTACGGCACTCCACTCGACCGCGCCGATGGCACCCGGACACCGCTCTTCGACGGAGATCCCTCGCGCGAGCAGACACAGCAAGGGCGCCTCTACGACTGCGGCATTGTGGCCACGCTCGGTGCTGTCGCAGGGCATTGCCCCGAAGCGATACGCGAGTGTGTCAGCGAAACCGAGGACGGCAACTACGCGGTCAGGCTTCATGAGGCGAAGTTCAACCATGCGCGCGACCGGTACGAGCCCACCGGCCGGGAAATCCGTCTGACCGTGACCCCTGACCTCCCGGTCTTCGACTCCAGCCCTGACCGACCTGCCTTCGCGGACTCCACGGCCACCGGGGTGGCGTGGGTGCCCGTACTGGAGAAGGCGATCGCGGGTAGCGATCAGGCCTGGAGCGAAGAGCGTCGCGACCGGTGGGCCGAGGGGCAGAAGATGCGGGGGGCCTCTGTGGTCCCCGAGGGCTACGTCCGGCTTGACCAGGGGGGCGGCGCCTCGGGCCGTGCTGAACTTCTCACTCAACTTACCGGCCGGCCCGCAGCCGTTTGGGATTTTCCCCAACAGTACGACCGCTACGGGGTCAGTCCCGACAAGCAGCTCATGGGGGATCTCCGGCAGCGGCTCGCCGAAGACAAGCCCGTGCTGGTCGGTACGCATTCCGAGAAGGAGATCGGTGGCCCCCTGTCGCACGATCTGGAACCGGCCCATGCGTACGAAGTGACCAGAGTGGACGACCGGGGAAGGATTCACCTGCGTAATCCTTGGAACAGGAACCATCCCGAGCCTCTGACACTTCCACAGTTCAAGGGCAACATCCGACCCCGATACACCACCTTGGAGTGATCAGGTGACTACTGAGATCTTTGTCTTTCGTGGAGTTCCGACGCCAACCGCCCTCGCCTTCTTCGGCGTGATCCGTGTGGAAGCCCGCCCTGGCTTTCCCCTCACGGTCCGCCTAGTGGTGGACGACGGAGAGGAACGGAAGTACACCCTTGAGCCGGGCGACACCTTCTCCGTCCGGGGAGAGCCCTGGAAACTCGACCACGTGGACGACCCGGCCGGGGACTGGCAGGTCTGTCTCCGTAAGGTCGAGTAGCCGTCCGAGGCGCGCCGCGCGTTCTCTGAGTGCGTGCTTGCCACGGCGACGGCAGTTGAATGAGTTGGTGGATGGTCAAGAAAGAGCACACTGGCGCTCCAGATCGCGCACAACCGCGATGCGCGGGGACTCCAGGGCGTGATCTTCACCCGCGACGACCGCGCGGGCGAAGGCAAGCTGTCGTCCCGACTCGGCCTGGTGACGGAGGCGGTCGAGGCGCCGGAGGGCATGGATCTGTACGCGTACCTGGTGGCCCAGCTATCCAAGGGCGGCAAGGCGGACCACGTGATCGTGGACGAGGCGCAGTTCCTGGCCCCGGCCCAGATCGACCAGCTGGACCGCATCGTGGACGATCTAGGGTTGGACGTCTTCGCCTTCGGCATCACGACGGACTTCCGCACCAAACTCTTCCCCGGCTCCCAGCGCCTGATCAAACTGGCGGACCGCCTCGAACAGCTCCAGGTCGAGGCCCTGTGCTGGTGCGGCGCCCGCGCCACCCACAACGCCCGCACGGTGAGCGGCGAGATGGTGGTCGAGGGTGCCCAGGTGGTGGTCGGTGACGTGAACCGCCCGGCTGGGGAGATCGGTTACGAGGTCCTGTGCCGTCGCCACCCCCGCAAGCGGATGACCTCGGCCGCGGCCCACGCGGGCGCCCTCTCCCCGGACGTCCTCCCCGTCAACCACGCCTGACTGGCGTATCTGCCGGCCTCGCTTCCGTTGCCGCTTCACGGATGACGATTTCCTCCTGCCCAGTCACCACATTCAGCGTCGGGCCTGGTCCGTTCGTGCGCTTGCGGCGCTTCACGGTGGGGGCGGTGAAGCCTCTCCGTCCTGGGGATCGTGATGCTTCGTCGCCTTGCTCGTCGCTGTCAGCGGTTGGCTGCCAGGAGAGCGTGGGCGTGGCGGACGAGTGCCTGGCGTACCTCCTTCGGGGACAGCACCGTGAGCGGCGTGGCCAGGCTGATGAGGTAGTCGGCGAGGCAGTCGGTGCTGTTGCCGCCGATCTGAATCATGGTGGCTTCGGGGCCGTCAGGGCTGTGTGTGCCGATGGTGGGTGGGACTTTTTGCAAGGCACGGTCCAGGGGGAGCGGGAGGCGGATCGTCGTGTACACCGGGTAGACGACGCTCGCGATCCCCCAGGAGACCAGTGCTGCGGCGTCAGGCGGATCGGTCAGGTCGACTGGTTCGGTCGTGGGGCGTACGTTCACCACCCGGTCGGCGCGGAATGTACGCCATTCCTGTTTGGTGACGTCCCGGGCGACCAGGTACCAGCGCAGGCCGGTGTGGACCAGGCGGTACGGGTCTACGGCTCGCACGGAGGCCTGACCGGCGTGGTTCCGGTAGGAGAGGGTGGTGCGGAGTGCGCCGTGGCAGGCTCGCGCCAGTTCCAGCAGCAGAGGCGTGTCGATCTGCGGTTCACCGGAGCGGGGAGTGTGTTCGAGTGCCCCGTCCAGTGTGCTCAGCTGGTCCGCGAGGTGTGTGGGCAGGCTCTGGCGGAGCTTGAGCAGTGCGGAGAGGGCGGCTTGACCGGTGCCGAGGACTCCGTTGAGCGCGGCTTCGCGCAGGGCGACAGCGACGGCCAGAGCCTCCTCGCCGTCCAGTACCAGCGGCGGCATCCGGGTACTGGGGCCGAGCCGGTAGCCGCCCCAGGGGCCGGGAGCGGATTCGACTCCGTAGCCCAAGTCCCGCAGCCGGGCGATGTCCCGGCGGACTGTGCGGTCGGTGACCGCCATGCGCTCGGCCAGTTCACGGCAGGTCCATTCGGGGCGCACGGACAGCAGCGAAACCAAGCGCAGCAGACGGGAGGAAGTCCTGATCACAGTCACCCAGTGTCCCGTATGACCAGGACACGTCCTGTCAGGGTCATGGCCTACGGTCCGTCCCATGAGAAACCCGGAGATCCGTCTGCTTTCCATCGACTTCGACTGTCCTGACCCGGCTGAGCTGGCCCGCTTCTACGGCGATGCCCTGGACCTGCCCCTGCTGTACCGCAGTGACGACTTTGTCCTGCTGGGGCGGGAGGGAGCCCCTGGGCTCGGCTTCGTCCGCCAGGCCGGCTTCCAGCCTCCGGCCTGGCCTGATCCCACCCACAGTAAGCAGGCCCACCTCGAACTGGGCGTCGACGACCTGGACGCCGCGCAGGAGCGGATGCTCGCACTGGGTGCCGTCCTGCCTTCCTTCCAGCCGCGGCCCGACGTGTGGCGGGTGCTCCTGGACCCGGCGGGTCATCCCTTCTGCCTGTCGACGCACGGAATCTGAGCCCGTCCCGCACCGTCTTTCGGCTCTCAGTTACGCCTACCACTCCCTGGGTCACCGCATATCCAAAACCAGCCCGGACGGCACCCGCACGCGAAGTGGGGAGGCCAGTCGACGAATTGATCCGAACGCGGTTCACCCCGATTCGACAACCGGACGAACATGGGCGGAGCAATTCAGAAGGCGCATGAATTCTGGGCGGAACAGAATTGAACTAGGCGAGCCGGTCCCCCCGGCGGGACTACAAGAGAGGCCACAGCACGTGCGCAACGGGAAGTGCAAGCCCAGATGACCGCGATCGAACGCCTATGGGAAGATTTTCAGCTTCCCATCAGAGACGCCCTGCATTTTGCAGACGGGCACTCCTGCGATGTTGACCTCGACTCCGGCGTGCCGAGCGGGTTGAGGGTGCTCGCACCGTTCGACCTGGATGAGATCCTGGAGAGCGATCCGGCCTGGTTGTCTTCCGTCGATGGGCTGGCCGCAGTAGACCTGGGGAGCAAGGGGCTGCTGTGGGGTGGCGAGGGCTGTTACGGGTCCGAGGGGTTCATTGCGCGGTTGACTGTCGACCGTGCGCTTATCTGGGCAATTTTCTTCATGGAATCCAATCCCTTTGATCGGATCCAGCTGTCCGGAAACGTCGCCACCTTCAGCTCAACCTCGGGATTCGAGATTGTAGTTGACATCGACGATCCGCGAACTCTGATCTCTGGACCTGAATCGAACCGAACGACCTGAGGATTGTCTCCCTCGGTCGTAGGAGGGCGCGGCCGGAGCACGAAACAGGTTGCATGGGGCCGGTGTAGGCGTGCGGCGTCTCCAAGCCGGCGCTGTCCAGCAGGCACTCGGCCGCGAGTTCGCAGAAGTGTGGAGCCGGCAGAGTTGGCAGCCTTGGCGTCGTGCATGTCCCAGGGCCCCCACCCCAATCACCTACGGCCCATGTCATGGCTCTGTGGGGCTCGAAGGGCACTGGTGTCAGCCGAGCCGAAGTCATCCCCAGCCACGCTCGTCCGCGGAGTTCGGGGGTGTCGCCGAGGCGGTGGAGGCGCCGGAGGGCGTGGATCTGTACGCGTACCTGGTGGCCCAGCTGTCCAAGGGCGGCAAGGCGGACCACGTGATCGTGGACGAGGCGCAGTTCCTGGCCCCGGCCCAGATCGACCAGCTGGACCGCATCGTGGACGATCTAGGGTTGGACGTCTTCGCCTTCGGCATCACGACGGACTTCCGCACGAAGCTCTTCCCGGGCTCCCAGCGCCTGATCGAGCTGGCGGACCGCGTGGAGCAGCTCCAGGTCGAGGCCCTGTGCTGGTGCGGCGCCCGCGCCACCCACAACGCCCGCACGGTGGGCGGCGAGATGGTGGTCGAGGGTGCCCAGGTGGTGGTCGGTGACGTGAACCGCCCGGCTGGGGAGATCGGTTACGAGGTCCTGTGCCGTCGCCATCACCGCAAGCGGATGACTTCGGCCGCGGCCCATGCCGGCGCCCTCTCCCCGGACGTCCTCCCGGTCAACCACGCCTGACCGCCGGGCAGCACGCGCCTCCTACTGGAAGCTGAGCCGATGCGGATGCGCCGGGGTGGCGGGCAGGTGTGGACGCGCATGAGCCCGCGGCCGAGGTAGACGCCGGTCGGGTCGCTGATCCGGCTGTCCGGAAGGAAGTCCCGGTCCTCCAGCGGGATCCAGCTCTCCGAGGCTCCGTCCCATTCACTGACGTCCACGGTGAGCAGGGGAGGCATGGGTGCTCGGCAGACTCCGCAGGCGAGGTGCGCCGGGTCGGTGAGGTGCCACGAGGCGAAGCCGCCGACCTTCCAGCCGGGCGCGATGGACAGATCACCCCGGTAGGTGACCTCGTCGGCCTCCTCCGCGCGTGCGGCGGCCGTGGCGGCCTCGTACTCCCCGTACGTGTCGAAGGTGGTGTCGGAGGAGGAGGAGGAGTCGAAGGCGTCGTCGTCCTCTTCGTCGTCTCCCGCCTCCCAGGTGTCGATGGCCTCTTGGAGGTCCTCGTCCAGCAGGCCTTCGTACTCGTGCTCCACCACGCGCTCGGGATGGAGCACGCACGGGTTCGGGACGCATTCGGGCCTGCCCACCACCACAGGTTCCGGGATCACGGCGAGGACCTCGCCCACGTCCTGGGAGCGCCGCCACTTCAGCACGACGTCGACGGTCCGGTCGGGGCCGTGCACTTCGAAGGGACACCAGAGGATCTGGAGCAGGTCACAGCCGTCCGGTCCGGTGAGATCGGGGATGTCGCGGGTGAAGAGCTGTGCAGCGGCGAGCAGCGGAATCGAGTCCGAGTCGCCGATCCGCGGGGCGTGCGGACCCGGCTGGAGGGCGTCCAGGACCTCGCGTTCCGCGGCCGTGGGACCTGACCCGGGATCGCGGTGCCACGCCTCGTCGAGGATCCGCCGCCGGAGGCGCACGTCGGACAGCCGGTGTCCGCTGCCCTTGGGATGGACGGCGGTGCACACGGGCCACGGTTCGCCGGCGGGCCACCGGAGCGGGCCGGCCACCGAGCTCTCGTCGGTCTTCGGGGAGCCGGGGCGCGGGTGGAGGCGGGTGCTGGTGCGGCGGTAGCCGGCGAGCGCGGGGAACAGGGCCTCGGCGTCGACCGGGCGGGGCGGGGTGGTGCGGGTCATGCGATCCTCACTTGCTGTTCGCGGCCGGTGTTCCGGTGCCGGCTCCCCCGAGCCGGTCGGTGAGCAGACGGCCACGCGTCTCGTTGAAGGCCGTTCCGTTGCCGCGCCGGCCCGGCGGTTTGAGCTTGCCGGCGGCCGTTCCCGGTTGTTGAGAGCCGTGGGCCGTCGTGGACAGCGTGAACCGCCCGGTTCCCGTGCTCCGTCCGGGGCGGGGAAGGGACGGTGCGTGCACGTGCGGTGCTCGCGGGGCGCCGCCCAGTGCGTGGTGCCCCGCCGGGAGCCGGCGGCCGACCGTGAACGGCGTGTGACAGGTGTGTGGCGGCCGGGGCCGCGCCCTTCCCCGGCGGTGATCCGGGCCCGTACGGTCAGAGCACGAAGCACCACCAGCACCACCACGACCGTGTGCCCGAGTGGCTCAGGGGCCGGCCTGCAAAGCCGGTTACGCGGGTTCGAACCCCGCCACGGTCTCCATCGGCTGCCCGTCCGGCGCTCGCTCCGGCCGGGCAGCGTCGTTTCCGCCCGCCGGGAGACCGGCCGGGCACTCCCTCAGCGCCTCACCCCCGCCGCGACTGCACCAGGGTGAAGACCGCGCCCTCCGGATCGCCCACGACCGCCTGTCGGCCGCTGACCCCGTCGCGGGGCGGCTCGACGATCCGGCCGCCGAGCTCCGCGACCCGGTCGGCGGCGGCGTCCGTGTCCGCGACCTCGAAGTACGCCATCCAGTGCGGCCCCCGGTCGTGCGGCAGCGAGCGCCCGACCCCGTGCACCGCGGCCACCGGCCGGCCGTCCAAGTGCAGGGTCAGGTAGTCGAAGTCGTCGGAGGCGGCGGCGTGGGCCTGCGCCTCGTGGCCGAAGACGTGCTCGTAGAACTTGCCGACCGTGGACGTGTCCTGCGTGACCAGCTCGTTCCACACCGGAGTGCCCGGCCCGCCGTGCATGCCCGTGCCCATCGGGGTCTGGGCCTGCCAGATCCCGAAGATCGCACCCAGCGGGTCGGAGCAGATGGCCACCCGCCCCGCGATGCCGGCGTCCAGGGGGCCCACCGCGACCGTGCCCCCGCAGGAGCGGATCGCCTCGGCGGTGGCGTCGGCGTCGTCCGTGGCCAGGTACGTGGTCCAGGCCACCGGCAGGTGCCGGTCGGGCGGCATCTCGCCGATGCCGGCCACCTCGATGCCGTTCAACAGGGCCCGTACGTACGGGCCGAGCTGCTCCGGGCCGGGGACGAACTCCCAGCCGAACAGGTCCGCGTAGAAGTCCTCGGTGGTTCCGAGGCCGTGCACCATGAGGCTCACCCAGCACGGTGTGCCGGGTGTGCGCCGCGTTGCGTTCGCGTCCTCGGTCATCTCAGCGTCTCCTCCGTCGTACCGCTTGCCGGTGCTGATGCTTCCACCCCGGAGGGCTCGGCGCGCCCCGACCGCGCCGGATCGGCCGGGCGCGGGGCAGAGATGACCGGATCGGTGTGCCCCGTGGTTGACGGGCGTGTGAAGCGGGCGCCTGTCCCGTGCCGCGGGAGGCGGGCGGGGAGGAGGATGGCCCGCATGACTGCGACCTCTGCGATCCTCTCCGCCGCCGAACTGAAGAGCGAGCTGGCGGGACCCCGGCCACCGGTCCTGCTGGACGTCCGCTGGCAGCTGGGCGGCCCCGATCAGCTGCCGGCGTACGAGACCGGGCACCTGCCCGGCGCCGTGTACGTCGACCTCGACCGCGAACTGGCAGGTCCGGCAGGGTCGGGCGGCCGCCACCCGCTGCCGGACCCGGAGGCCTTCGGGGCGGTGATGCGGCGGGCCGGCGTCTCGGCGCAGGCGCCGGTGGTCGTGTACGACGGCGGCCAGGGCTGGGCCGCCGCCCGGGCGTGGTGGCTGTTGCGCTGGACGGGACACCCCGAGGTACGGGTCCTGGACGGGGGCCTGGCCGCGTGGACCGGGGCGGGCGGCGCGGTGACGGCCGAACGGGTGACTCCCGAGGAGGGCGATTTCAAGCCAACCCCGGGGGCGGTCGGACTGCTGGACGCGGACCAGGCCGCCGAGCGGGCCCGCGCGGGGGTGCTCCTGGACGCCCGGGCGGGGGAGCGCTACCGCGGGGAGGTCGAGCCGATCGACCCGGTCGGCGGTCACGTTCCGGGCGCGCTGTCGGCGCCGGCCGCGGAGAACGTGGGGCCGGACGGCCGTTTCCTGCCGGCGGCGGAGCTGCGGGCCCGCTTCACCGGGCTCGGCGTCTCGGAGGGGACCCCGGTGGGCGTGTACTGCGGCTCGGGGGTCTCCGGAGCCCAGCAGGTCCTGGCCCTGGAGGTGGCGGGCATTGCCGCCGACCTGTACGCCGGCAGCTGGTCGGAGTGGTCCGCCGACCCCTCCCGCCCGGTGGCCACGGGCCCGGACCCGCAGTAGCCCGCGCGGCGGTGCCCCGCCCGGGTCGTCCCGGGCGGGGCACCACGCCGCCGGACCCGCGGGTCCGGCGGCGTCGCTACTCCTGCTTCTTGCGGCGGGTGCCGAAGACGATCTCGTCCCAGCTGGGCACGGCCGCCCGCCGCCCGGGGCGGACCCCGTCGGCCTCGGCCTGGCGGTCGGTGGTGCCGGTCAGGCGGTCGCGGTGGCCCGCCACCGTACGGGGCATCAGGACGTCGGCGTACGCGGAGCCGGCGCCCGCCGACGCGGCGGGTGCCGGCGGCTCCTCCGCCTCCGGCTCCTCGGCCGGCGGCTCGGTGCGGTCCGGGACCACGAGGTCCCCGCGGAAGCTCGGGACGGCCTCCAGCAGGCTCGTCAGGGTGTCCCGCTCCTCCTCCGCGTCCGGCGTGGGCGCGACGGGCCGCTCCAGCTGGCGGTCGAGGGCGCGGTCCAGCGGCCGGTCGCGCGGCAGCCGTGCGATCCGGGGCACGAACGGGAAGCTCGGCTCGGGTGTCGCCGGGAGGTCGTCCGACTCGCCGATCAGCGAGCGGGCCTCGTCGTCGACGGCCACGACCAGCCGGCGCGGCGGGTCGTACGTCCAGCTCGCCGAGTGCGGCTCGCCCGCGACCAGGTAGACCAGCAGGACTTCCCAGGTGCCGTCGTCGCGGCGCCACGAGTCCCACTGGACGGATTCCTTCTCGGCGCCGCGCAGCGTCAGCCGCTCCTGCACGGCCTCGCCGAGCTGCGGTCCGGTGTTCTCACCGGGCCGGCGCACGGGTGTCTTGCGGGCCCGCTCGGCCATGAAGGCGCGCTCGGCGAGCACGGGGCCCTCGAAGCGGCGTACGCGGTCGACGGGGATGCCGGCGAGCTGGGCGACCTCCTCCGCGGAGGCACCGGCCCGTATGCGGGCCTGGATGTCGCGGGGACGGAGGTGGCTCTCGACCTCGATCTCGATCTGGTTCAGCCGCGCGCGGTCGTTGCGCACGGCGGCCCGCAGCCGCTCGTCGATCGGAAGCGTGTACTCCGTGCTGTCCCCAGCCTTGAGCACCAGTCGTGTGCCGTCATTTGAGACGGCCACGACACGCAGTTCGGGCATGGGGACCTCCCGGGTGGTGCCTGCCGACGTCACGTGCGTCGCTGCTTCCGCTAGTCGAGTGTGGCCTGCCCGGGTGCAGCCTGCCACAACCTTGCCGAGTTAAACCGGCGTGTCGGGCATGCGCCCTTGATCGCCGTCATGGCACGGTTACCTGTTGGGCACGCACAGTGACCGAACGGTTACTGTGCGCAGTAGGCACCCGTGCAATACCGCGGCATCACCGGTCTTCGAGTGCCGTTTTCCATCAGCCGGCCCCCTCTCCCGGGTCCGGACATCCGAAAGGAAGGACGGCCCCAGGGCTCGCCACAGTACTCCATTCGGGCCACCCGGGTGGACCGCCGCGCCGCCGAAGTTCTCATCGGTGGCGGGAGTTGGGCTGCCCTCCGTCGGCTCCGACCTGCACGCGTGTCCGCTCACGGGTGTCCTGCTTCACAGAATCCCCCGAAACGGAACTAATCGTTTCGCCCGGGTGTCAGTAACTCCTGTAAGGGATGACGCGCGAGAGGCAGGACACGCAGGGGATGGCGATGGGTCAGAAGGCTACGCAGGACGTCGAACCGGAGAAGAAGAAGCTCGACCTGAGCGTGGCTCAGGTGGCCGGGACCTCCCTCGCGACGGTCGCGGCGGCCGTGCTCGCCTCGCAGCTCGGGGTCTACGGGACGATCGGCGGGGCGGCGGTGGTCAGCGTGGTCGCCACCGCGGGCGGGCCCGTCATCCAGCACTTCTTCCGGCGCACCGGCGACCAGCTGCGCGAGACCGTCCGGCCGGGAGCCCGGCAGGTCCCCCTGTCCGCGGACGCGGACGCGGACGGGAGGCCCGGCGGGGAGGGAAGGCTCCCCGCGGAGGAGAAGCTGCCCGACGGAACGATCCTGCTGCGCGCGGTCCCGGCCGACCCGGCACCCGACGGGGATTTCGGCCGGGCCACCGTCCACGGCACCCGCGTACGGGGGTGGAAGCGCACGGCCGTCGCCGCCGGCGCCGCCTTCGCGATCGCGACAGGCGGCCTCGGGACCTACGAGGCGATCGCCGGCACCTCCGTCAGCTCCGACGGCCGCACCCTGCTCACCGGCGGCGCGGGCACGGCCCGCGACCACAAGAACGAGGACCGCAGGCAGGATCCGGGAACCGGCGGCAAGGGCCGCGAGGGCGGCGGGACCCCGGAGTCCGGTACGCCCTCGCCGCACCCCTCCGGCTCCCGGGGCGGCGGCGAGAGCGGCAGCCGCAGCCCGAGCCCCGAGCCGGACACCCCGCCCTCCGCCACCCCGAGTCCGCCGGTCACCCCGAGCCCGCCGCCCGTGACCCCGAGCGCGCCGGTCAGCCCGAGCACCAGGCCCTCGAACCCGGCCACCCCGGACGCCGCGACCCCGCCGGCCCCGCCCGCGGGCGGCGGGAGCGGACCGTCGAGCGGCTCCTGACGGGGCGTGCGCCCCGGCTCAGGCGCCGAGGACGCGCCGCAGGTAGTCGTTGCCGAACACCCGGTCCGGGTCCAGCCGGTTTCGGAGCGCGGTGAACTCGCCGAACCGCGGGTAGACCTGCGCGAAGTACTCCGCGTCCCGCGTGTGCACCTTGCCCCAGTGCGGGCGCCCGCCGTGCGCGGTGAAGACGCGCTCGGCCGCCGTGAAGTAGGCCTGGTACGGCGTGCCCCGGTACATGTGCACCGCGATGTACGCCGTCTCGCGCCCCGAGGCCGTGGACACCGTGATGTCGTCCGCCGGAGCCGTCCGCACCTCCACCGGGAAGCTGATCCGCAGGTCCGAGCGGTCGACCACCGCCCGCAGCTCCCGCAGCGCCGCCACGAGGTGCTCGCGCGGGAGGGCGTACTCCATCTCCACGAAACGCACCCGGCGCGGGCTGGTGAACACCTTGTACGGAATGTCCGTGTAGGTGCGCGCCGACAGGGCGCGGCTGGCGACGCGGGCGATGGACGGGATGGCCGCCGGCACGCCGCGGCCGAGCGAGTTGACGGCCTGGAAGATGCCGTTGGACAGCAGCTCGTCCTCGATCCAGGCGCTCACCGGGCCGGGCGGCGCGGCCGGGCCCTGGCTGCGGTTGTTCCGCTTGGTGTTGCAGTTGCCGGTGTGCGGAAACCAGTAGAACTCGAAGTGCTCGTTCTCCGCGACGTGCTCGTCGAACTCCGCGGTCACCCGGTCGAAGCCCATCGGCTCCTCGCGGGCGGTGAGGAAGAACAGCGGCTCCACGGCGAGGGTGATCGCCGTGATGACGCCGAGCGCCCCGATGCCCAGCCGGGCCGCCGCGAAGACCTCGGGGTTCTCCTCGCGGGAGCAGGTCAGCAGCCGTCCGTCCGCGGTGACCAGCTCCAGACCGCGGATCTGGGCGGCGATCGAGGCCGAGTCGCGGCCGGTGCCGTGGGTGCCGGTGCTGGTCGCGCCGGAGACCGTCTGCTCCATGATGTCGCCCATGTTGGTGAGCGACAGGCCCTCGGCGGCCAGGGTCCGGTTGAGGTCCTTCAGGACCGTGCCCGCCGCCACCGTGACGGTGCCCGCGGCCCGGTCGATCTCCTGGATACCGGCCAGCGCCTGGGGGCGTACGAGCACCCCGTCCGTCGCGGCCGCCGCGGTGAAGGAGTGGCCGGTGCCGACCGCCTTCACCCGCAGCCCCTCCCCGGCGGCCCGGCGGACCGCCTCCTGGAGCTCCCCGACCGAGGCCGGGGTCACCACGCGGGCGGGTGTGGCGGTGACGTTCCCCGCCCAGTTACGCCACGCGGTCGCCCCGCGGCTCTTCCCTGCTGTCGCCGTCCCCATCGGTAGCTGGCTCCTCCCCTTGCGCCGGCTTCGTCAGCCGGCGGTATCCCGCGAACGCAACCGCCGCCGCGGCCGTCCCCGCCGCGATGGAGACGACGTACCCGCGCTGCGCGCCGGCCGCGTCGATGACCAGGCCGGTCACCGATGAGCCGACCGCGACGCCGACCGCGAGGCCGGTGCTGATCCAGGTCATGCCCTCGGTCAGCTTCGCGCGGGGTACGTGCGCCTCGATCAGGGCCATCGTGGTGATCATCGTGGGAGCGATGGCGAGGCCCGAGACGAAGAGCGCCACGGCCAGAAACGGAAGGTTCCCGGCCAGTAGGAGGGGGATCATACTCACGGCCATCGCACATACGCCCAGTACCCAGAGCACTTCGTTTCGGCCCTTGAGGTGCAGCAGGCCGAAGACGATTCCGGCGATACAGGACCCCAGGGCCCAGATCGCCAGGATGAAGCTCGCCGAGGACTTGGATCCCTGCTCCTCGGCGAAGGCGAGGGTGGACACGTCGATGGACCCGAAGATCGCGCCGGTCGCGACGAACGTGGCCGTCAGCACTTGGAGGCCGGGGGAGCGCAGCGCCGAGGTGCGGTCCGTGTGCTCCCCGCGCGGGTGCGGCGCGGGCTCGGTGGAGCGCTGCGAGGTGAGCAGCCAGACGCCCACCAGCAGGCACAGGGCGGCGATCAGCGGGCCCGCCTCGGGGAACCAGGCGGTGGACAGGCCGATGGCGAGGATCGGCCCGAAGATGAAGCACACCTCGTCGACGACGGACTCGAAGGAGTACGCGGTGTGCAGCGCGCGCGGCGAGTCCTGGTAGATCACGGTCCAGCGGGCCCGGACCATCGAGCCGACGCTCGGTACGCAGCCCGCGACGGCGGCGCACACGAACAGGATCCAGTCGGGCAGGCCGTTCGCGGCCGCCAGCAGCAGGCCGGTCACCGCGACCACCGAGACGAGGGTCGCGGGGCGCAGGACGCGCCGCTGCCCGTACTGGTCGACCAGGCGGGAGACCTGCGGGCCGATGACCGCGGCGGCCAGGGCGAGGGTTCCGGTGAGCGCGCTGGCCATCGCGTAGCGGCCGGTGATCTCCGAGATCATGGTCAGGATGCCGACGCCGACCATGGAGAGGGGCATCCGGCCGACGAGGCCGGCGGCGCTGAACGCCTTCGTGCCGGGGGCCGCGAAGATCGCGCGGTAGGGACTGGGCACGGGCCCTCCGTAAGGGATGTCATGGGCCCGTACAGGTTACGGCCGCCGACGCGGCACCCGCGCGGGGAAACCGGACGGGAGCCTGGAACGGGGCCCCGGTGCGTCCTGAGAGGGGGCACGGGAGCCGGGCCCGTTTCCCGCCGGGGGATGCCGGGTGGCAGGATTCCAGGCATGTCAGACCAGCTCCTTCCGCCTTCCGGCGGACCCGCCGCCCCGTACGACGCCCTGCTGCTGCTGTCCTTCGGTGGCCCGGAGGGGCCTGATGACGTGGTGCCGTTCCTGGAGAACGTGACGCGGGGGCGGGGGATCCC
>NZ_JBHXQN010000067.1:0-31583 GCF_042717785.1 Streptomyces sp. NPDC058619
CACAAGGCTGACCAGCGAGCAGCCACCACAGTGCCGTAACCAGCAGATCACGCCATCCTCTGAACCAGCCGCAGGGCCCACGCCCTGAGCGGTCCGGCCTCCCCACTCCCGGGGAGGCCGGACCGCCGCCGCGGCTCGACAGCAGTGCAGCCAGTCGCCCTGCACGCCACCGACCGGAAGACCGACGACGTAGTGGACCACACAGCCAGCGTCGTTTGCCCCAACCGCGAGAACGCGTCACCGGCCGGCCCCCGAGGAACTCGCCCGCCGAGTCTGACTGCGCTACCGCGCACAGTCCACCCACGCCTCTCCTCGCTGCGGCTCACCGCCCCCCGCCCCCCGCCCCCCGGAGCCTGCCGTCACGTCGCCAGCCCCGGGGCGGGGAGAGCGAGCCCCGAAGCCGGCCGATTGAACGTCACCACACCGGACAAGATCGCCGTCCCGGCTGCTGGAGTTAACCGGCGCAAACACGGTCCTGACCATCGTCGACAGCGTCGTCGCCGCCAGGAGCGGGACCATGAGGCGTCCGCGGCGATCACACTGTCGAGGCTGACCCGATCCGCTCCGGAGACTCGCTGACGTGGCGGCGGGCAGCGGCCGACGTGGTGACGGCGGGTAGGCCGCCGTCCTCGCGACGGTGCGACCCGGGGGTGCCGTCAGCCGCTGTAGGCGTGTCCATCCGTGACCACCTGCCCGAGCTGACCGCCGCCACGGACCGGTTCCCGCCCACGGTCACCCACATCACCTGGGACCTGCAGAACGCGAGGTTCATGGACGTGCCGGACTCCACCTGCTCATCCACCAGCGCTGCGCCTGTCAGGCAACCGGCCGGACCCTGGCCGTCGCCGGCCTGGGCAGGCAGCCCGAGGTACTCCTGCGCCTGGCCCAGAAAATCCCCGACCCCCTGTGGGACATCTTCCTGGACGAGGATCCGCCAGGGTCGCCAGCAGTCGCCTGACGCAAGGGGGGGCAGCCGGGCTGTCCGCCCGGAGGCCGGCGTGGCGGGCCGACAGCACGGGGCCTGACACCTGGCTCCATGGCACACCGTGAAAGCCATTTCCGTGGCGCCCGAGCTGAAGGAGCCCGCGGCGTCAGGACCCGTAGGACGCCCCTGATGGGCCGATGGAAGCTCCGAGGGTCGGCGTCCGTCCCGGCCGCTCCAACGACCCACGACGCCCCCCCGGTAGCGGGCCACGTTCGGGAAACCGGAGCGGCCCACCTGGCGAAAGCCGGAAAGCGCGGGCACCTCTACAGGCTCGGGGGCTCGCCGAACTCAGGACGGACCCGGTTGAAACCCCCGGTGTCGAAGGCAGGCAGGCCCGGAGCGGACGTGATCGTCTCCCTGGTAGGGGCCGTGTCCGGGCAAGCATCCGGAACTCCTCGACGTCCTCTACGAGAACGCCCGCCAGAGCGCCGCCACGTCAGCGGTCTCGGCGACCCAGCTGCGGCTGATGTGCCTCGTCGACCGCCAGCCCGGCCTGCGCATGCGGGCCCTCGCCCAGCTCCTCGGCGCGGCCGGCGCCTCCATGACCCGGCTCTGCGATCGCCTCGAAGCCGCGGGATTCCTGCGGCGCCACCCCTGCCCCGGAGACGGCCGCGAAGTCACCCTCCGCCTCACCCCCGCCGGAGAGAAGCATCTCGCCGAGATACGGGAAACCCGTGAACGCCGACTCGCCCTGGCCCTCGGCGCGATGAGCGCCGACAGCCGCCGCGCACTCGCTGCCCTGAAGAACAGCATCACCGCAACCACCGAACTCCCGGCACAGGAAAGCCAGCCCGCCGCCTGGCCAGCGACATGCAGCACGGCCCACTTCGACCGACTCGGAGACGCAGACGTAGCCGACCCGGATCCCGGTCGGGTCGGATGGAACGGGAACGCGCCCAGGGGCTCGCCATTCACGGCGCTGACGAGTCTGGTACGGCTGTCCACGTCTCGATCGTGTCGTCCCGTACGGCCGGGGTGGCCGCCGTCGTCTGCGGCGGCCACCTCATGGGGTTACGCGATGGCGTTGTTCCGGCTGCGGGTGTGGGCGTTGAGGGCGTGGGCTGTGGTGGGGTAGGCGGGCAGCAGGGTGCCAAGGCCGGTGAGGTTCAGCAGCCGCTCGAGCCGGTCGGGGACGGCGGCCAGGGTCACGCTGCCCCCGGCTTCCTTGGCGCAGCGGTAGATGCCGATCAGGGCGTTGAAACCGGAGGAGTCGCAGAAGGTGACGGCTTCAAGGTCCAGGAGCAGGTGGCGGTGGCCCTGCTCGATCAGGGCCAGTGCCTGGCTGCGCACGTGGGGGGCGGTGTCGAAGTCGAGGTCCCCGGAGACGTGGGCCACGGCGAGATCAGCGTCGGTGTGCTGGGCGGTAAGGCGGAAGTCGGTCACGGTCGGCTCTCCGGCATCTCGCCGGCGGGGGCGATGGTGTGGGCGGTGGCCGCGGCGGTGAAACCGTCCACCGCGGCGTCGGCGAGGGGGACGGACAGGGCCAGCAGGGCGACGTCGTCCCCGGCGCCGTGGGGCGTGGAGTCGATGAGGGCGATGGTGTCCTCGATGACCGCCGTCGCGCTGATGGGCGCGGTGCGGGCGGCAAGGAAGCCGGTCAAGCCCTCATCACCGATCATCTGGCCGTCCGCAAGGCGGGCCTCGGTCAGCCCGTCGGTGTAGAGCAGCAGGCCTTCGCCTGGGGCGAGGTGGATGCTGTGGGAGGCGAAGTGTGCGCCTGCGATGGCGCCGATGAGCATGCCCCCCTTGGGCTGCACCGCCTCCACCGTCCCCTGGCCGCGCAGGTGGTAGGCCGGGGGGTGCCCGCCGGTGGCCACCGTGACGGTGAAGCCTCCCTGCTCGTGTGGCTCGAGGGTGCCGAAGACGGCGGTGCAGAACCGGCTGCCGACAGCCGCATCGAGGAGCAGCGCCGTGTTCAGCGAGGTGAGGACCACGTCTGGGTCGGGGTCGATCAGGGCGGCGGCGCGCAGGGTGTAGCGGGTCAGGGAGGTCAGGGCGGCGGCTTCGGGGCCCTTGCCGCACACGTCCCCGAGGAAGAACGCCCACCGCTTGCCGTCCAGGGGGAAGACGTCGTAGAAGTCGCCGCCCACGTCCTGCGGGGAGGCGGTGGCATAGTGGCAGGCCAGCTCCAGGCCCGGCACCACCGGCAGCGCCGGCGGCAGCAGTGTGCGCTGGAGGGTGGAGGCGAACGCCTGGATGGCGGCCGTGTCGCGCTCCGCGCGCTCGCGGGCCTCCTCCTGCTCGATGCGCCGCTCCTGCTCGGTGCGCATCGCGTTCAGAGCCGAAAGCCGCATCTCCATCTCATCGAGGACGATCGCGGCCAGATCCGCGAGGGTGGCAGTGTCCTCCTCGGTGATCAGGCGCGGCTTGGTGTCGAGGATGTTGACGGTGCCCAGCCGGTGCCCGTCGCGGGTGATGATCGGCGCCGCGGCGTAGAACCGGACCGCCATCGGACCAGTGACCAGTGCGTTATCGCAGGCGACCGGGTCAATGAGAGCGTTGGGGATCACCAACGTCTCATCCGACAGGACTGCCGAGCCGCACAGACCCGGCTCCCGCCCGATCTCGCTCACGCCCTCCAGGCCGTGGACGGCCTTGAACCAGATGCGGTCCTCGTCCACGATCGTCACACTCGCCACCGGCACCTTGAACAGCCGGGCCGCCAACGCCGCTACGCGGTCGAACGCGCCGTCCGGAGGGGTGTCGAGGATGTCGTAGCGCCGCACCGCATCCAAGCGGTCGGCCTCCTCCGCCACGCTGAGCGCCCGCCGCACCGGCTCCCCGGCCGGTGGCGCGGCGTGTCCCGCTTGCGGCATATCTACATCTCCTTGCCCCGCCGACCAGACAGTCCGCGCCTCGGCAGCGTAGACCAGCGCCCTGCCGTCAAGAAACCAGCCAGGAAGAGAACGGCTTCGCGCTGCTCGTGGGCGACGCGGCCGCGGACGACGTCGGCGCACGACTGGGAGCTGAAGCCCAGGACCGCGATCGCGGGGATGCCCGTGAACTCGAGCCTGCCGGTCAGCTGCTGGCCCAGGGTGTCTTCCTCGGCGGCGACGTACAGGGCCCCGGTTCTGGCCCGCGGAGCGGTCCAGGCGGAACCAGCCGGGCACCTGGGCGACGAAGGCGTCCACGTCCGGCCAGGCCGGCGGGACGTGGACTTCGCGAACGGTGTCGATCAGGTCGGGAAGCGGCCCTCCCGCCGGGCCTGGGTCAGCTGCGCGGGCAGCCGGCGGTACGTCGGCGGCGGCACGCCCGCCCAGGCGAGCCGGTACATGACCTGTTGGCCACCGTTTCCCTGCCTCACGAGACGGGGATGAGCCTTGCGTGAAGTCCGGTGGCCCCTCCCGAATAGTCGCTGCGAAGTCGGCGAGGCTTGGTCCCACCCTCACCACTCCTCAAGGTGCTGCCGTCGCCCGGACGCGCCGCGGCGCAGAAAGGTCCGCTGCCCGACCTGTTCGGCGCCGCCCTTCTCACCGGATTCATCGCAACGCTCGCGCTCGGCCTGGTCAAGGCTCCTGACTGGGGTTGGACGAGCGCCGGCACCCTCGGCGGCCTGGCTGCCGCGGTGCTGCTCGGCGTCTGGTTCATCCTGCGCTCGGCCCGCCACCCCGCGCCGATCGTCGAGCTGCCGCTGCTCCGGGTTCCGGCGTTCGCATCCGCCGCGGCCGCCCTGACGCTGTTCACCGTTGCGTTCGCCGGAATGCTGCTCGGCGCGGTGCTGTGGTGCCAGGGCGTGTGGGGCTACTCGGCTCTGCGCACCGGCTTCGCCATCGCGCCGGGACCATTGCTGGTGCCGCCGGTCGCGTTGCTGATCGGGCCCGCCGTCGCCAGATTCGGTGCGGGCCGCATCGCGCTGACGGGAACTGTCCTGTTCGCGGCCGGAATCCTGTGGTGGGCCGCAACGCTCGACACCGGCTCGGCCTACGCAACCTCGCTCCTGCCCGGCATGATGCTGACCGGCCTCGGCGTCGGCATGACGATCCCGGTCCTGACCGGGGCGTCGGCGGCCGCCCTGCCGCCGGCCCGCTTCGCCACCGGCTCGGCCATCACCTCGATGGGCCGCCGGCGCGGTCCTCGGCATCGCGATCCTGGTCGGCATCCTCGGCACCCCGGCCCCCGGACACGCGGCCACCGCGTTCCAGCATGGCTGGTACGCGGTCGCCGTGGTATCCCTGCTCGCCGCGTGCGCGACGGTCCCGCTCCTCCGCAAGCCGCGACCGGCCCCCGCCAAGGCGGCCGACGCCGCAGAGGCACCGAAGGTCGGCGCCGCCTGAGAAGCGAGTCCCGTCCGTCGATGGACGGACGGGACTCGCACCCGCCCAAGCGGTGAGACACCCTCAAACTGTGCAGAGACCCCCGGCGCGAGGTGACCTTCAGCAGCGCGTACCCGGCCACGATCTGCCGCGCCCGCTCCACAACGACCGTCCACCGGATCCGTTCACGCGCCATACCGGTACATGTTCTTATCGCGGCGCCGCCGGCCCCCGAACTCGAAGCAGACCTCCGCAAGGACCAGCTGACGGGAACTGATGCACCCCGACAGGATCCCAATGGGGCGAGGGCGGTGAGCCGCGCGCCCCGAGTCCGGAGCTGCTCATGGCGCCCCGGACTCGTTCGCCGGTGCCTTCGGCCTTGCGGCGCGGCTTCCTACATTCCCAACGGTCGGGTTTCCGTGATGCTCGCCCAGTCGTTCTCCGGGTTGGCCCAGAAGGAAATCTTCACGTAGCGCGCGTCCGTGGACCCCTGGCCGAAGAGCACGGTCTCGGGCGATAGAGTTGTCCCGGAACTGCGGCCTTCCCAGACCTTGGTGTACGAAACTCCGTCCGGCGAAGCGTGGATCGTGTAGTCATTCCACCTGAGGTTTCCACGATGCCAGGCTGTAGAAGCGCCGCACAGCTGACGGACCGCGCCGGTGTCGATGATCAGGGCTGCCCCGAAGCCCTGGCCGGACCAGCGAGTCCCCAGGTCGCCGTCAACCGCACTGGCCGGCGGGTTGGCCGGCTCGTAGGTGGTGGCTGACGCAGTCGTCACCGTGGCTGGCCGCGTGCATGACCGCTGCGGTGTGACGTCCTGGTAGGCGGCGCGCTCATCGCCCAGCCGCAGCGAGTCGTAGTACATGACGCGCGTCGTGGTGCTGGAGGGAGCACCCGTGTTCCAGTCCCACTTGTAAATCCCGAACTTGAAGTAGGGCGAGCGCGGGCCCCCTCCGTGTGTCGCGCCAGTGCGTTGCACGACCCGCTCGCCGTTCCTCCACACCTGGAGCAACCCGGTGCTGTCCGTACGCCAGGTCACGTGGAAGACCCAGTCGGCCCAGACTCCAGTGGTGTAGGGGCCCAAATCGATGATCTCACCTCGGAAGTCAATCTTCCATCGGCCTTCGTCGGTGAGCAGCGCCAGAGGCGGAGAGCCGCCGGGGCAGCCGATGTCGCATTGGTGCCACTGGCTGACGATCTCAGCCGAACTGTCGGCGACCCAGGTCGAGGGGAGCTGGATGCTGAAGCCGTACCAGCGGTCGGCGCCGGCGGATTGCTCGTCGCGCTGGGATATCTCCGCGCGCTTACTGCCGGAGACGACTGGGTCGGATTTGCGGAGCTCGAAGCGGGCGGCATGGGAGCCGTCCCGCACAGGGGCCGTAACGTTGCCGGCGCCGTACGCCGTCCCCCACTGCTTGTTGAGACCCGTGGGCGCCGCAGTGGGGAGGGTGCGGTCCGCGGGCTGCTCCCAGTCGAGGGTACGTAGTACCCCAACGGGGTCAGCTTGCGCCGTCTGTACGGGTGAGAGGGCTACTCCTGCTGTAGCCACGGCTGATACGAGACCCAAAAGCCAGGCCCGGGCAAGCGATCGGTTCATCGTACTCCTCTGGAAACGCTCGGGAATGTTCCGACGCTCTGCTCTGCTGGGCACGGACTCTTCCCCTTGAGGTGGGGCCAGGCAAGAGTCGGCACCCGGCGCGCGGGGGCATTCACGACCTTGGAATGCGCCACCTGCGGAGCACCAGCTCCTCCCAAGACCCGCCGCCCACGTGGCCAACGGCGGCGGAGAGGTACGCGCATCGGTCCGGCGCCACGACCACGGCAGCCGGGATGCTGCCAGCCCTGGGCAGGAGGGGTACGGGCGGGGCCCGGCCGGGGTCGGGGCGCGGGTAGCCGGTAACGGGCCCCCGGTGGGCGGCAGGCCACGGCCCGCCGTACGAGCCGGCCCTGGGGTACGCGGCCTCACCGCGGACGGCAGGGCGTCCGTCAGACCGGCGGCCTCGCAGCAGCAACAGCCCCCTCCGAGGTGGCTTTCGCCTCACGCGGAAGGCCTGCGCTCGATACCAGGACGCGGCGGCCCCACCGCCTCGAGCGCCGGCAGCAGCGTGAGGACGACCGCGGCGCCGCCCCCGCGGGCGGCCCTCCACGGACTGCGGACCGGACGCATCACCCACTTCGGCCTCGCCGATTACCGGCAGATGGCCCGCTGCTGAGGCCCACGGACAGCCGTGGGCCGTCGGCGCCGGTTCGGCACCCGGGTGGCAGGCGAGCGGGGGTGGGTCAGATACGGTCGCCGCGCGGTGAACCGGCTCACCCAGCGGGGTGAGCCCTCCCCGCGAGGTGCGAGGGCCGCGACCTCGAGCCCGACACGATCGGCTTCGGCGTCCACTTCGCCGACGTGCTGTTCGGACGCGTGCAGCAGGATGGACGCGGCCCGGCCTGGCGCCCCCTGGACGCCTGACTTGCCGGAGCACACACGTCCTAGTCGACGCGGGGGGCCTTGAGGCGGGCCGTGAGCTCCTCGACGAAGGCCTCCAGGTGGGGCGGGCGCGGTCCGGTGCGGGTAGCGCAGAACCAGGTGCGGGTCAGCGGCTTCGCGCCGATGCGGACGAGGGCGAGGTCGTGGGAGGCCACGTACGGGGCGGCCACCCAGTTGGGCAGCACCGTCACGCCCTGCCCGCCCGCGACCATCTCGACCACCAGGTCGGTCACCACCGGCATGGTGGTGATGCGGGCCGGCCGGGCACCGATGGGGATCGGCAGCGGCATCGACGGAATGCGCTTCTGGTCGTAGAAGTCGTAGAGGACCAGATCGGCGCCGTCGAAGTCACGGGCGGTCAGGTGCGCGCGCGAGGCCCACGGATGTCCGGCGGGCACCACGGCCACCATCTCGTCCTCGAACAGCCTGGTCAGCGAGACCCGGTCCATCTGCAGGTCCGGCTTGGTGACCAGCGCGACATCCACCACGTCGGCGAGCAGCGCCGGGATCGGCGCGTCGTCGGGGACGGTCTCGATGCGCACGTCGATGTCCGGCTCGCGCCCGCGGAAGGCACGGAGCACGGGCGGCAGCCAGGGGAAGGTCGTGCTGCACTGCGCGGTGAAGCGGACCCGCCGGTCGCGCCCGTCGCGGAGCTCCCGCAGGTCCCGGGAGGCCGACTCCAGTTCGCCTAGGACCTGGCGGGCCGCGACGAGCAGCCGGCGGCCGGCGGCGTTGGGGACCAGGCGGCGGCCCTTGCGGTCGAAGAGGGGCATGCCCAGGCGGGCCTCCAGCCGGGTGAGCCGCTGGCTCAGCGCCGGCTGGCTCACGTAGAGCCGCTCGGCGGCCGCGGTCAGCGACCCGGCTTCGGCGGTGGCGTCCAGGAGCTCCAGGTCACGAAGGTCCACATCCATAATCTGGGATTATCACATGCTCCAATTTTCGTCGTGGTGTTATGGCTTGGGAGTTCATAGGTTTCTGGTGTCAGCAGGACAGGCCCCGCCACGAAAGGCACACGCATCATGATCGACACCGCCACCACCACTGCTCTCGTCACCGGCTCCTCCAGCGGCATCGGCCTGGACATCGCCCGCGCCTTCTTGGCGAGCGGCGCCAACGTCGTCCTCAACGGCCGGGGCGCCGACCGCCTCGCCGAGGCCGCGGCCGGCCTCGGCCACCCGGAACGGACCGCGTGGGTCGCGGGCGCCATCGCCGAGCCGGCGACCGGCGAGGCCCTCGTCCGCACCGCGCTCGACCGGTTCGGCGGCGTCGACGTCCTGGTCAACAACGCGGGCACCTTCGCCCCCAAGCCCTTCACCGAGGTCACCGAGGCGGAGCTCGACGGCTTCCTGATCGGCAACCTCAAGGGCACCTACCTCACCACCCAGGTGGTGGTGCGGGCGCTGCGCGCACAGGGCCGGGGCGGCAGCATCGTCAACATCGGCACCGTCCTGGTGGACCACGCCCTGGCGGGCTTCCCGTCCTCCGCGCCCGTGGTCAGCAAAGCCGGCGTGCACGCGCTGACGACCAGCCTGGCCGCCGAACTCGCCGCCGACGGCATCCGCGTCAACCTCGTCTCGCCCGGCATCATCCGCACCCCTCTGCACGCGGGCTCCGACGTGGACTCCTTCGGCGGGCTCGCCCTGCTGAACCGGGTCGGCGAGGTCTCCGAGATCTCCGAGGCGGTGCTCTACCTCGCAGGCGCCACTTTCGTCACCGGACACGCCCTGCGGGTGGACGGCGGGCACGTCACCGGCCGAGCCTGAGCCCCCCGCCCGCCAGCCGGGCTGCTCCCGCGCTTTCTCCCTCCGGAAGGACATCCGCCACCATGCCGTACGTCAACGTCAGGATCACCCGTGAAGGCGCCACCGCCGCCCAGAAGGCCGAGATCATCGCCGGCGTGACCGACCTGCTGGTCAAGGTCCTCGACAAGGACCCGGCCACCACCTTCGTCCTCATCGACGAGGTAGACCTGGAGGACTGGGGCGTCGGCGGCGTCCCGACGGAGGAGTACCGCCGACGCCGCGCCCGGGACCAAGCCCAATGCCACTGACTTAACGCGGCTCGCGACTCGCCGACCTGGGGACTCAAACGAACGGCTCTGTCTCACATTTGGTGGTGACGGAGTGTGCCGCTATCTGAGGAGGATGCGGTGGCGGAGCGGGGTGAAGCCTGCACGTCGGTGCCGGCGGGCGATCCGCTTGGTCTTGGTGTTGATGCCCTCGGTTGGGCCGTTGCTGTACGGGAGCGTGACCGCAGCGATCACAGCGTCGCGGTCACGCTCGAGGCTGCGGGTGAAGGCGTGCAGGGAGCCGCCCCTGCCCGGGTCTGGCGCTGCGTTTCAGTAGCGCAGGACGGCTGCGATGTGGTTGCCGTCTGTCAGGGTTCCGTCGGTGACGAAGACCACCTCGGCGCCTTTGTCCAGGGCTGTTTCGACGAGTTCGTCGACGATGTCCTCACGCACTTCCGTCGTTTCCGTGGTGGTGCCGGAAGCCGCGGGGGTGAGGTGGGCGATGTCGGTTGCGGCCTCAGGCTGATAGTGCTCTTCGACAGCGACCATGGCAGCCCTGCCTTCGTGTACGGCAGTCCAGACCTCGGCGAGTCCGCCCGCGACGGTTCGCCGGCCGCGTGCCTCTTCGAGCCTGGCGGCGGCGCTCTCGCCTGCCTGCTGCCGTGCCGCGGCGAGTTGGGGTGCGAGAGCCTGATGCAGGGCCTGTCCCGGTCCGCCGTGCAGGCCGCCTTGGATACACGTGTCCTGCACCCGGTCACCGACGCTGCCCGCTTCGCCCAGCAGGGCAAGGGCGGGCGCGAGACCGACGAGGTACAGGGGTCGCTTCTCGCGGCCAGGACCTGCTGGACGGCAGCGTCGGTCTCGCGCATGAACTGGCGGGTGCGTTCGTCGGTAAACGTGCTGGCGGTATCGCCTTGGCGCTGCTGCCACTGCGGATCGTCCTCGACGGCGGCCGCAGCCCGGGGGAAGCCCTCCTCGCGGCGTTCATCGATGCGGTCGCCCGACCCGCTCCACAGGGACGCCTGGTCCGCGGAGAGGGAGAGTACCCAGTAGGGGCCTGCTGCGCCTTGGCCGCGACAAGGTTGCGGGTCAGGTAGCTGTCGCTCAGCAGGATCCGTACGTGTTCAAAATCCGCAGTCAAGGGCCGAACTCAGTTTCGCCCCAAGCGTGCTGAGCCGCATATGAAGAAGTCCAAGTCCATGGCGGCCCGCCGGGGGCTCCCCCGCGTGCGGTCAGGACTCCTCACGCTCGGCCTCGGTCCGGTGGAGGCGCCGGGCGAGGTCGTCGGACCAGAGCTGCGCCCAGGTTTCCGCAGAGCTGCCATGCCGCTCTCGTCCAGGCCTTAGGCGATGAACTCGGCGTCATCGATCCAGTCGGCGCCGGCCGGGTGGCTCTGGAGGTCTTCGGGACTGAACCGGCCTCGTGCGTGGCGGCGACCGCACTCTTCGGGGTCGGTGGTGGTCCACCGGCGGGAAGCGGCATACACGTCGAGGAAGTCGCGGGCCGCACCCCGGTCGGCCAGGGCTCGGACCTCGGTGCCGATCACTTCCTCCTCGCCGAGGACGGGACCGTAGGCGGTGTGGGCCAGTGGCCGCCAGAACACTTCCTTGAGGACATCGACCTCGCACACGTCGCCGGTGAGCGGGTCGGTGACCTGGAAGCGGGCGGAGAGCGGGGCGATCTCGACCTCGGCGACCTGCCATCCCCGCTCCGCGAGCCCGTCACGCACGGTCTGGGCGCTCTCTTCCTTCTCCCACACGTCCCGCACGCTCGGGCCGGCAAGGGTGCGCAGCACCGGCCACAGGCTGGAGAGCACCTGGCGTTCAGAAAGCGGCACAGGTCCTCGCGGGTGCCCTCGGCGAGGACGGTCCGGTACAGGCCCATGCGCTGCCTGGGCTGGTCCAGGTCGAAGGCGCGCAGCCCGGATCACACCACGTGCAGCGGGAGCTCGATGACCCCGTGAACGGGCCCGGTCAGCTCAGACAGACCGGCGGGCAGTCGGCGGGCAGTCGGCGGGCTAACTTCACCCGGTACAGGACCGCACAGGACCGCATCGTCAAAACCGGCATCGGGGACAGACATGGCATCGAGTATGCCCCCGGCATCGCACTACCCTGCATCCCCTACCCCGCTCAGCGTCAATCTTCTATGCACGCTCCGGCGCCCGGCCGTGAGGCGAGTGAAGATCACCCGCCTGCTCGCTCGAACATCACCCCGGCTACCGCCCCGGTCCCGGGTAGTGCCCACGCCGTTCTACATCCCACCGCAGCCCACCCCGGGGGACAGTTCCCGGGGCGGACTGCGGCCTGTCTCCCACCGGGCCAGGTCAGCGCGCCGCCGTCGGTTCCGGTCCGGTCCGGTCCGGTCCGGTCCACAGTGGCCTGGGCCCACACGTACGGAGGAACCTTGAGCTTGTTCCGCTTTGGCGGACACCTTTGGTGTGGTGTTCAGGCCGCGAGCGCGGTCTCGTATTCGGCGGGGCTGCGGTAGCCGGGGCTGCTGTGGAGCCGGTGCAAGTTGTACCAGCTCTCGATCCACTCGAACATCGTGGTGTCGGCGGCGGCCCGGATGGGCCAGGGATGGGTGTCGCCGAGCTCGTTCTTCAGGGTGGAGAAGAACGATTCCGCGAGGGCGTTGTCCCAGCACCGCCCGGTGCGTCCGACCGACAGACGAACACCGACGTCGCTTGCCGGCGTGGCGGGTCCACGGCTGGTGTATCGGCAGCCGCGGTCGGAATGGAAGATCACCGGACCGGTCGGCCGACGGGTTCGGCAGACTGCCCTCAATGCGTCGGCGACGAGCTCGGTTCGCAGGTGACCGGCCGTCGCCCAGCCGACGACGCGGCGGGAAGCAATGTCGATCACGGTGGCCAGGTAGAGCCAGCCCTCGCGGGTGGCGATATAGGTGATGCCCCCGCACCAGCGGGTATCGAGGGCCGACGAATCAGGCTGGAAGTCGCGAAGGACCAGGTCAGGACGGGTGGAGGCGTGTGGATCGACGATGGTGGTGCGATGCCCCCGTCTGCGGTGCCGGCCAGTCAGGTCGGCCTGTCGCATCAGGCGTGCCACCCGGCGGCGCCCGCAGCCGGCACCCTCAGCTGCAGGACGGCGTGGACGCGCGGGGCACCGTAGGTTCCGCGGGACCGCTCGTGGACGGTGGTGATCTGTTCGGTCAGCTCGGCGTCCCGCACTGCCCGGGGGCCAGGGGTGCCATTGCGGCGGGCGTAGTAGGCGGTCCGGGAGACCTTGGGCGTGAGTGAACGGAAGCCGTTACCCAAGCGACTTATCGGACGAGCAGTGGTCGTTGATCGAGCCGGCGATCACTACGTGGAAGAACCGGCACCGCTCGGTCAGCGGCCACCAGGGCGCCTACCGACGGGGAGTCGCCAGTGCCCGTACGCGGCCGGGCAGGACAGCTCCACGTAGGTCCGGCCCCCGCTCGGACGCGTCCGAGCGGGGGCCGGGCATCGCCCATAACCGCGTCCACCGTCACATTCAGGCGCAGCCGATTGAAGCGCATGGGGTGGCGGTAAACGCCTCCGCGGTCGATGGCGGTGTCGGCGTTGCTGTTCTACGACGATCTCGATGGTCGCACCGCCTTGATGTTCAACAACAAGACCCCCAGGTGATCCTGCCGGCCGCTGAACTCGGCACGGACTACAGCGACCGCTACCTGGACGCCTCCGAAACGTTCCTGCGCCGCGCCGCCGGCTGACCCCAGGAGGCCGCCTTCAGGCGCACGCCGGCACCGAGACCGGCGTCGGGCCCGCGACCCCGGCCACCGCGTTGGCATCAATGCGAGCACGGCGGCCGGGACGAGCTGGTACTTCCAAGCAAAGCGGGTTGGGGCCGCTGGCCTTGGCGGCCCCAGCCCCTCCCGGTCTTCCCGTGGAACGCCGGCGTCGACGAGACCCGGTGTGGAATGGCCGTGACGCCGGCAGCGTTCGGTCGTTGGCCAGGCGCACACATCACTACAGAGCGAGACCCCGGGACGTCGCACCAGCCCGGGGTCTCGTGCTGTCACAGGAACGGCGGCCCGTTGTAACCGGCAACCGTCCTCGGCGAGTGCCGGATCGGCTGCGCGGTGCGGACAGGCAGCGGCGTGTCACGTCACCGACAAGAAGCCGGCCGTCCGCGCACAGGGAGCACACGTTCACCGATCGCGGCGGCCGGGTGTCATGGGCCGGATCGGCCGATGGGGTTGCAGTTGGCTGTCAGGTCACTGATTCGGCCCATTGCCCGTGACGGGCGGGCGGCTGAAGCCGTTGTGGGGGACGTCCATGCCGTACTTCCTGCGGCAGGCATGAGTTGAAGGAGATTTCCATGTCACGTATCGCCAAGGCCGTAGCCGTTACCGCCGCCGCTGGTGCTGTCCTGGCAGGTGGGGCCGGCATGGCCGCCGCCGACGCCGTGGCCGAGGGTGCAGCCATCGGCTCCCCGGGCGTCCTGTCCGGCAACGTCCTCCAGGCACCCATCCACATCCCGATCAACATCTGCGGCAACACCGTCAACATCGTCGGGGCCCTCAACCCCGCCTTCGGCAACGTGTGCATCAACAACGGCGGCGGCTTCAAGGGCGACCACCACAAGGCCGACCACCACGGCAAGCACTGACAGCACCAAGTCCTGGACCCGGCGCGCTCACCGCGCCGTCACAGCCAGCACCGACCTGTGAGCCAGCCGCAGCGCACAGCCCGGTAAAGACCGGCCTCCCCTCATCCTCCGGGGGAGGCCGGTCTCATGACGACAACGCCCTGATCGGCGATGTCCAGGCGCAGCCGCGTGAACCGGATCGGGTAGCAGAAGACGCCTTGACCAGCGCCGGAGACAAGCGAGTCGCCAGCCACATAGCCGACAACCCGGGCCGCCACACCACCGAAGGGCCTACGGATGACGAGCGGGCTGGACTCGTCCAAGGCAATCCGGTCGGGCAGGCGCTCAAAGACCGCCTCGGCCCGGTCGCAAGCCTCCCCTGCCGCGCCAGACGGGGAGCTTTCAGCCTCTGGTCAGCGACCATGAGGGCGCACTGCGCCCCGTACTTACTGCGCCAAGGCGGCTTGTCCGCGCGACGCACAGCGTCACCAGCCCGTGCAGCCCGTGCCGCAAGCGGTGGACGCGCCGACCACGGCACTCACAGTCCCGCAGGCGGGCTACTCCGGGGCCCTGCGCCGCCGGCATGCCCTTCTGCCCATGCTCAGCGACAAACGAGACGCTCTGGCCTTCCATGAGGGACTTGAAACCATCAGAGGGTGTTCTGCTGTGATTCGCCGTGTTTCAGCTTGAATCGGTGTCCGGCGTGGGCGGTGTGGGCCGGGGCAGGGTGAACAGGCCGGGTTCGGGCTCGATGAGGATGCCGCGGTTGACCAAGCGTTCCCTTGGCGCGGATGCCCGCGTGGGAGACGTCCTTGGCGCGTAGTCCTTCTTCCTCCTGTTCGAAGAGGATCAGGATTTCGCGGCTGCCGGGTGGCAGTTGCCCGGGCGGATCGGTGCCGTCCTCGGAGGTCAGTTCGAGAACGGTCTCGTGCGTGATGTTCAGGCGTTCCAGGGTGCGTTCTGCGGCGCCGAGTTGCCCGGTGAGCCGGCTGATCTGTTCACACGGACCTTGACCCCCGGAGTTTGAACACGTCTATGTGGCTTCGGTCAGGGCAGTTGCTGCTGGTTGGAGGGCGTTCTCGTAGGTGATCGGGGATCGCTGGCCGAGGCGGGAGTGCCGGAGTCGGGTGTTGTATCGGGTCAGCCAGCGCAAGGCGTCGGGCCTGGCCTCGCGCTCGCTCTGCGCGCGGCCTCTGCGGGGTTCGTCTTGCAGGGAGATGAGTTCAGATCGTGTCCTTTGCGCGGGTGGCGATCCGACCGGCTGCTTCGAGTCGGGCAAGGCGGACGAGCTCTCGGTCGGCCCAGCGTCGGACCCGGTCGGGTTCCAGCGGGGCGCCGTGGCCGACGTGGAGTCTGGTGGGGTTGAGTGCGAGCATTTTGCGAAGGCTGGTGAGGTTGCGCTGCGGGTCGTCGTGAAATGGTGGATTGGCCGGCTTGCCCGGGATGAGGCCCATGAAGGAGTTGGCCACCAGGTCGCCCGCGACGAGGTCTCCGTCGTCGGTGAGGACGGAGACCGATCCGGCGGTGTGGCCGGGGGTGGGCATGATGCGGGCTGCGATCCCGAAGTCCTCCAGGGGAGTCTCACCGCGGATCAGGACATCGGGTTCGAGGGGTTCGGCCTGGGCGTGCAGGTCTTTGCTCCGGTCCATGATGCGGCCCATCGGGCCGGTGGGCAGATACGGTTCGCGGACCCGGCCGGTGCGGTACGGCCCGAGGTCCGCGACGTGGCCGGCGACAGGTGCGCCGGTGAGGCGGTGCAATTCGGTGGCGGACCCGAAGTGGTCTATGTGCCCGTGGGTGATGACGATCAGTGCGACGTCGCAGGGGTCCACTCCGTGCTCGGTGATCCGGTCGTAGATCTTTTGGCCGCTGCCCGGCGTCCCGGCGTCGACGATCACGGGACGTCGGCCCAGGAGCAAGTAGGCGTTGATGGCCGTTCGGCCCATGACCGGGATGGGGATGACCTTCGTGCGGGAGATGGCGTCCTCCATAAGGTGACTGACGGCTGCTGCCCATGCGGGCAAACCGGGGATCCGCCGGGGCTACCGGCGAATGGTGTGGGTGGGCCGGGGCTACCGGAATCGGCGCCGGTATTCGGCGGGAGTGGTCCCCAGCCTGCGCTGGAAGGAGCGGTGCAAGGTCTCCACCGAGCCGAGGCCGCTGGCCGCGGCGATGTCCGGCAGGCTCCCGTCGCTCTCCTCCAGCAGGCGGCGGGCGGATTCGAGGCGGGCGGATTCCACGTAGGCGGCCGGCGTGCCATCGGTGCGCAGCCGGAACAGCCGGGAGAAGTGGCGCACGCTCAGGTGTAGCCGTGCGGCCAGGGCCTCTGCGGTGAGATCCTCGGCGAGGTGGTCGGCGATCCACACGCGCAGGTCGTCGATGCGGTCGCCCGAAGTGACCGGGGCGGAAAGCGGAACGCTGAATTGGCTCTGCCCGCCGGACCGCTTGACGTACATGACCATCATCCGTGCGGTCGTCAGGGCAAGGGCCTGGCCGTGGTCCTCGGCGACCATCGCCAGCGCCATGTCCATCCCCGAGGTGACACCCGCGCAGGTCCACACGCTGCCGGATCGGATGAAGATGGGGTCCGGGTCGACGATGACCCGCGGATGGTCGGCGGCCAGTCGTGCGGCGGTGAGCCAGTGGGTCGTGGCGGACAGGCCGTCCAGCAGGCCCGCGGCCGTCAGCAGGTGCGCTCCGGCGCAGATCGACCCGGTCCTGCGCGCCGGAGGGGCCGCTTCACGCAGCCAGTCGGTGACCTCGCTGTCGATCACCGGTTCCACCCCGTCGCCGACCAGGTTGACCGCGCCGGCCACGAGCAGGGTGTCGACCCGGCCGTGCACCTCGTCGAGGGCCAGGTCCGCCAGCAGCCGGACGCCGCTGGATGTGGCCACCGGCCCGCCGTCGGCCGTAGCGATCTGGACGAGATAGCCGGGGCGGTCGGGGCCGGCGATCCGGGTGGCGACCGAGAAGACCTCGGCCGGGCCGGTCACGTCCAGCAGTTCGACACCAGAGAACGCCACGATGACAACTTTGTGCGGTACGGGCATGTGCAGATCATTTCGCTCCGCCGCGATGGCTGCAATGACGAGGTTCTGGCAGATTCGGCCACCCGTTGCGACGGCGGCCTTCCGGCGGCACCAGTGGATCCGCAGGGCGTAAGTGCTTCGACCCACAGGGCGGTCGGGTCAGAATCGCTACCAGTGAGTCGACGCCTTCGGCCGGTGCAAGGAAAGGCCGTTCCACGGAGTTGTGTCGTCGAGGCGGGCCGCCGAGCCCTGGTTGATCAGCATGCCGCGAAGCCCCGAGACCCACCGGACCCAGTCGGGCCCGAACTGAAGCTCTGCCGCTCTCGACCCTCCCCGCAGGGTCGACACCCACACAGTCCCGGCCCACACAGAAAAGGGGCCGGTGTCCGCTCGCCCCCGGCAGGTGACTCGCCCGGTGCAGCAGGAAGACCGACCGAACGCTCGGGTGTAGGTCACGCGGAACGCACGTCGGCGGCGAAGCCCAAGCGACCGCGTTCCTCAGTCGGCACTTCGAAGGCCAAGCCGAAGAAAAAGAGAGTCCGGCCGTCGGTACCCTCGGTTCCTCGCCGGTCGCAACCCGGCTGGGGGCGGGAAACGTTGGACATGGCGGAGTTCTGTCGGGCCACGGGCGGCACCAGGAAGCCGCCGACCTCCACCAACAAAACCTCACCGACCGCGAACGCACCCTCAGCAACAACCACCCCGACGCCGTCGCAAGCCGCCACAGCCTCGCCCGAGTAAGAGCGCAGGCGTCATCTGGGCTAGGAGGTCGGTGGCATGGGGATGGTCTCCGGCGCCGTTGGCGGGGGTGAGTAGTCCCCCACCCCTCCTGGTCGCCATCGGACCGGCGCTCAGCTGGTAGCGGCCGGTCCCGAACCTTCAGGAATCCTGAATTTCCATCATCCGGCCGCGAACCTCCAGCGCGGGGAAGAGTCCGCTGACCAGGGGTGAGACGCCTCTTCGACGCCCACGGGAACTGAAGTGATGTCGCACGATACGGGCCCCGGCCACAGGCGGGGCGTGCGGAAGGGGTGCGGGGCGGGGATGTTCACCCGCCCCGCACCCCTTCGCTGTACCGCTGACGTGATCAGTGGGGGCAGTTGCCCCGGTACTCCTCGATCGAGAGGCTCGGGCGGGGGATCGGGCACAGGAACTGCTCGTAGCGGGTGTCGTTGTCTATGAACCGCTTCAGCCACGAGATGCTGAATTTCGCGATCGTCGTGTTCGACGAGTTCGGCGCGGAGTGCGAGGCGGAATTGAGCTCCAGGTAGGCCTTGTCGAGCGTCCCGGGCAGCGACTGGTAGAACGGCTCCGCGTGCGAGCCGACGGACGCGACGCTGTCGGCCTCCGCGCCGAAGATCAGCGTGGGCGTCCGCACCTCGGGCCAGGTCTTGTCGCTGTTCCAGGGCGTCAGGGGGATCGACGCCTTCAGCGAGGGGCGGGACTTCGCGGCCTCCAGTGCGCCGCCGCCACCCATGGAGTGGCCCATCACGCCGAGCCGGGTGGCGTCGATCCGGGTCCGCACTGAGCTGCGCTCGGTCAGGTAGTCGAGCGCGGCGAGCAGCTGCCGCCCCCGGCTGGCCGGCTGGTCGAAGGTGGAGCTGGTGTTGATGGTGAAGACGACGAAGCCCTGCGAGGCGAGCCGCGGACCGTACCAGGCCATGGAGGACTGGGTCGCGGTGAAGCCGGGCGCGACGGCGACCGCGCCGAAGGTGCCCTCCGAGGTCGTCGTCGGGTAGTAGATCGTGCCGCCGCCGAAGCCGCTGACGCTGCTCGAGGAGACGCTCGTCTGCGAGACTCTGTAGGAGCCGCGGGGCGCCTCGATGCTCGACACGGTGGGGGCGGGGCCGCGCTCGTAGGGGTTCTCGGCGGCCTGCGCGTTGGGGACGAGCATGGTGGCCAGGAGGCCACCGCCCGCCACGGTGCCGGCGAGAAGGGTGCGTACGGGGCGGCGACGGCGGGGCAAGGCGTGCTGCTGCACGGTGGGGTCCTCTCGGTCATGGCAGCCGGGGGCCACGCCGGGGAGAACCGGCCGGGAGGCCGGGTGCACCGGGCGGGGACCGCCAGTTTCGCTGCGGCCGCCACTCTTACGCCGCATCACGCCCCCGGCATCGGCTAAATCACCGGTGTTCGCCGGAAGGGCCGTCACGCCGGACTCCGCGACCGTTCAGCTCTCCCGCGCACTTCGCCGGTCCACCGGGCGCAGAGCGGGCCTGAACGACGGGCTGAGGTTCCCCCGAGATGCGGGTATAGGTGACAGGCAGTCAGATGGGTCCATGGAAGGAACCCAGACGATGTCTGCACCGAGGGACCCGTTGGAGTTGCGTGAGCGTGCGGTGCGGATGTATCGCGCTGTCGAGCCGAAGCCGGTGATCCGCCGTATGGCCGAGGAGCTCGGCGTGCATCACGAGGCCCTGCGCAACTGGATCCGGCAGGCCGAGGCCGGCGCCGGCGAACGGGGAGACCTGCTCACGACCGCCGAGCGCGAGGAACTGGCGGCCCTGCGCAAGGAGAACGTCCAGCTCAAACGGGCGAACGAGGTCCTGCGGACGGCCTCGGCTTCTTTCGCGGCCCAGCTCGACCCGACCCGGCCCAGGTGACAGGACTCCTCGACGAGCACCCGCGTCTGAGGGTCGAGCCCGTACTCCGGGGACTCTCCGTCCCCGCCTCCACCTACTACCGGTGGCGCCAGGCCGAGAAGGAGCCGTGCGAGCGGCGCCGCCGGGACGCCGAGCTGACGGACCGGATCCGTCAGGTCCACGACGAGTCCGGCGGGATCTACGGATAACCGCGCGTGCACGCCGTCCTCAAGCGCGAGGGCACTCGAGTCGGCCGCAAGCGCGTCGAACGGCTCATGCGCCAGGCCGGACTCGCGGGGATCAGCCCGCGCCGGGGCAACAGCTTCACTCGACGTGACCCGGATGCCGAGCTCGCTCCTGGCCTCGTTGCAACGCGACTTCACCGCGACTGCGCCGAACCGGCTGTGGGTCACCGATCTGACCATGATCGCGACCAAGGAGGGACCGCTGTGGCTCTCCGCGATCCGCGACGCGTTCTCTCGCCGGGTCGTGGCCTGGGAGACCTCCGCCCGCGCGGACGCCGACCCGGTCCTGACCACGCTTGAGTACGCCCTGGCCAGCCGTGAGCCCATCGCCGGAGAGCTCATTCACCATGCGGACCACGGCTGCCGATACACGTCCGTTAAGCTCACAACACGCCTGGTCAGGGCCGGGATCCAGGCGTCCATGGCTCGGTCGGCGACTCGTATGGCAATGCCCTGGCGGAGAACCTGTGGATGCTGGTCAAGACCGAGTGCGTCCGCGGCCGCGTCTTCGCCACACGTGCCGAGGCGAACCTCGCACTCTTCGACTACATCGACGGTTTCCAAACCCCCGCCGCATCCAGGAACGTCTCGGCTATCTCAGCCCGATCGAGTTCGAGGAGAAGCACTACGCCGACCAGGCAGCGGCCGACCAAGTGAACCTGAAACCACGTCAACCCGCCCTGACCAGCTAGTACCACTCCCGCACAGCGGGGGAACCTCAGTGTACAACTGCGACGACGTCGAGCAGTGCGGGCCGGCCCCTGGGCGCACGTACGTGGACCTGGTGGGCGGCCCCCTCGACGGGCAGCTTCCAGACGTCACCGGCTGGTCCAGCGAGCAGCTGGCGGAAGGTGCGCTCCTGATCACGGACCGGGGCTTGTACGGAGCCGGCGGCCGGGCGCTCTACTCCCCCATCGAGGCTGATCCCAACGGCCCGTTCCTGTGGCTCGGCGACACTCCCTGACCCGAGTACACCGGTGGAGCGATGCCGGGCCGGTGACCGTCCGGGGCGATGCACCTCACCGCCGCCCAGTGCTTCGAGCGCGAGGGACACCTGTCGGTGCCCCGCAAGCACGGGCGTTGAGCCGGCATGAGACCAGGCGCAGGGCTGGCGTCCTTGAACAACATCGCGGCTGCTCACGATCCGAGAATTCGCACATAGGGTCATCACCCGGTAACGGAAGGCTCCCTTCTTCTTGACGCGGTCACGGGGGGGCGCCCACGCTGTAAGCACGACACGGGGGGCACATTATGGGGAGTAATGAGGCGACTGCCGCGTCCGGGCAGCGGATGCCGGGCCGGATCAAGTTCGCCCTGGCAGCGGTGTGGCTTCAGGGCCTGCTCAACGCGGCGGGTGCGCTGCTGATTCTCTCCCTCGTGGCCGACCAGGTCGACCACGGTCAGGAGGAAGGCACCGGCCTGCTGCGCGCCCTTGCCATGCTGGCGCTGGCCGTCGCGGGGGTGCTGATCGTCTCAGGCTTCCTTGCCCTGGGCCGCTACGCCTGGGTGCGCCCCGTCGTGATCACGGTAGAGGTTCTGGTCGTATTGAGTGGGCTGGTCACCCTCTTCTCCGGCGGCGGCCTGACATCTGTGCCTGGGATCGCGTTGGCTGTAGCGGTCATTGGGGCTTTCGCCTCTGCGGACGGCCGCGCCTGGTTCGACCGCTGAAACACTGCCGCCGCGTCCTGCGACCGAGTCGCGGACTTCGATGTACGTGCTGCCGGCCCCGCGTCCAGCTGTGACGGCCGCAGGCGGGCCGCTCCGGCATCCCGGCGGGGCGGGCAGAGGGGGCCCGCCCCGCCGAGATGCCGGGCCGATCAGGGTCAGACGCAGATGCTGCCCGCGCAGATACCGACGTTGACCGGCAGGACGGTGATGCCGAACTTCGTCAGGTACGTGGAGATCGCGGCGGTCTCCAGCTTCAGGAGCTGCACGGTGACCGGGGCGTTGACGTTGTTGTCGGCGACGTTGGCCAGGGCCACCTGAAGGTCGTTGATCTGGGTGCCGTTCAAGACGTTGAGGTCTCCGATGTTCACGGTGGTGCCGTTGAGAACGTTGTTCACCGTGATCAGACCGGAGCAGTTGACGGTGTGGTTGGGACCGCCACCCACGTTGGAGCAGGAGTACGGGTGCGCGGTGGTGGGGCTGGTCGGCTGGGCTGCCGCCGGCGCGATGGCCGCACCGGCCAGAGCCGCGGCGAGAGCGGTCGCGGTCGCGAAACGGGCAAGCTTCACAGTCATCTCCTTCACGATGGCCCACCCGGGCCCGGACGGGCCGTGGTGGACGGGGTTCCTGCGGGGACGACGGCAAGTCTTCTGGGACCGGAGGCATAGCCCAAGGAGCTATCCGGTCCGGCGCTCGCGCGACCGGTCCTCAAACGGCCCCGGCATGTAAGTCCGCAGACCACGACGCCGCCATTACGTGACATTACGATTACGTGTCGTCACTTTTCGGTCTGGGTGCCAGACGGTCGAGAACTTCTCCCCATGGCTGCAGCGCAGGTCCAGCCCGGAAGGAGACGGCACGGCACCGGGCATGTACCGGCCGCGCTCCATGCTTCAACCACGTCCGGAAACACACCGGACCCGGCGGCCGGGCAACCAAGGCGTAGGCCCCGACAACCTGCGCAACACCGAGACCGCCTCGACAGGGCACCGAGGGTCCCATCCGTCACCTGGGCGGGCAGGCGGCGGCGAGTCGCTGGTCTGCAGAGTTCGGCGGCTGGCAGTGTGTCGCCTCTCCTCAGCACCCCGAGGCGCGGGTGCGCGGTCCCGGGTTGTCCTGCCCGGGGCCGCGCCCGGGCCGCTATTGCAGGATGCCCGGCAGTCGGACGACCGCCCTCGTCGATGAGGCCAGAGGAGTCCAGCGGTGGCACTCCTGCTCTTACCAGGTGCTGTTGTGGCGTACTGCACTACGCAGAGGTCGTTGCGCTGACCACGAAGCTACTCGAACAGGCGGCACATCGGTTCGGTGCCGATACGGCGACGCAGGTCGCGCAGTGCTTTCGCGGTCGGCTCAGCGGCCTCGAGCCCGCCGCCCGCCAGAGCCGCGGTCAGCGTGCTCCAGCCAGGCGGAAGGGGGCAATAGCGTGCGGGCAACGGAACACCTCGATGATCAGCAGTCTTGGCGGACTACCTGACCAACGAGGCTCCGTTGCCCGTGTTCCGACTTGACGCCTGCACCCCTCGCCACCAGCGGAAATCCGCTAACTACCGGCATTGGGTCAAGGCCCCCCGCCTGGACCTGAGCAAGCGCCTCGACCTGGGGCCGGCGCTGCCGTGCCCCGCTCCCGCACAGCGGCGGACACCGCCGAGCGATCGAGTACGCAGACGCGATGAGCTGCCGCGGGACCGCCGGCGGCCGACCCGCCTGGGCCGGGATATCGCCGCGGTGAGCAGAGCGTGCGGCAAGCGTCCACGGACGCGCTCCGGGGAGCTACGGCGCTCTATGGTCCAGCGGTCCGCTACGGGAGGGGGCGCTCCGTCATGTGCTCGATCGCGGTTGCCTGGGACCAGACTGCTTGCCACTGGCCGTCTGCGTTCTCATAGGTGTCGGTGTGCCAGTAGCTCGCGCGGGGTATCCGGCGGTGCTTGAAGGTCACCTCCAGCGTGGCCTGGTAGCGGATGACGGCGGCGTTCCCGTGAATGCGGACGTCGATGGGGCCGGGTTCCCATTCCACGTAGTCGATGTCTCCGGTTGCGATCGCCTGGAGATATGCGTCTTTGGACAGCACATGGCCAACGGGGGTGACGAGCTGGAAGTCGGGTGCGTGCAGCTCGGAAGCGGCACGGATGTCGCCTGCGACGAGCGCTCGGAGCCTGGCCCGCTCGACGTCGCGGATCTGCTCGGCGATCGCACCATCGGCCGGGACGGCTGCTGTCTGCGTCATGGGCTTTCACTCCTGAGGGGTTGAGAGGCCAGGCGAGGGTGTGCAAACCCGAAATGACCAGCCAAGTTGGACTCGTTGACGCTGGGAGTCCATTGCGTCAGGATTACAGCATGGCAGACGACCGAACGGAACACATCCTCGATGCCGCACTGACCGCCTTCTGTCAGTACGGCTACGGCAAGACGACCATGCAGGACGTAGCCCGTGCCGCCGGGATGTCCCGGGCTGCTCTGTACCTGCATTTCCCCAGCAAGGAAGATCTCTTCCGGGCAGGGTCCCGCCGGGCGCACTCCCGGGCGCTCGGCGAGGTGGACACAGCTCTCACCCAGCAGGGCGACGTGCTGTCCCGAGTCGATGCCGCGATGGCCGCCTACTTCGGAGGACTCCTGGCGCAGATCTCGTCGAGCGTGCACGGCGGAGAAGTCCTCGATGCGAGTCTCGACGTCGCCGGGGACATCGTCAGCGAGGCCCATGCGGCTCTGGTCGTCCGCCTCGCCTCCGCGCTGCATACCGCCGCGGCAGCGGGAGAAGTGCAGTTCTCGACCTCCGACGCGACCGCCGAGGACATCGTGCTTCTCCTCCTGGCGGTCACGGACGGGCTGAAGAAGACGAGCGCGGACCCGCAGTTGCGGCAGCAACGGAAGGCGTTGTTCCTCCGTCTGGTGCACGCGGGAATCGCACCCCTGCACCAGCCCCTTGCAGAAGGCGACGCCCGGTGATGACGTCCCTGCACTGCCCGCGCCCGTACCCGACACCCCCGGAGCCCAGCAGGGCGACCCAGTGTGACCCGGCCGTCCCGGCCGGGTGGTCGAGATGATCGGTCATGGCAATGTGAATCATGGCTTCGGAGTGTTCAGGTTGGGTCTCGTAGTCGCGGGCCAGGCAGCGGTGGAGCATGAGCCGTCCGTAGGTCCGCTCCGCTCGACCATCCACCGCTTCGGGATGGGCGTGAACCCCCGGGTCCTGGGGGTGCGGGCGATGATTTCCATGTCGATGCCGAGGGTGGCGGCGTGCTCGAACGCCCCGCTGGCCCTGCGGGCTGCTGCCCCTCGCACGCGCGGGCAGGGCAGTACCACGGGCGACTCGGGTTCACGGCGTGGGCCGCACGCGGACGGGCCCTCCGGCCGTCGCGCCGTTCCTCGCCCGGTTCGCGGTCCCCCTCTTCTTCTCGCGGCCGCCATCGGGGGCCCTCATCTGACATCACGTGAGACGCAGGACGGTGCGACTCCCCGGCGGCGGCGTCAGGAACGCGAAGCGGTCCGCGGCGCGCAGGAAGGCGTCACTCTCTTCGGGCAGGCCTACGGTGATCCGGACACCGTCGCCGGGGAAGGCGCGCACCAGGACGCCGTGCCGGGCGCAGAAGTCCGCGAGAGTTCAGGCCACCAAGTACCGGCCTCGCACGCCAACTTCCTGTGGCTGCCGCTGAGGGAACACTCCACCGCGAGGTCGGCCGCGATCAGGTCGGCGGTACGGCGTGCGTCGAGCGGGATGCCCAGGGTCTCGCAGACCCCCTCCCAGTAGGCGGGCCCGGCTACGTCGCCGCGGTCGTACGGGGCGCGCTGCGACCAGCAGGCTGCCCAGAACCGCTCGCGGTCCACCCCGGCCGTGCTTTCCAACACGGTTTGGGATTCGGGTGATTGAAGGCGCGCGAGGACGCCGAACATGTCGAACATGTCGAACATGTCGAACATGTCGAAGAGTACGGCTTTCATCCTTGGATTCCTTGGGTCGGGACCGCGTCCGGGAGGGCTTCGGGGCGAGGGGTCGCCGCATCGTCCGGGTCGGGGGCGTGCTTGCGCAGCCACAGGCTGAGCCCCACGCAGACGACGGCGAGACCGAACAGCAGTAGAGGGGCCGCCCGTACGTCCATAGTGTCGATCGCCCCGCCCAGCAGCGGTGGGAAGGCCACCCCACCGATCATGGAGGCGGCGATTACGTAAGCCCCGGCCGCCGCGACGCTCGGTACGGCCCGGTTCAGCCAGGGCAGGCAGGTGGGGAAGATGGGCGCGATCATCAGCCCGACGCCGAAGTAAGCGTACGGGGCGAGGGTGGGAACGGTCGCGAGCACGAGGAAGACCGCCATGCCGGCGCAGCAGACCGTCAGGATCGACGGCGCTGACCAGCGCAGACTCAGGGGGACGATGACGAAGCGGCCGATAGTCATGGCGGCCCAGTACGCGGAGGTCGCGGTGGCGGCGGTGGCGGCGCCGTAGCCGACCGCCTCCAGGTGGGTGGGCTCCCAGCCGCCAACGCCGGTCTCGATGGCCACGTGCAGGACGTAGATGCCGATGAACGCGGCGATGACCGGCAGCACGCGGCCTCCGCGGGCCTCTTCGCCATCGGTGACGGCCGCCTTCGGCTCCCGGGTGGCGACGCCTCCCAGGGTGAGCAGGATGAGCAGGCAGACGATGCCGAGGCCGACGAAGATCTCCGGGTAGCTGTCCGCGCCGAGCCAGCCGATCAGGGCGGGACCGGCGATCGCGCCCACCCCGAAGTGGCCGTTCAGCAGGTTCAGCATGGCGGTGCTGCGGCGCCCGAACCCGATGGCGAAAAGCTGATTGAGGCCGTAGTCGATGCCGCCGAAGCCCAGTCCGATGACGAAGGTGCCGGTCAGTGCCAGGATCCAACTCGGCGAGAAGGCGAAGAGCGCCGCGCCTACGGTCATGAGCAGGTACGAGCCGCCGAGCAGCGTGCGGTTGTTCAGCCGGCCCCGCAGGACGTGGTAGATCAACACGCCCAGGAGGGCCCCGATGAAGTGAGCACTGAGGCTGAGCCCGGCAACGGCGGGGCTGATGCCGAACTCCTCCCGCAGCGCCGGGATGGCTGGACCGTACAGCGCCTGCAGGGCACCGATCACCACGAACGCCACGCACGAGGCGACGATGGCGACGGGGGTGAGCAGGGGCCTCGCCGTCTTGGACGGGTCGGCCTCACTGGTGGCGGACATCGCTCTCCTCATCGCTCCTTGGCAAATGAACATCATCAGTGTTCATTGCCGCCTGCAAATCACAATCTCCCTCGCACACTACTCAGCCGTGATGTTCATTTCAACAGGCAGCGTGCGCACTCCGACTCACGACGCCCCTCGTCTGTGCTAAAAGCAGACACATGAACGTAATGGACAGACACAAATTCGTGGTCGCGCTGCTCATGAAGGAGAACCGTGCGACCGTCGCGGAGCTGGCCCTCGCCACCGGCGCGTCCGAGATGACGATCCGCCGGGACCTGGAGGTACTGGAGTCCCGTGGCGCCCTGCGCAGGGTGCGGGGCGGCGCCGTGAGTAACATCCCGGGTGGTGTCGAACCTCCCTACGCGATCCGCGCCATGTCGGGTGGGCAGGCGAAGGAGCGGCTGGCGAACGCGGTGCTGGAATTGCTCACCGACGGCGAGACCGTCGCCCTGGACACCGGGACCACCGCCGTGGCCATCGCCAAGGCCATGGCCGACCGCCAGTTCACCGTCACCCCGCTCTCCTTGCACGCCGCCTTCGCCCTCTCCGGACATCCGGGCATCCAGCTACTGCTGCCCGGCGGCCAGGTGCGCCCCGAGGAGCTCTCCTTCTACGGCCACACCCCGGTCCAGACATTCCGTGACCTGTGCTTCGACACGTTCATCCTGGGCTGCTGCGGCGTCGACCCGGTCCAGGGCGCCACCGCCTACAACCTCGACGACGTACAGGTGAAGCGGGCGGCGGTGGCGGCGGCGCAACGGGTCATCCTGGTGGCGACCGCCGACAAGCTCGGCCATGCGGCACTGGGGCGGATCTGCTCCATGGGGCAGATCGACCTCATCGTCACGGACGCGCCGGAGAGCTCGCCGGTGGTCGAGGAGCTGCGGGCACAGGGGGTGGAGGTGGTCCACCCGTCGAACGGCTGAGCCACGCGCCACCGCCGCCGGCGGGGCGCTCCTTTCATATCTCGCACCTTTCCGCATCGCACCCAGACCTCCCGGCGCACACCGGGACCGGCACGCACTCTGGCAAGACTCCGCCGAAGCCCGCCGTTCACCAGCAGACCCGGCCCGTCCTGTTCACGACTGTCGCGAACACGCCAGCAAGCCGCTTCAGTAACTTTCAGCCGCCTCGGGCGCCCCTCTCGGGCGCCTCGGCGGGTTCGGATTACGGACGAATCTCCGCAGCGGGACGCCCGAGTCCGGTCCCACCAAGGCCTTTGCTGTTTCGCGCCTCCAGCTCCGCCCCCATGCGAAAGGTGTCCGATACATGCGCCTGCGCAGGGCCCGACGGGGGGGAGCGCTCTAGCATCACGATCGCGACTGGCGCGAACGAGAAGGTGTCGAGAGTGGAAGTACCGATTACAGAGGTCACCGGAGGACCGAGTGCGGCCTGGAGGTCCTCAGCGCCCAACCCGGCGGTCCACGTCCCGCCCAGGAACTGAAGGACGCCCACGAACGCGACCGGGACCTGCTCCAGCGCAGGGTCCGCCCGCGGACGCTCTACCAGCACTCCGCCCGCTTCGATCCCCCGACGATGCGCTACGCCGCAGAGATGGCGGAGCTGGGGGGGCGAGATCAGGACAGTCATCAGTGATCTTCCCCGGTCTCTCGTCCTCGACCGGCTCCTGCTGGTCGTACCCGTCCAGGATGCCCCGGGCGGCGCTCTGATCGTCCGCAGCCCGGACCTCGTCCACTTCGCCGCAGCGACGTTCCAAGTCCTATGGGCAGCGGGCGAGGTCATCAGCAAGGCGCGCGAGAAGGCGTTCATTCAGGACATCGCCGACCAGACAAAGCGCTCGATCCTCCGGCACCTGCTCCAAGGGGAGACGACCGAGCCACCGCCCGGGCCCTGGGCATCTCAGTACGCACGTGCCAGCGCCACGTCTCGGACACGATGCGCCGCTTGGGCGCGACCAGCCACTGCAGCTCGGCTACCTGGTCCACCGGCACGGACTGCTGGACTCCGAGATACCCGACTCCGAGTGAGCGGGGGCAGTCGTCATCGCGCCTGACGCACTCCGCGTACCCGACCGAAACTGCTGGGACGGGCTGCCCTTGTCAGTGTGCCGGTAGGCCAAGTGCGGAGCGCCGATCCGCTGGATCTGATCAGCCGTCGCGGCTTTCAGCGCCCCGAGCACGCGCGGCACATCCGCGCGCAGGTTGTTCGAGGGTCCCGCCGGGTTGGTCACCCGCTTGCCCGCCATCAGCTCCGCCCTTCACCTGTCGCGACCGGCCGCCAGCTGCCCGCCGGACCTGTCCAGCGCGGAAAGGTGTCCGCGCCGCCCGGGGCCCAACGGTCTTCTCCCATACATCTATGGGAGAAGAGGGTTGTGACGGCGCGCTTTGGTGAGTAGCCGTGACCGACATCGACGACATCCTGGTGACACAGCGCTGGACTCTCCCACCGTGGGAGAGTCCATCATGATGGCGTGCAAGACGAACTTCTCACCATCGGGCGCTTCGCCCGCCTGTGCCGCCTCAGCGTCAAGCAGCTACGGCACTACGACGAACTGGGGCTATTGGCTCCGGTCCGCGTGGACGCCAGCTCGGGCTACCGCTACTACGCACCCGAACAGGCACGTGATGCCCTGACCATCGCCCTGCTCCGCGACATGGATCTTCCCCTGGCTGTGATCGCCCAGGCGCTGGCTGCCGAGCCTGGGCGCAGGGCACAGATCCTGCGCGCTGAGCGGGACCGGTTGGCCGAGCGGATCAGCAGGGACCAGGCCCGGCTTCAGATGCTGGAGCGGCTGGCGGAGGGCGGCCTGCCCGGCTATGAGGTGACGATGAGCAGGGAGCCGGAGCGACGGCTAGCAGTGGTGCGAGCGGTCTGCACCCCTGCGGAGATCGGAGACAAGGTTGAGGAGTGCGTAGGCCGACTGCTATCCGTGCTGGGCGAGACGGGAATCGCATGGGAGCCGCCGCTGTGGGCGCTGTACCCGCTGGATCTGGAGGAGCGGATGGACATCGCCGTCGGAGCGCAGACTCCGCATGGGGAAGGCATGCCCGGCCTGGAATTTGAAGTGCTGTCCGGCGGACTCGTTGCCGAGACCATGCACATCGGGCCCTACACCCAACTGCCTTTGGCTTACAACGCTCTCTTCGCCGGCATCCACGAGCGCGGACTGCGCCCGCAAGCACCGGTACGCGAGGCGTATCTCGTCGGACCGGCAGAGGCATCGCAAGAAGCACTGATGACCCGCCTGATCATCCCCGTCCAGGAGAGCATGGCATGACCACGGTAGTAGACATCGATGCCCGCGGTGCGCAGCACTGCGAGACGACAGCCCTGGGGGTGCTGCTGCGGCACCAAGGACTTGATCTGTCTGAGCCCATGCTCTTCGGCCTCGGCTCCGGTCTGTCCTTTATCTACTGGGACAGCAAGAACATGGGCTTCCCCTTCCTCGGGGGACGGGTCAAGCCTTTCGACCTCACCGAGAACCTGGCCACCAGGCTGGGGCTGGAGCTCCTGGTCCAGGAGACCGCATCCCCGCGCAGGGGATGGGACAACGTGGCGGCCTCTATTCGTGCCGGCCATCCCGTCGGACTACAGCTCGACAGCTACTACCTGGACTACTTCGGGTCGAAGGTCCACTTCGGCGGCCACGTCGTCGCCATGTACGGCTATGACGACCACAAGGCCTACCTGGTGGACACCGACCAGCAAGGCGGAACGGTATCCACCAGTCTGACCAGCCTTGCCCAGGCCAGGGCCGCACGCGGCCCGATGACCGCCAAGCACCGCTCTTTCACTCTCACCACACCGACGAACCTGCCCTCCCCGCAGAGCCAGATCATCCCCGCCATCACCGCCTGCGCCGACGCCTTCCTCCACCCGCCCATCGCCAACCTGGGCCACCGAGGCATTGAGAGGGCAGGCAAGCTGGTACGCACATGGTTTCAGCGCACCGACGCCCCGCAGCGAGACCTGCCACAGGCTGCCCTCCTGATGGAGAAAGCCGGCACCGGCGGCGCCCTGTTCCGCAACCTCTACTGTGACTTCCTCGCCGAATGCACCGATTTGCTCGACAGCAGCCACTTGCGCACCGGCCACACGCTGTACACCGAGGCAGCCACCCTGTGGACGGAAGTCGCAGCGCTGATCAAGAAGGCCGGCGTATCGGGCGAGACGCAGCTTCTCATACAAGCCAGCACGATCCTTGGCGATCTCTCGCACATAGAGCGCGAGGCTATGCAAGCGCTGAGCTGCCTGGAAGCGTGAGCACGCCACTTGAAGACGCCCAGTTCGAACTCGTGAGTGCCGAGCCTGCCGTCGTGTGCCGGTAGAGCTCCCGGCGCCGTCACTCTTCGGCGGCGCCGGGAGCCCCCAGCCGTGCAGCGCAGGAATTCAGTGAGTGCCGGGCATGGGTCGGCGTGTGCCGGGGCCGTGGCGGTTGGTGTCGTTGTCGCGGGCGGCCGAGGCGGCAGCGAGGGCGAGGAGCGTGGCGATGGGGCCGGTGGAATCGAGCTGCTGGCTCGCTAGTAGGGCTTGGTCAGGTCGGTTGTGGTTGAGCGTGTCCTTCTGGCCCGGTGTTGCGTTGAGGGGGCGTGACTCCGGACGAGATTGTGTCT
>NZ_JBHXQN010000068.1:0-30474 GCF_042717785.1 Streptomyces sp. NPDC058619
CACGGCCGAGTACTCACACCACCACGAACGGCCGAATCGTCACACCGGTCACGGCTGACCACAACATCTCATCAAGATCCTGTTACGAGCTCTTATAGAACTTCACCATAGAACTTCACCGCCGCGTTGACGTCGTCCACCATGATCGTCGTTCCTGCGTATCGCATTCGCCCATCCTTGACCCGAGGGCTCCACGGCGACAGCCGGGGTGCAATTCAACCCCAAGGCCCCCACAATCGACGGCGCGACATCCCACCTGAAGGCCAGGACAGCGATCCTGACCGGGGTGTGGAGTGACGTCGGAGCAGCCCCCTCGGGGCTCGCTCTCCCCGCCCCGGGGGCCGGCGACGTGACGGCAAGCCCCGGGGGCGGGGGGCGGTAAGCCGCAGCCGCCCTTCCCGGGGCGACCAGGCCGGACCAGAACACACCCGACGCCCCTCGTCCGGGTACCCACCACACCGGCGGAGCGGCGCACGCCACTCGTATGCGCCGGATCTGCTGCGAACCCGCGGTGGCTTGCGGGCCCGTGTCCTTTGCGGGGCAGGATCTCGGGGCGATAGCGTGGTCGCCAGGAGCAGTCGTGGTTCCGAGCCGTTGCCGGCCCGTGCTCGCGGTTACGGGCGTCTCACTGTCCGGGACTGCAAGCGGGCGAGGCCGGTCCGGGCAGGGCGGTCGCGCAGTGCGGGCGCCAGCGGCTGCGCACGTCGAGGAGAACAGCATGGCTACGGGCATCGTGAAGTGGTTCAACGCCGAGAAGGGCTTCGGTTTCATCGAGCAGGACGGTGGCGGCGCTGACGTCTTCGCCCACTACTCCAATATCGCCGCCCAGGGCTTCCGCGAGCTCCAGGAGGGCCAGAAGGTCGAGTTCGATGTCACCCAGGGCCAGAAGGGCCCGCAGGCGGAGAACATCCGCCCGGTCTGAGTCGCCCACATCCCCCGACGCCCCTCAGGCGGCCCTCAGCCGCCGGCGGGGCGTCGTCGCGTTCATCCGTGACGGTCCGGGATCCGGTTGTCACCTACGAAGCAGGCGGTCCCACCAGCCCTACGGCGCTGCCCATTCTGAAAGATCGATCCGCTCATTTTGTCCTTTACGTAATACTTACTCCAGAATTTGCGGGTAGTCGCTGGGTGGGAAGGCGCCGATCTTGGCGTGTTCCCGGCCGGTGGAGCACTTCCGTGCTCCGCACGACGGTTGGACAGCTGCCATGACCACGGCGAACCCGGGTGGTAGCCCCGCGGGTAGCCGGACCGGCAGCACCGACGTTTCCGGACACCGGACGCGCCGTCTGTCGACCGAGACGAAGTCGGCGCTGAAGACGACGGAGTTCTTCGTCTACATCGCCTCCGTGGTCGCGGTCCTGATCGCCTCCATGCTGGTGGGCACCGAGGAGGGCGGGCTGAGGGGCGTGGCCGGGCCCGTTGTGTTCCAGCCGTCCGAGAGGCGGCGCTGCCGTGCCAGGGCAGCGGATGCATCCGTCGGTGATCTCCCCCTCGGACAGCGGGCCGCCCATGTGGCTGCACCGGTCGGCCAGCACACGGATGGCACCCGACTCCTCCCGGACCACCACGACGGTGCTCATCGCCCGGGTGACTGCGGACGGGGGTGCCCGGAGGGAATCCCGTGGCCTTCCGGCCCTGGTCAGAGGTCTCGGCCTGCCACTGTGCTGTGGCCGTCCCGGTTGGCGCTGTTCGATCCGGCGGGCCCCGGCTCAGCCGGCCTGGGCGACGAGGCGGGAGTAGTCGAGGTCCGACAGAGCTGTCGCGACGATGGCCGCTTGGTCCCCGTCCAGAGCATCCACCAGTGCTGCCTGAGCATGGCCGTAGGCGGACCCGTCCCGGGGGACGGTAGCTGCAGGTAGCCAGCAAATGGACACGACCTTGTTCTGCCGCGTTCCATCCGCACTGGCGAAATGCAGGTCGTAGAGGACAAGCCGGGGCTGATCAGCAGGCAGCGCCAGCAAAAGCTCGTCGTGAGTCAGGTTGCTCTGATCCTCGACAAGGAGGGAATCCGCGGAAGCACCGAGCCGGAAGATCACGGTATTGACATCCGGTTTACCCTTCAACTCCCAGAATGCCCTAATGCAGCTTTCATCCACGGTGATACCACGGCCCACGACGGTCCCTCCGGCCAGATTGCAACTCCGAGGACCCCAACGACCTGCCCCCCACCAAGTTCTGCGCCCGCCTCCAGTCACCTGGCCATGACTGCGGTCGACGCCGCCGCGGAGGAGTCCGCGCAGCTGGCCCCACAGCACAGCCTTCGGCGGCCTGGGACCCACGGTGGGACAATAGGACTGCCAGCGGTGGGGCGGGCGCGTCCAAGCAGCCTGAGCCTTGCGCATACAGAACAGCAGGTCAGCCCATGGCCAATCAGCGACGCAAGCCTTCTCAGCCCACGCACGGTGCGGGCCCGAGCCCACACAAGGGCACCGAGCAGCACGGCTGGTCGCCGGACGTGGACGAGACCAGGCAACAGGACAATCCCAGCGCTCACCGCTCCTTCCACCCGGACAAGTACGCACCCGCCAAGGGGCCCGGCAGGACCGTCTCCAAGGAAGAATCGGGCAACCCCCACGGCACCCCCTCCAAGAGCATGAGCAGCCGCGGCGAGGAGCAGGGCAAGGGTTCCGGTGACAAGGGAACGCACGGCACCGGCCCCCGAGGCCGCTCGCAGCGTCCCAGCGGAACCAAGGACGCCTCTGCCTCCACCGGTGTCGACCCCCAGGACCCACCCGAGACCCGAAGCGCCGGATAGACCCCCGGCCGCTGCTACCTCATCTCCCTCACGCCCGCACTGTACGAGGGCACCCATCCACGCTGACACCTGTCGTGCTACGAACGGGGTAGGCAAGTCAGAAGCGGCAGGTTCTCGGATACCACCTAGGCGGGGCGGCGGTTTGAACACCCCGTGCACAAGCCGCGTGCGCCGCAGGGCCACTGACGGCTCTTGCCAAGGTCAGGAGGCCACGTCATGTCCGCACAGGATTCGGAACCAGATCCGCGCCGTAGGCCTTCACCCGGCGCAGGGACCGGGGTCCCGCCAGGCGAGACTCCGCCCGGTGAATCGAGCACTGGCACAGGAACCGGACCGTACCGGCCCCTCACCCGCGGCTGGGGAAAGGGACCCCTGGTGCTGATCTGCCTCCTTGCCTTCGTCATCGCCCTGTTCTTCCTGGCCTATGCCATCACGCTGAACCTCTGAGGCGGCCGATCGCCCACCCAGCTTGGCCAGTGGTCCGGACGGGTGCGGTCCCGCGGTCCCTTGTCTTTCAGTGCGCCTGCCAGCCGCCGAAGATCGCCCACAGCTCTCGCGCCTCCACCGCCGCGCGTCGCTGGCCGGGCCAGACGCTGTACTCAAGTAGCCCAAGCCGGGTCGTTTCTGCAGTCGCCGTGGTGGTGGCCGAGTTCGGCGCCGCGATGTCGAAGGGGGTGGCATCGTCGGGGACGTGGGCGGGGTCGGTGACGAAGACGAACTGCCCTGCATCCCGCCAACACCACGGAAGAGAGCACCCCGTGAAGTGGGCCACCCGCGCCCGTCCACATCGACCGCGCCGCCTGCGCCTGGCTGATCGGCCGCTTCATCGACCCCGCAGCTGGCCCAGGCCGAAACCGCCCGCGACACAGGCGAACGGCAGCGCGCACTCGGCAAGCTCCGCGCCGAGCTGCGGCGCATCCAGCGCCGCGACTACTTCCCCCCGCCCGACCGCCACGCTACCGAGAGCGCGGTCAACGAGGATCTGCTGGTACTCGGCGGCCCGGCCCTCGGTCATGGCCTTCACGAGCTGCTGTTCGTGGCCGGCGGCGGCCGGGTGGGCGATCCCCACGGTGGCGGTGCCGCCGAAGTCGGTGACCTCCTCGGCGTCCAACTGCTCCTGGGTACGGGCGTCGGCGGGCGTCGGCTGGGCGTCGCGCAGATCAGCGACGGCCTCGTCGCGCTTGCGCTACCGCGCAGCGCTCTGACCAGGCATTGCCGGATCTCTGCGGACAGAGCGGAATGGCCAGGCACGATCTTGCCGGGACTTCACAACCCGTAAGTAAAGCCACGCCACCGACCAGGACATCCGCGGCAAACTGGTCGCGTGTACGGGACACCGGCGAGATCCGGCGTGACATGCCTGCGGCCGGATCGTCACCGTCAACTCCACAACTCCCCTCACCTGCCGGCCGTAGCTCGCGCCCATCACGGCCACCTCCCGCCGCAAGAAACCGGTCGCCCCCCTGTCCGCCGCCCTGCTCCACAGGATCAGCGGCTCACCACCGCAGCCCAGATTCGACGCTTTGACCGGCACGGCCCTCTCGTCACAACTCCTTCAGGCAAGGAAGGCGCCTGGGTCGGCCAAGGCCCACGTGCACCGCTGCGCCGTCGCCAGAACCTCCGTCGCGTCCAGTGCCGGGGCCGGAGCCGGGCCGGGAGTACGCAAAACCTGCCTGCACCCCTGGCACCACAAGTCATTCGGAAACCATCAGCAAGTCCCTGCCCTCCCGTACGACCGGCCGCATCGACGCCCTGATTTTGTTGCCGCGCCATCAGCGGGGAGTGGACTTGCGGGAAGACCAGCCGGGCGGGTCGGCACAGACCCATGCTGAGCGTGCCGGGCCCGGTCGGTCTCGGCGCACTCGTCTTCGTAGGCGCCTACATCCCGTATCTCGGCGCCTTCATATCCGGTGCGGTCGCGGTCCTCGTGGCGCTCGCGTCCCGGGGGGGGCGGGATCGCGTTGTGGGTGCTCGGGACCGTACTGGCCGTGCAGGTGCTGGAGGGGCACGTTCGCACGTTCTCCAGCCCATGATCCAGAGCCAGACCATCCAGTTGCATCCTGCCGTCGTGATGCTGGCGATCACCGCCAGGGCATCTGTCGCGGGCGTCCTGGGGATGCTGCTCTCCGCGCCCCTGAGGGCGGCCGTCTTCGGGGTGATCGGGGGAGGTGCGCCGCGGCGAGCACGAGCGCCCCTGGTCCGGCTGCTGCAGCGTGCCCCCGCACGTGACCGCGGACCTCACATGGCCTGGGGCGGGACGGCGCCGTCGGGCCCCGGCTCGAAGCCCGCCAGCATCTGCTCGAGCGCCTGCTGGTCGGGACCGACGAAGGGGTCGGAGCCAGGTGCCTCTGCGAGGGTGTTGAGCATTCGGGGGGCGAGGCCGACGGCCGGCGGCAGGTGGGTGCACAGCACGTTCTCGGCGTCCATGGCACGCAGCGGCTGGAGGGTAGCGAGGTACTTCCCGGTGTCGACGGTGTGGACCCACGGGCTGTCCACGGTGGCCCACAGCAGCTGCGCGGCGCGCAGTTCCTCGGGTTCGAGGTCGGCGGCCGTACCGTCCACGGCGGCTTCCGCGCTCGGCATCGGCGCGCCGAAGCAGTCGGAGCTGAAGCACGTCCTCGTCCGGTCGTCGTAGAAGCCGACGGTGGCGGGGTTGTCGAACAGCGGCGGCCGGAAGGCCCGGAGCGTACGGCCGCCGCCCACGTCCAGCGACTGGCCCGGGTTCACCAGGCGTACGCGGTCCATGGGCAGGGGGCGCTCGGTCGACATGATTCCGGCGCCGATGAACGTGGTCACGACGCGGGCCTTGGGCGCGGCGACCAGCAGGTCGAACAGGCCGCCCGTGTGGTCGCGGTCGGGGTGGGTGAGCCAGATCCAGCGCACGTCGGCGGGGTCCATGACGGAGCTCAAGGCGCTGAGGAAGTCCCGGTCGGGAAGGCTGAGGCCCGTATCGACGACGACCGGCTCGTCGGCGAGCAGAACGAAGGCGTTGACCGGGAGGAAGCCGATGCCCGGCACCTCGATGCAGTCCGCCAGGACGGTGGTGTCGCTTCCGATCTTCTGCAGGCTCATGGCTGTCTCCGTGGTCCCCCCATGGGCGGAGCAGGGCGTCTCTTCGTCCATTTTCCCCCTGTGGGGCCGGTACGGCGGTCCGGAGCCCCGCTGCGGGCCCCCGCGTGCCGTCGTGCCCGCGCCCCGCAGCCGCTTCCATGACCCCAGGTACCCGAGCACCAGCGGGCGCCCGACTTCGTCCGCACCGTTTCAGTACCCCTTACTACGCTTCAGTCATGACGTCGTGAAGGGGGCACAGAGAGCGGTTGCAGCGCCGCCGGTGCCAGTCGTTCACTCGTTACTGACCGCTGGCTGTTTCGATGCCGTCCGCGATCATGAACAGGGGCGACACCCCGTGATCTCCATCAGCCGGTCCAGCTGCACGGGTACCGGGCCGGCCAGCGCGAGACGGCCGGAGCGCAACAGCATGACCATCACGTTGAGCATGGAGGAGTCGGCGAAGGCGACCTTGCTGACGTCCAGGACGATCCGGCGTACATCCGGGTCGGCGGCAGCCTCGGCGGCAGCGGCTTTGAGGGGGTGGAGGGTGCCCTGGTCGAACTCTCCCGAGCACTCGATCACGCGGACACCATCTGCGTCCGGCTGCACTACCACCCGTTGCAGCTTCATCCTGCCTCTTGCCGCCAGCGCCCCTTGCACTTTGCCCTGCTGAGACCTTGCCTGCCGCTGCCAGCGGATCAAGTCCGCCGACGGTGCTCTGCCCCACACCCCTCGACGGGGGCCGCTTCAGTCCGTCCGGGTGAGCCAGGTACGCGGCTCGTTCCGCGAGCGGCCGCGGGAGTCGCGCCCGCTCTAGCGTGCGGCCGTGGACGACACCCCGATGCCCGAGCCGCTGCGCCGCGCGGTCCACCAGCTCGTCGCCGAGGCGGTCACGAACTGCCAGGAGGTGCTGAGCTACACCGAGCCGTTCGCCGCGCACGACTGGAAGCGGATGACGCTGTACCGGGCCACGGACGCGGCGGACATGATGAACACGGCCGCCATGCTGATCGCCGCGTACTGCCAGGACACCGACATGGGCAAGGACCAGCTGGACGGCTTCCTGCAGCTATGTCAGCAGCGCAACCGGGCGTGGGCGCCCGGGACGCCGACCGGGCCCAACTGGCCGGTCTGCTGGGCCGACCGGCGCCCGCCGGCTCCGAGAAGCCGGCCGTGGTGATGATGCGCTACAGCAGAGGCCAGCGGCAGGCGGAACAGGCACAGTACCCGCAGGACGACCCGCAGAAGCTGTTCACCGAAGCGGTCCTGCACGGGCTAAAAGCCAGGCTGTGTGACGACATCGACGCCCTGGACGGCCTACCTGCCTCCCCACATCGCGAGGATGGCCCGCAGGGTCGCGGAGGTCCTGGACGAGCCGCAGCCCGCCACCACGTGACGCCACGGTGCGGTGCGGGTGGTTGAACTGGCCCACGGGCACCGGGGGCGTCATGGCTGACCCCCGGGGCACGGGGCGTGTCCGGCCCGGGGTCAGATCTCCCCGCCCTCCGTGGCGGTGAGCCAGTCGGCGGCTTCGGCGTCGGTCTGATCAGCACCTGCGTGGAGTGGGCCGCGCCGTCCTGGATGACGTGGGCCCGGCCCGGGAGGGGGCTGCTGCTCTTGGGGGCGAGGCCGGCTATCGGGGTGAGCCGCTGCCGGGTGTCGGCGGTGAACCGGGCCAGGATCACGGTGGCGAACTGGTCGCCGGCCGCGGGCCGCGGGCCGCGGGCCGCGGGGGAGCATGTCGCGGGCGGCGCGCAGCAGCTTGTCGTTGACGACGGTGGGCCGACCGCCGACGCGGCCGCGGGCCCGCGCGGCGGCCAGGCCCTCGTTCGTGCCCGACACGATCAGTTTCCTGATGAATTCCGAGGGCGGCGAAGACGTGGGAGATCAGCCTTCCGCTGGGGGTGGTGGTGTCGCGGTTCTGGTGCGCGCTCCTGCTACTCGGCTGCTTTGTCGGCGGTAGCGTCTTCGACGGTGAACACCTGGTCGGTGCCGGTCACGGTCAGGAGGCGGGCGAGCTGGCGCGGCAGGGGGCCGGCCAGGCGCAGATCGCATGCGCCGGAGAGGGTGAGGAGCAGGTTCAGGAAGGTGGAGTCACCGAAGGTGACGCCGCGGACGTCCAGGACCAGCTGCTCGACCTCGGCGTCCGCGACGGCTGTGTCGAACGCGGTTCGGAGCGGGGCGAGGGTGCTGTAGTCGAATGCGCCCGCGCACCGCACCACTCGCCGCCCGTCACCATCGGGCAGAACGGTCACCGTCGTCGATTCCACAACGCCTCCTTGAACGGGGCGGCGGTGCCGACGAGGTTGTCTACCCGGTCTGTGGACGGGTATCCCACGAGGGCCTGGCGGGAGAGGGCGTCACCGGAAAGTCGGACGGACCCTCGACTGGATCATGAGATCTACGGGCGACCGGGCACGGGATCGAGCCGCTGGTACTGGCCGTGGCCGAGGCGGTCAGCCGGCGCCCGGTCGTCTCACTCCGGCGCCGGGGCAGCGCCGCGCCCCCGAAGGTCTTGCACCGCCAGGACCACGCCCCGGCCATCGACCACCAGCGCCCAGAGCCCCATCGGGACAACAAGCCACCGCCACGCACTGTGAAAGTGTGTGATCGCGGCGATGACGAAGACGATCTGGGCCGCACAGAGCGCCAGGTTGCCCAGCAGACGCAGCACCGGATGCGGTCTCCTGCGGAACACCTCTTCGAACCAGGTCTTCTCCACTTTCCCACCCCTCATTCAGACCGGGATCACCCCGGACGACGACAGGCACACAGTAGAGGCGTGCTCAGGCAGCCGCTCAAGCGCGCTGTGTTTGGTCGTGCCCGCATCCCCTTGCAGTCCTACGCAAACGGTGCTGCTGACTGCCGTCAGTCGCCGACCACGGACCGCGATGGCCGTCACAGCGGGCTGATCACTGCGATGAGGAACCGGTCACCATCCGTTCCGCCAGCCATTGCGTCGATTGTCGATCTGAACCTCCAGATGCGGCCAGGTCGCGGCCAGGTGCGAAAGGGTGCCGGCCGTCGGCGCGGCCACCGGACCCAACGACTCGTCCGGCCTGAAATGGACCAGCGTGCCGGTCGTGCCGTCGCCCTCAACGGGCTCGAGGTCGGTGACGGGAACGCCATGTTCGTACCGCTGGGTCCAGGCCCCGTTGCGACGGCGGTTGGTGTGGGCGAGCCACTCACTGAGCGCCGCAACCACGGACATGCCGCGCCGAGGACGGCCGTCAGGAAGCACCTCGACCTGCGGGAAATCGAAGAACCGGAGATCCTTCGTCGCCATGACCGGCTTCTTCACGCTCCGGCCGTGCTCGTCCACACGGGTGTCAGTGCCCCGTCCGTCATCACGAACAGACAGCGAACCGTCGGGATGGAGAACGACAACGCAGCGTCCTGCGACCTTGTTTGACGCTTCGTCGGCAGCGTAGGCAAGCACCTCAAGGACGAGGTGCCAAGGTCCATCCGGAGCGAACTCCGAGGGACCCTGTCGGATGAGTGCCAGATGATCCAGATCAACTGCGTCGGACCAGTCATGCGTCGTGTTAACCCAGGAAGCCCTCGATACGTCCATCAGGAAAGTATCCGCCTGGTGATGACGGCCGTGGCGGCCGCCCTCCGGCTGCCCCCGCAGACGTTCTCGAAGATCGGGTTGCACTGCCCCTCGCTCAGGTGGAAGCAGTGTCCGTTAGCCCACACCGTGACCGAATCAGGCCGATGCTCGACCTCGAACGGCTCGTCCCCATACGTCGTCCCACCCCAAGTGCCGGATTCCGCGGGCGAGTGGGTGACAACGACGCAGGTTCCCTCCGGCAGGATCCAGTGAATGTCCGCCCAGGGCTCCACGGTCAGCTCCAGCAGCTCCTCGCCCTCGTTGCCGACCACCAACCGCGCCGTTCTCCCCGCGAACACTCGAGCACCCCCACTCGACCTTGCGCCGCCAAGCGCGGCACTGCGCAAGATGGAGGTGCACACAGCACGATCCCCACACGAGCGATCGCCCGATCCAACGTCACGCCCGAGTTGCCGAACGGTGCGCCGTGCCGGGGCCTACCGCACGGAGCCGATCTCGTCGGAGGCCCTGCGGGAGCCGGGGACCGGGGCGCGGCCCCGGCCGGCGATCGAATCGAGGATCTCGCCGACCCGGACGGCGGTGTTCGACAGCAGGGAGGACGTGATGCCGTGCGTGTGCTCGGTTCCGCCCTGGAGGTAGATGCCGCAGCGCAGCACGGGGTCCGTCGTGATGCGGTAGTCGCGCTCCACGCGGACGCGCCCCTGGTCGTCGCGGAGGCAGTGCCGCGCCACGTCGCCGAGGAGCGCGAGCCCGTCGGCGGTGCGGTATCCGGTCGCGTAGACCAGCACGTCGGCCTCCAGCGGCTCCTTCTCCCCCGTGACGAGGGACTCGACCGTGGCCAGCACCTTGTCGGGGGCCTCCAGGACCTCGGTGAGCCGGGACACCCTGAGGAAGCGCAGCCGCTCGGTGCCGAGCACCTTCTCCCGGTACTCCAGGCGGTAGAGCTCGTCGATCAGGTCGATGTCCACGACCGAGTAGCTGGTGTTGGCGTGGTAGTCGATCAGCTTGCGTTTGATCTCCTCGGGGGCGGTGAAGTAGGCGTCGACCGCGGCGGGGTCGAAGATCCGGTTCGCGAAGCCGCTGTCGTCGGCGGGGCTGTATCCGTAGCGGGAGAAGACGGCGCAGACCTCCGCCCCGGGAAAGGTCCGGTGCAGGAACGCCACGTTCTCCGCGGCGCTCTGGCCTGCGCCGACCACGATGAACCGGGACGGGTCCCTCCCCTTGAGGGCCTCCACCCGGGTCAGCAGCTCCGACGTGTGCCAGATCCGCTCGGTACGGTCGACCCCCTCCGGCATCTGCGGCCGCAGGCCGGTGCCGATGACGAGGTTGCGGGCCCGGTGGGTGACCAGTTCGGCGCCGGAGCGGGCGGTGACGTCGACGTGCTCGATGACGCCGTCGCGCACGACGGGCCGCACGGCGACCACTTCGTGTCCGTAGGACACCATGTCGTCGACCTTGGCGGCGGCCCACTCGAAGTAGTCGTGGAACTCCACGCGCAGCGGGAACAGGTTCTTGTGGTTGACGAAGTCGATCAGCCGCCCCTTGCTCTGCAGATAGCAGAGGAAGCTGTACTCGCTCGATGGGTTCCGCAGCGTCACCAGGTCTTTCAGGAACGACACCTGCATGGTCGCGTCGTCGATCAGCATGCCGCGGTGCCAGCCGAAACACGGCTGCTGCTCGAAGAAGTGGGCGGTTATCGCCTCCTGTCGCCCGACGCCTGCGTTGTGCTCGCCGAGTGCGATCGCCACTGCCACGTTCGAGGGCCCGAAGCCGATGCCGATGAGGTCGTGGATCACTGACGCGTCGTCAGGAAAATCCTGTGACATGTCACTCCCAATCGTGCGGGGGCAGCCGATTGCCGTGCGTGGGGGGAGCCGAGTGCGAGGCGCGCCGGAGGAGCAACCCCGGGCGGACTTAGGGAAGGCTAACCTGACCGCCCAGGCTTGTCGATGGGCACATCAGACCGAGCCGCATCGACTTTCCGCCGAACCCGCCTCAGGATCAGACCCGTTGACTCGCCAGGGCCTGTCAGACGTATGAGGCCTGAGGGGCCCGTCGGGCCATGAGGCCAGCCTCGATTGACCCATGCGCCCCTCCCGGGATTCCGAGCCCGGCGCCGCACTGCCAGCCGTCCGAACTCGATTGCGCCACAGGCCGACTCCGGCGCCGACCTCAAGCGTGTGCGGCATCGCTGCCGTGCGTCGGAACACCCGCGCGTCACGTGAACCGCTTCGCCGCGTCATGGTCTACGGCGTGGAACCCCGGGCCGCACCACCGGGCCGCCCCTCCCCCGTCCGCCTCCCGCGGACAGCTCACAGGGGGTGTCCGCGCGGCGGGCCGGGGTGCCGCGCCCCGGACCCCGGTTCGCACCGGGAAGGCGCTCCCATGCGCAGGGTCGCCATCCGCTATGCCGTGACCAAGGCCAACCCGACCGCCGTGCCGACCCCGACCGCCGCGCTCGGCGACGCCGCCCGCAACCGGACGAGGTCACCTTCACCTGAATCTCCTTTTAGGTGCGCACCCGGTGCGGGCCCCGCGTCTCCGGGCCCGCACCGGCCCCGGACGGCCTGCGCCCCGCACCGCCGGACCGGGGTGCTGACGGCCTTCCGCAGGGCGGCCCGCACGGCCCGTTTTGCGTGCTCCGGTCCGCTTCCGCAGGTCCAGCGGGTGCGGGCTCCGCCCGGATGGGGGAAGCTGGCAGGGTTCCCGTGCCGACGGCGGGACGACGGCGAGGAGGGTCTCGTGGACGCTTCACAAGACGGCCGGCGCGCATCCCGGTCCGGGCTGCGGACGGCCACCCTGTTGTGCGCTGCCGCGGCCTTCGTGGCGGCGGCGGTTCCGGCCTCCGCCGTGCAGACCCAGACCCGGGCCGCGCCGGTGCCGGATCCGGTCGTGGTCGTGGACTGCTTCTCCGAGGACCAGGTGCGTCCCGATGAGTTCCTGCTGGCCTGCGGCGACGGCAACAACCGCCTCGTGGATCTCGACTGGAAGACGTGGGGTCGGCAGACCGCGACGGCCACCGGCACCGACATGGCGAACGACTGCCGACCCAACTGTGCGGCGGGCCGTTTCCGGTCCTACCCCGTGTCCGTGACGCTGACCAACCCGGAGCCGTGGCCCGACCGCCCCGGCGTGGAGCGCTTCACGACGATCCGGCTCATGTTCCCGGACAACGCGCCGTCGCCGATCCCCCAGGACGTGACGTTCAAGCTGGTGTACTGACCCGCGCGGCAGAGCGCTCGCACCCCCTCCCATGGGGCGCGGGGCGGCTGATCGCCCGGCCCGCGGCCGGTCGGAGCGTCCCGCGAGCTCGCCGGTCTCCAGGTCCAGGCCCAGCTCCTCCCGGAGCTCGCGGCGCAGGGCGGCGGTGCGTAGCTCGTCCTCTTCGATGTGCCCGCCGGGGAGGTTCCACCGCTCCTTGTGGACGGGATCGCTCCGGCGACCCGGAGCAGGGCGATTCGCTGGGATCTGGCCAAGTTCGCCACCTCGGCGCCCAGCCGTGAGACGTTGCTGGTCTGGAGCGAGCGCCTGCGCGACTTCGACCGCCCGGTACTCGTCGTGTGGGCGACCGGGGACCGGCTGATGCCGCGGGAGCACGGCCGGCGCCTGGCCGAGCTGTATCCGCAGGGCCGGCTGGTCGAGATCGCCGACTCGTCCACCCTGGTTCCCGAGGACCAGCCCGAACGCCTCGCCGACGTGCTCACCGACTTCCTGATCCAGACGGGCGCCGAGCCCGCACCCCACGTCGGCTGAGCCGGCAGTGACCCGTGGTACCGGCCTACAGGCGCCGCACCGGGGTCCGTGCTCCCTCCGGACGGAGGACCGCACCGGGGCGGTCGGGTACGGCGCCGGCCGTCAGCGAGGCGTATGGACCCGGCCACCCGCCGTCAAGGTCTTGTTACCGGGTGGTCGGGGGCGCCCGGAATCGGGGATAGCTTCGGGTGTCACGTCCCGGGCCGCCTCGCCGCGCCCCGGGGCGTCAACCGCCGTTCGTGGCACCCTGGGAGGGCCCATGTGTTTGTTCCTGTACGACGACGACCCCGAGCCCGAGGAACGGATCCCGGCCAGGCCCCTGTACGTGCCGGCCCGGCCGGGAGCAACGGGGGTCGTGGTCCGGCTGTTCCGCACTCCACTGGGAGCCCGTACAGCCGTCGGCTTCACCGCGCCGGACCGGCTGGTCGCCACGCTCGGTGCGGAGCAGACCTGGATCCGGCTGTCCGGGTCCGCGCTCCGGGCGATGGCCGAGCCGCTCGGGGCGTCGCTGCTGACCGTCGACCCGACGTTCACCGCCCCCGCCGCCGCACCGGAGCCGGTGCCGGAGCCCGTGCCGCTGCCCGTCGGGGAGCCGCTTCCGAGCGTCACCGGGACCGGGAGCGTGGCCGCGGTCGTGGTCGCGCCCGTGGCCGGGACCGCTTGATGGAGCAGCACGCCGTGACGGCCGCCGCTTCCCCCGGGCTGCGAGCCGGCGACGGGGACCTGTCCGTATGGCCGGCGTCCACGGCCCGGCTCCCCGGCGGCGACCTGACGGTCGGCGGGGTGTCGCTGGCCGGACTGGCCGACCGCTTCGGGACGCCGGTCCGCGTACTGGACGAGTCCGAGGTGCGCGGGCGCTGCCGCACGTACCGGAACGCCTTCCCCGACGCGGACGTGCGGTACGCCGCCACGGCGTTCCCCTCCCGCGCGATGCTGCGCTGGGTGCGGGAGGAGGGGCTCGGCCTCGGCGTGTGCTCGGCGGGAGAGCTGGAACGGGCGGTCACCGCCGGGTTCCCGGCCGAACGCATCGTGCTGCACGGGAACGCCGGGTCGCCCCGCGACCTGGAGGCCGCGCTGCGGCTCGGCGCGGGGCGGATCGTGATCGACGGCCCGTCCGAGATCGCCCGGATCGCGGCAGCCGTCGGTCCGGGGGGCCGGCAGAAGGTCATGGTGCTTGTGGTGCCCGGCGTTTCGGCCGGCGGCCACGACACGATCCGTACCGGCACGGACGACCGGAAGGTGGGGCTGTCCCTGGCGGACGGCTCCGCGCAGCACGCGATCGTCCGGATCCTGGGCCGGCCGCAGCTCGAACTCACCGGCCTGCACTGCCACCTCGGCACGCAGATCACCGAGGTGAAGCCCTACCTGGTCGCCCTGCGCCGCATGGTGGGGCTGATGGCCCGCGTCCACGAGGCTCACGGCGTCGCCCTGCCCGAACTGGGCCTGGGCGGCGGGCACGGCATCGCCCACCGGCCCGGGGAGCCCGTCCTCGACCTCAGCGCCCTCGCCCGCAGGCTGCGGGCCGGCCTGGCCGAGAGCTGCACGGCCGCGGGGCTGGCCGTACCGCGTCTCGCCGTCGCCCCGGGACGGGCCGTCGCCGGTCCCGCGGGGGTCGCGCTGTACCGGGTGCTCGCCGTCGAGCGCACCGGCGGGAAGGTGTTCGTCGCCGTGGACGGCGGCATGGGCGACCACCCCCGCCCCGCGCCGCACGGGGCCCGGTCCGCGCCCCGCCTGATCGGCCGCCGTTCTGCGGCGGAGCCCCGCCCGGCCACGATCGTCGGCCGGCACCGCGGGGCGGGCGACGTCCTCGCGGCCGACGCGGAACTGCCCGGCGACGTCCGCCCGGGCGACCTGCTCGCCGTACCGGTGGCGGGCGCGTACCACCTCCCCGTGGGCTCCGGCGGCGATCCGGTCGGTCGCCCGCCCGTCATCGCGGTCCACGAGGGCACGGCGACGCCGCTGACGGAAGATGGCTCCCGCAGGGTGATCGCGGAAACCGACCGCCGCGCGGGGTGAGGTACCCGGTCGGGCGGCGCGTGACGACGTGCGGCATGAGCATCCGAACGAGCGACCGGAAGCCTCGTGGTCGGCTTCCTCCACCTGCCGCTGTTCCTCTGGGGCCCGCTCCTCGGCGCCGTCACGGTCTCCTGCCATCGCCGTCATCGCACCCCGCGCCGCCGCGCGGAGAGCTCGGTGTGAGCCCCCGCACGGCGGCAGTTCGGTGCCGGGCGGCCCGGTCGTGTCGGCAACGGACAGGGGCCCGCACGGTCTTCAGTCGGTCAGGTGGGCCAGGAGGAGGTTGGGGTCCTTCGCCGTGACGTACGCGGCGCTCGGGACGTAGGCCGTGTCGCCGCGCAGGGCGATGGAGGTGGGGTTCTGCAGGCCGTCGGCCGCGGTCAGGACCGTTGTCCGACGTCCTCGGGTCCCAGCTGGGAGCGCGGCGTCCGCAGGAACTCCCCCAGCTGCGCTTTCCGTTCATGGATCCGAGTATGGGCCGGGCCCGGCCGCGCAGCCTGACCCCGGCGTGGGTGGGCACCGGCGGGTCTGGCTCGCCCGCCGGGCGGGTGGTGACGTGGGTGCCGCCGACACGGCACCACACCACCCCGGACCTCCAGGAGGACGCCTTGAGTGCCACCACCAGCGAACACGACCCCTTCGAGGTTCTGGACGCGTCGGATTACGCCTTCACCCGCCGCGCCTGGGTCGACGCCTCGCCCGCCCGGGTCTACGACCTGGTCAGCGACGTGTCCACCATCGGCCGCTGGAGCCCCCACGCGAGCGGCGTCGCGTTCGACCGGGGCGCCGGGCCCTGGACCGGGGCCTGGTTCAGCGGCCGCAACCACCGGGACGGCAGGCAGTGGACCACCCGCTCCCAGGTCGTACGGGCCGACCCCGGCGCCGTCTTCGCCTTCGTGGTCGGCGGCCCCGAGGACGGCATCGTGCGGTGGAGCTGGACCTGCCGCCCCCGCGGACGCGGAACCGTCGTGGAACAGTCCTGGCAACTCCTGCGCCTCGACCCGGTACTGGGCACGACCCGCGGCGACCTCGACGCCCTGCGGGCCGCCATGGCGGACAGCGTCGAGACCACCCTGCTCGTCCTCGCCCAGTGGATCGCCGCGACACCGGCCGGGTGAGCCGCCACGCCAGCCGCGTGAGCCGCCGCGCCGGCCGGTACGTACGGGGCCCTCCGGCGATCCGCGGGAACCGGACGGTCCGCGGCGGCGACTACCTGCCGGAAGAGGACTCCCCGCTTCCTGGAGCGACGCATGGCAGAGCAGCAGCGGCCCCCGGCACCCGTTCGTCCCGCGCCCGGGCGGTGGGCGCCACCGGCGGCCCTGACCGGATTCCTGGTGCTGCTCGCGGTGATGTTCGCCGTCTCGTACGGGGTCGGCTCCGCGGCGGGCCCCGTCGCGCCCGGCATGCGGTCCTCCGGCGACGGCGGCGGCGGTGCGGGCGGCGCGATGGGCGGCATGACCGGCGGCATGACCGGCGGCACGGGCAGCGGCACGGGCAGCGGCACGCGCTCCGGCGGTGTCCGGTGACGGCCGAGGTGGCGAGCGCCACCGCGACCACCGATCTGATCGTCGGCGGGATGACCTGCGCGGCCTGTGTGCACCGCGTGGAGAAGCGGCTCGCCCGGCTCGACGGGGTGAGCGCCTCGGTGAACCTCGCCACGGGCCGGGCCCGGGTGAGCCACCCGCCGCACACCACGGCTCAGGACCTGCTGGCGGCCGTCGAGCGCGCGGGCTACACAGCCGAACTCCCGCCTCCACCAAAGCCGTCGGTGCCTCCGCGGCCGACGTTCCCGCCCGGGACGACGGGACCTGCACCGGCGTCGGCACCGGTGTCCACACCGGCACAGGCACAGGCACCGGCACCCGCACCCGCGTCGGCGCCGCCGGCCACCCCCGACCAGCAGGAGCGCCGGCGGCTGCTGGTCACCGCGCTGCTCGGCGCGCCGGTCATCGCGCTGTCCATGGTGCCCGCCCTGCAGTTCGCCAACTGGCAGTGGCTGTGCCTGATGTTCGCCGCCCCCGTCGTCGTGTGGAGTGCCTGGCCGTTCCACCTGCGGGCCGTGCGCGGCCTGCGGTACTCGGCCGCCACCATGGACACCCTGGTCTCCCTCGGGGTCCTGGCCTCGTTCTCCTGGTCCCTGTACGCCCTGTTCCTCGGCGGCGCGGGCCGGCCCGACCTGCGGATGCCGTTCACCCTCCTCCCCTCGGCGGGCGGGGACGTCGCGCACGTCTACCTGGAGGCGGCGGTCGGCGTGCCCCTCTTCGTCCTGGCCGGCCGGTACCTGGAGGCCCGCGCCCGGCGCGGCACCGGCGAGGCCCTGCGCGCGCTGGCGGGACTGGCCGCGAAGGACGTGACGGTACGGGAGGACGGACGGGAGCGGCGGATCCCGATCGACGCGCTCGTGGTGGGGCAGGAGTTCGTCGTACGCCCCGGCGAGCGCGTCGCCACCGACGGCGTGGTGGTCTCCGGGAGCTCCGCCCTGAACCTGTCGCTGGTCACCGGCGAGAGCGAACCCGTCGAAGTCGGCCCGGACCGGCCGGTGGTGGGGGCCGCCGTCAACGCCGGCGGGCTGCTCCTCGTACGGGCCACCGCGGTCGGCGCGGACACCCGGATCACCCGGATGGTCACCGAGGCCCAGGCCGGCAAGGCGCGGGCGCAGCGGCTGGCCGACCGGGTGGCGGGGGTCTTCGTGCCGGTGATCCTGGCCCTGGCGGCCACGGTGCTCGGCTTCTGGCTCGGCGCCGGGGCGGACGCGCAGGGCGCCGTCACGGCCGCCGTGGCCGTCCTCGTCGTCGCCTGTCCGTGCGCCCTGGGCCTGGCCACGCCCACCGCGCTGATGGCCGCCACCGGGCGCGGCGCGCAGCTCGGCATCCTGGTGAGCGGGCCGCGGGCGCTGGAAGCGCTGCGGCACGTCGACACCGTCGTCCTGGACAAGACCGGCACGCTCACCACCGGGCACATGTCCGTCGTCGCCGTCACGGTGGTCGGCGGTGGGCTGGGCCGGTATACCGCGCTGAGGTTGGCCGGGGCGGTGGAGCAGGGGTCGGAGCACCCGGTCGGCCGCGCCCTCGCCGCGTACGCGCAGCGCGTCCTGCCGGGGTACCCGCTTCCCGGGGTGACCGAGTTCCTGGCCACTCCCGGGGTCGGCGTCACCGGTCTCGTGGAAGGGCACCGCGTCGAGCTGCGGGCCCCCGGGTTCGACCTGGCCCTCTCGCTGGCCCGGGCGCTGGCCGAGGCGGAGGCGGCCGCGCTCACCCCGGTCCTGGTCCGGGTCGACGGCCTCGACGAGGCCCTCGTCGCCATCGGCGACGCCCTGCGCCCGGGGAGCCGGCGGGCCGTGGAGCGGCTGCGGGAGCTCGGCGTGGAACCGGTCCTGGCCACCGGCGACCACGAGCCGGCCGCGCGCGCCGTCGCCGCGGAACTGGGCATCGCCGAGGTGTACGCCCGATGCCCGCCGGAGGGCAAGGCCGCCCTGGTGGCGCGGCTGAGGTCCGAGGGGCGCCGGGTCGCGGTGATCGGGGACGGGGTGAACGACGCGGCGGCCCTGGCCGCGGCCGACCTCGGGATCGCCATGGGCAGCGGAACGGACGTGGCGATGGAGGCCGCCGACGTGACGCTGGTGCGCGGCGGGATCGAGGCGGTGGCCGACGCGGTCCTGCTCGCCCGGCGCACCCTGGCGACGATCCGCTCCAACCTCCTCTGGGCGTTCGGCTACAACGTGGTGACCGTGCCGCTGGCGGCGGTGGGCTGGCTGAACCCGATGGTCGCGGCGGCCGCGATGTCGGCCAGTTCGCTGCTGGTCGTCGGCAACAGCCTGCGGCTGCGGGGCCGGCGGGCCCTGCCGGAACGCCGTGGGCCGTCCTGGCTGCGCGGAGCACGAAGGGACGTACGACGATGACCGGTTCCCCGTTCCCGGCGGCGCCGGGTGCCCGGCTCCCCGGCCGGCGTTGGCTGCGCGAGGCGACGGTGTCCGTCCTCGCGCCGGTGACCGCCTGCCTGACCGCTCTTGTCTGCCTGACGGCGTGGGCCGCGGCGGGGGCCGCGGGCACCCCGCCCAGGATGGAGGTCGGCGTGGGGCGCGTCGTGCTGCCGTTCGCCGACAAGGAGCGCACCGCCGCGTTCTTCAGCATCGCGAACGTGGGCGGCGCCGACGACCAGTTGCTCTCCGTGACGTCGCCCGCCGTCGAGGACGCGAGGCTCAGTCGGCACACGAGCGTCCGCGGCGCAGATGCGTCGCAGGTGGTGGCCTCGGCCGAGATCCCGGCCGGACGCCGCCTGGACATGACGCCGAGCACCCTGGACGTGCTGGTGACGGTGAAGGGCCGCTGGCAGGTGGGCGACGTCGTGCACTTCGTCCTGCACTTCCGCACCAGCGGGGCCGTCCCCGCCGTGGCGTTCGTGGTGCGGCCCGGCAGCTGAGCGGGCCCCGCCCGGCCCGGTTCCGAACGGATCGGACGATCGGGGGAACCCGGCGGGCCCGCCGTCCGACTACTGCGACGTGGGAGGGCGGGCATCCGCCCGGCCCACCCTGCTGCGGAGGATCGAGGGGCGTGTGATGGGCGGGCTGGATGTGCACATGCGGGAGGTGGCCTGCCGGCACGGCCGGGTGCAGGCCGTCGGCGACGTGGACCTGGAGATAGCCGCCGGTGAGCGCGTGGCGCTGACCGGGACCAACGGCTCGGGCAAGACCACCCTGCTGCGGGCGGTCCTCGGGCTGCACCGGCAGGTCACGGGTTCCATCCTGGTCGGCGGCCGGAGCACCCGCTCCCCCGCCGAGTGGGCCTGGCGGCGGCGGGCCTGCGCCTGGATCCCGCAGAAGCCGGCCGCCGGCCGGTTCCCCCTGCTCGGCGCCGAGTTGCTGGCCAGCAGCGGCGCCGCCGCGGACGCGGCCGAGGCCGCGGGCCGGCTCGGGGTGGGGGCGCTGACCGGGCGGCCCCTGCACACGCTCTCCGGCGGCCAGTTGCAGCGCATGTACCTGGCCCGGGCGATCGGGTGCGTGGCCGCCGGGGCGGAGGTGCTCCTTGCGGACGAGCCGACCGCCGCCCTCGACTTCGACGGCCAGTCGGAGGCCGCGGACGTCCTCACCTCCCTGCCGGTGACGCTGGTGGTGGTGACGCACGACCGCGCGATGGCCGCCCGCTGCGACCGGGTCCTGGAGATGGCCGCGGGCCGGCTGCGGGAGGTGCGGTGACGCTCGCCACCGCCGACCTCGGTGAGCTGCTCCGGCTGCTTCCCGTACAGCGGGCCGGAATCGCCCTGCTGCTGGCCGCCATCGGGCTGCCCGTCATCGGCGTGGTCATCGTCGGGCTCGACATCATGCCGGTCCGGTTCGCGATGATGCACGTCGCGCTGCTGGGCATCGCGACGGGCCTGCTGACCGGGCTCGATCCGATGCTGTGCGCGCTGGTGGCGTGCGCCCTCGCCGGCGCCGGTGTCGCGCCGCTCGCCCGCAGCCCCGACGGGCTCTCGGGCGCGATGGGTCTGCTGATGAGCCTGGCGATCGCCGCGGCCCTCCTCCTGCTCGCCGTGTCGGGCGTCAACGCCTCCGGCGCGTTCGCGCTGCTCTGGGGGTCGATCCTGTCCGTGGGCACCCCCGACCTCGTGGTCCTGGGCCTGCTGGCCGTCCTCGTACCGGGCCTGTTCTGGTGGCGGCGGCGCGAGATCGGCCTGCTCCTGTACGACCGCGAGCTGGCCCAGTGCTCCGGCGTCCCGGTCCGGGCGCTGACCGCCGTGCTCCTGGTCCTGGTGGCCGTCGCGGTCGCCGGGGCGATCAAACTCACCGGGGCGCTGCTCGTCGACGCCCTGACCCTGCTTCCCGCACTCGCCGCGCGCCGCCTCGGCAGCTCGCTCAAGTCGATCACCCTCTGGGCCGTCGGCATCGGCGTGGCGGTCAACCTGACCGGCTTCCTGCTGGCCCTGTGGTTGGACTGGCCCCCGGGGCCGGTCCTCGTCCTGACGGCGGGGGCCCTGGTCCTCGCCGTCCATCTCGTCCCCGAACGGAGAATCAGCTCATGGCGCGCACCAGCGTCCGCATCCCTTCCCTCCTCGCACTGAGTGCGGCCCTCCTCCTGACCGCGGGCTGCGGTGGCGACGCCGCTTCCGGCGCCGCTCCCGGCACAGCTTCCGACACCCCGGCCGCGAGCGGCGGCGCGGCGAAGAAGGACAAGCCCGTGGTGGTCGTCACGACGACCTGGGAGGGCGCCTTCGCCAAGGCCGCGGGCGCCGAGGACGTCAAGGTGATCGTGCCGCAGTCCGTGCAGCACGCCCCCGACTACGACCCGAAGCCCTCGGACCTCGCGGCCGTCGCCAAGGCCGACTTCGTGCTGTACGCGCCCTTCGAGCCGTACGCGGCGAAGATCAAGGAGGCGGCGGGCTCCAAGGCCAAGCTGGTCGAGGTGAACCTCGACAACGATCCCGACAAGGTGAACGCCGAGGTCGCCAAGCTGGGCGCGCTCTTCGGAACCGAGGAGGCCGCCGCCCGGTGGAAGACCGGCTTCGACACCGAGTACGCGAAGCTGAACACGGAGCTGCGGGCCACCTGGCCGGGCGGCACGGCCCCCTCCGTCGTGACGCAGGTGTTCACCGCGTGGGCGGCGAAGCTCGCGGGCGCCACCACCGTGGGGACGTTCGGGCCCGAGGCCGTGACCCCGGCGCAGCTCGCCGAGCTCTCGGCGAAGAAGCCAGCGCTCGTCCTGGACAACGCGCACATGTCGACCGGTACGGTGCTGCCCGACTCGGGCGCCCGGCAGCTGAAGATCGTGAACTACCCGGGCGACGACCTCGACCTGCTGCCCGTCTACCGCAACGCGGCGGCGGAGCTGAAGAAGGGTGCGGGCGCTCCCTGAGCTTTCCGCGCCCGGCACGGGGCGCCCGGTGTGAGGCCCCCCGTGCCGGGCGCCCCGGTGTCAGGCGCCCCGTGTGTGGCGCCCGGCGTGAGCACGTGTGAGGGGCCCGGCGGCATCGTGCCGCCGGGCCCCTTCGTCATCCGGCCTGGGCGAGCGGGGCGACGGCCGCCGCGCCGGTCTCCGGCCGCCCGGGGGCCGCGGCGAGGCGCTCGCGCAGGGCCGCCCGGTCCGGCTTGCCCGCCGCCGTCAGCGGAACTTCGCCGAGTACGAGGAGCCGCTCGGGGTGCTTGCGCCGTTCCAGGCCGCGCTCCTCCAGGTGGGCGCCGAGGGACGCGAGGGTCGGGGGCCGGGAGCCGCGGGCCACGACGCAGGCCGCCAGCCGCTCCCCCATCAGCGTGTCGGGGACGCCGACGCAGACCACGTCGCGGACCTGGGGGTGCGCGGTGAGTTCGCGCTCCACCTCGGCGGGACTGATGTTGGCGCCGCCGCGGATGACGATGTCCTTGAGGCGGCCGACGACGTGCAGGACACTCCCGGCGTCGAGGTAGCCGAGGTCTCCGGTGCGGACCCAGCCGTCGGGCGTGCGGTAGCGGGCGTCCAGCTCGGGGGCGCCGACGTAGCACAGCGGGGTCATGGGACCGCGCGAGATGATCTCGCCGATGTCGCCGTCCGGCAGCGGTTCGTGGGTGTCGGGGTCGGCGATGCGGATCTCGGCGACCCGGGGGTCGGGGTGGCCGGCGACGAGGCCCGAACCGTCGGTCGGCGGAACGGTGTTGCCGAGTCCGGTGTGGCAGTTGACGCCGTCGGCGGACCCGTAGAGGTTCACCACCGGGCACCCGAACGCCTTGGCCGCGGCGGCGGCCGTGGTCTCGTCGAGCGGCGCCCCGCCGAGGACCAGGGCGGTGGGCGCGGGCAGGTCCTCGCGGGTCTCCTCCAGGCGTTCGAGGATCATGCGGACCATGGTGGGCACGCCGAGGACGTGCGTCGGCTCGTGCGCGCGCACCGCCGCGACCGCCGCCTCGGGCGTGAAGTGGTCGAGCAGGACGAGGGTGCCGCCGTGCCGGGCGAGGGTGACGGCGGTTCCGTTGGAGCCGAAGGCCGAGGCCAGCGGTACGAGGAACAGGCAGCGCGGCGGGGTTCCGTCGGGCATGAGGGAGGCGAGGAAGTTGCCGCGCCCCCCGGCCAGCGCGTTGTGCGAGTACGCGATCATCTTCGGCTCGGCCTCGGAGCCGGAGGAGACCAGGATCCGGGCCGCGCTGTCGGGGTCGGGCCGGGCGGGGACGAATCCGCCGGGGTCGCGGCGCATGAGCTCCGCCATCGGGACCGCTCCCCCGGGGGCGGTCCCGGGACCGGCGGCGATGACGTGCCGCAGGACCGGCAGGGCCGGCGCGAGGGTCAGCAGGTCGGCGGCGTGCCGGAAGCCGCGGTGCTCGGTCGCGGCGATGACGGTGACGGCTTCGGCCCGGCGCAGCAGGCATTCGGCCTCCAGCGTGCCCCGGCCGACGGGGAAGGGGAGCGCGACGGCGCCGAGGGCGGCCAGCGCCAGGTCGGCGATGACGGCGCCGCGGTGGTTGGGGAGTTGTACGCCGACCACGTCGCCCGGGCCTATCCCGAGGTCTCTGAGGCCCGCGGCGAGACATCGCACCTTGCGGTCCAGCGCGGTGTAGCAGAGGGCGCCCTTGGCGTCGATGACGGCGGTGCGGTGCAGGTCGGCGATCTGGCGGGCCCGGAAGAGGCTGTAGAGGTCGAGGTCGGGGCAGGTGCCGTCGACCACCCAGGACCGGCGGAGTTCGGCGGGCAGCAGGTCGTGCAGTTCGAGCCGGTCGGCGGTCATGCGAAGCTCCAGGGGTCGGGGACTGCGGGGGCGCCGTGCGCGTCGCGGCTGATCGAGCCGGCGAACCGCGGATCGTGGTGCAGGCGCGCGAGGTCGGTGGTGACGGCGGTGGCCGTCAGCCCGTGGTCGCGCAGCTGGGTGAGGGCGTCGGCGGCGCCCAGCTCGCGCAGGTCGTAGGCGGCCGCGGCGGCGGCGCTCGGGTCGGCGGGGGCGATCCAGCCGTCGGCCGTCCGCAGCGGATGCCGGAACCCGGCCGGCCGCCGGGGGTTCTCGCCGCGGGCCGCCCGGCGCAGGGCCGGTGCGGTCAGCGTGTCGGCGGCCCCCAGCAGGGAGGAGTCCACCCGTACGCCGTGGCCGGTGCGTTCGCGCAGGAGGAGCCCGGCGAGGACGGCCTCGGCGCCGTGCAGGCCGCCGAGCACGTCGAGGAGGGTCATCAGCGAGGGGGCAGGGGGCTCGCCGTCCGGGCGGACGGCCTCGCCGACACCGGTGCGGGCCTGGACCATGAAGTCCGTTCCCATCGGGGCGTCGGGGAGACGGCCGGCCCAGCCGCTGGTGTACGCGTAGACCAGCGCGGGGTTGACCCGGGCGAGGTCGTCGGCGTCCAGGCCGAGTTCGGCGGCCTTGCCCGGCGCCCAGTTGTGCAGGAAGACGTCGGCCCGCGCGGCCATGTCCCGCAGCCGGTTCCGGTCGCGCCCGGACTTGATGTCGATCTCCACGGCCCGCTTGCCCCGGTTGAGGGCGAGCCAGCGCGCGGAGGTTCCGGAGCAGGCGGGCGGCATGCCCCGGAGCGGGTCGCCGCCCGGCGGTTCGATCCGGATGACGTCGGCCCCGAGGAGTCCCAGGAGGTGGGCGGCGAGCGGGGCCTGGATGCGCCGGCCGGCCTCCAGCACCGTCAGTCCGGCCAGCGGACGGTCGGGGCCGGGCCGAGCTCCCGTACCCGTCGCGCGAGGAGCGCCCGGGCCGAGGGGCTCCAGCGACCACGGGGCCCGGCAGTCGTCCTCCCCGGCACGCTCCGCGAGGGTGCGCAGGGGGCACACCTGGGCTCCGGCGAGTGCCGCGGCGCTGCTGATCCGCGCCATCGGGTGGGACCGGGTCACGGTGTGGAGGACGGCCGGGAAGGGGGCGCAGGCGGTGGCGTACCGGAACTGGAACGGGCGCCAGCCGGCCCGCAGCGCCTCCGGGGGTGCCTCCAGGGCCCGCCAGAAGGCGGCCCAGGCGGCCGGGTCGAGGGTCTCCAGCTCGAAGAGGACGCCCTCGGCGGAGGTGAAGGGCGGCCCGCCGGCGGCGAGTTCGGCGGCCTCCCCCTCGTCGGCTCCGGCGGCGGCGAGGTACTGGGACACGGCGAGCAGGCCCGCCCGGTCCGCGCCGGTGACGACCGGGGCGGCGGCGCCGCCCCTGGCCTGTCCCACCAGCCCCGCGAGCAGCCCCTGCACCGTCAGGACGGCGGTGGCCGTCGCCGCGTAGTCGGCGGCCAGGCCGCGCGGGCCGCCGTCCCGGCGGCCGTGCACGGCCATGACGCCGGTGGCGGCCTGCACGGTGGCCTCGTCGACGAGGCCGCTCCCGGGGCGGCCCCAGGCGGCGGTCGCGCGAGCCGGTGCGAAGTCTCCGCCGGTGAGCGTGGCGGTGACCGCGGGGCCGTCCCGCGGGCCGGGGTGGTCCGTTCGTGCGCCGAGCAGGCGCAGGTGGTCGGCGACGACGTCCGCGATCTGCGGCGGCCCCGAGGTGTCGAAGCGCAGTGTGTCGAGCGGCCGGACCGTCTGCGTGGTGGCTGGTGACGCCATGCCTCTCCTCTCCTGGCGCGGCGGTGGCCGTCGCCCGGGTCTCGCGGAACTCGGGAACCCGGGCGCGTCCACGCCCGACCAGTTCCACGGACAGACAGTCGGGCAGCCGTTCGCACGGGTTCCCGGGAACGAGGAGAAAAACAGTGACGGACACAGCAGCCCCCCGCGCAACGGCCCCGGCGCTGATCGGAGTTCCGCTGCCGGAGTTGAGGGAGCGGATCGCCCGGTTCGTCGCGGACCGGGTGGTCCCCCGCGAGGAGGTGCTGGACGCCGGCGGACCGGCCGCCGCCGACGTACGGACCGCTCTGCGCGGCGAGGCCCGGGAGGAGGGGCTCTGGGCGCTGCCGCTCCCGGCTGAACTCGGCGGTGGCGGGCTGGGTTTCCGGGCGTACGCCGCGCTGGCCGAGGCGGAGGGCGCCAGCGACCACGGCCCCGGCGCGCTGGGCTCCGCCTCGCTGCTGGACGTCACCATGCTGGCCCGCCACGGGAGTCCGGGGGTGCGGGCGTACCTGGAGCCCCTCGTCTCGGGGGAGCTGCGCGCCTGTTACGCCATGACCGAACCGGACGTCCCCGGCACCGACCCGTTCCTGACCGCGACCCGGGCCGAGCCCCGGCCGGACGGGGGTTGGCGCGTCACCGGCCGCAAGTGGTTCACCTCCGGCGCCGCCGGCGCCGGCCTGGTGACCGTCATGGCCCGCACCGGCGGGGCCCCCGGTGACCGCCACGGGCTGTCCCTGCTGGTCGTGCCCACCCGCTCCCCCGGTTTCCGGGTGGTCCGGGAACTCCCCGTGTTCGGCGTCGCGGGCCAGTACGAGATCGAGCTCGACCGGGTCCACGTACCCGCCGACCACCTCCTCGGCGCTCCCGGTGACGCCCTGGACATCGCGGGCGGCCGGTTGCAGCTCGGCCGCACCCTGCGCTGCCTGCGCTGGCTGGGCCAGGCCCAGCGCGCCTTCGACCTCATGTGTGAGCGGGCCGCGGCCCGGCGCGGCTCCCGCGGGCCGCTCGCCGACCACCAGCTGGTCCAGCAGCACGTCTTCGACGCCCTGCTCGCACTGCGCACCACCCGCCCCCTCGTCCACGAGGCGGTCGCCCTGATCGCGTCCGGGCAGGACGCCCGTACCGAGGTGGGGCTCGCGAAGGTCGCGGCGGCGCGCATGCTCCAGCAGGTCGCCGACTCCGCGATCCAGGTGCACGGCGCCGCCGGACTCGGACCGGACACCCCGCTGCCGGCGCTCTTCCGCGGCGGACGGGCCGCCCGGATCCTCGACGGCCCCGACGAGCTCCACGTCACCTCCGTGGCCCGCCGCGTCCTGCGCGGCTACGCCGACGGGGCCGCGCCCCGGGCGTGAGCGGACGCGCTTCACCGACGTAGGCGGGCGCCGCGCTCCACGAAGGTGCGCGGACACTCCACGGAGGCGAGCGTCCGCTATACGAGGGTGAGATCGACGCCGTCGACGAGCGCGGCCAGCCCGAGCGCCAGGAAGAAGTCGCCCCAGACGAGTTCGTGCCGGACCGCGAGGCCCTTCCCCGCGTCGTAGCAGCCGTCCAGCAGCATCCCGGCCGGGCGGCCGGGGCCCCGGCCGGTGACGTGGGCGCCCGCGAGGTGCCGCAGGACCGCCTCCCCCCGGGCCGCGCACACCGCGGCCCGGGGTCCGGGCACCCGCGCCAGCTTCAGCAGGGCGACCGCGGTGATCGCGGCGGCGGAGGTGTCGAGCGGCCCGTCCGGCCGGGAGGAGTCCGCCAGCGGGACGGCCCGGCCCCCCAGGACTCCCGCCTCGGCGAGCAACTGCCCGGCCGCCGCGTCGAGCCGGGCGGCCGCGCCGCCGCTGACCGCGGGGCGGAGCAGGGCGTCGGCGACCGCCAGGAGCAGCCAGGCCCGTCCCCGGCTCCAGCCCGGCGCCGGATCCTCGCAGGGTTGCCATCCCGTGGCGGCGTCGAAGCTCCAGGCGGGGTGCGGGCGCGCGGGCGGGGGGCCGGTGCGCCCGCCGACGCGTGTGCGGTCACTACCGCCGATGCGTTCACGGTCACGACCGCCGTCGCGTTCCCGGTCACGACCACCGTCGCCCCGCCGGCCGTCTTCGCCGAGGCAGAGGTCGAGGTGCCGGTGCAGGTGAGCGGCGGCCGCGGCCGCTCCCCGCGGCCCGGCTCCCGCCAGGAGCGGCACCGTGCCCGGTACGCCGTCCGCGCGCGCCAGGAGGCGCGGCCCGCCGAGGGCGCCGCCCCAGGGCAGCAGGCCGAGTTCGGGGTCGTACGCCGCCAGGCAGGCGCGGGCGGCCCGCTCCCGGAGCGCGGCGGCCCGCCCGTCGGACCCGGCGGGGGCGGTCCCGTACCAGAAGATCAGCCCGCGGGTGGCGGTGTCGGCCTCCGCCCACGGTGCGAGCCGGGCCGTCCACGCGGCCGCGGTCCGCCGGTCGGCCCAGTCCTCGGTGTACCGCGCCCGCAGCCACAGCAGCCCGGTCCAGAAGCCGCCGGTCCACGAGCCCCGGCCGGTCGTCGTCCACCGCCCGTCCTCCGGGTCCGCGTACAGGGGGAAGCGGGTGCCGACGGCCGCCTCGGTGACCGCCACTCGCTCCATGACGGCCGCGAGCGCGCCGTCGGCCCAGTGCGGGGCGGGCGCCGGCGCCGCGCTCACGCCGGTACCTCGCGGTGGTCCCGTACGGCCCAGAGGAACGCGACGGCGCCCGCCGCCGCGAACTCGGCGGCCACCAGGATCCAGCCGGGTCCGTACCTCCCGCTCTGCGCGAGCAGGCCGAACAGCGGTGGTCCCAGGGCGAATCCGGCGAAGAATCCGGCCGCGACGAGCGCCGAGTCCTGTCCGGCCCGTCCGACCGCCGCCCGCTGGACGACCAGCACCATCGAGACGGCGTTCCCGGACACGGCGAACACCCCGACGGCGACCGCTCCCGCCCACACCAGCCGGCTCGTGGACACGGCGGCGGCCAGCAGCAGCGCCGCCCCGATCGCGCCGCACGCCAGCCCGCCCGGCAGCCATTCGGCTCGTCCGGGCCGGGCCGCCTTCGACCAGGCCACCCGGCCGATGATGCCCGCCACGCCCAGGACCGCCACCAGCAACCCGGCCGTCGTCGGCCCCATCCCCAGCCGGCGGACGCCGAAGAGGGCCAGGTAGGTGTTCACCGAGGCGATCCCGGCGCCCAGGAACAGCGAGAAGACCGCCAGCCAGGCCACCATCCCCCGCGGTACGAGCGACGCGGGCGGGCCGGCCGCCGGCGCCGGGGCGTCGGCCGGCAGTGCGCGCAGCGCCCACAGTCCCGCCAGGAGCGCCGCACCGGACGCCGTCCACACGGCGCCCCGCCAGCCGATCCCGCCCGCGAGCAGCACGAGCGGCAACCCGGCCACGAACGCGCCCAGTTGCACCCCGGACTGCTTCAGCCCCGTCACGGCGCCCCGCCGGGCGGGCGGGACGCCGGTCAGGACCGCCTTGTTGGTGGCCGGGTTGGCCAGCGCCTGGGGTACGCCGCCCAGCGCGACCGCGCCGAGCAGCAGACCGGCTCCCGGGGCGGCCCCGATCAGGGCCAGCGCCACGGCGGACACCAGCAGCAGGGCCACGAGCGAGCGGCGCGGACCGATCCGGTCCACGATGCGGCCGCCGGCCGGGGACAGCACGGCGGCCGTTCCGAAGCCGAGGGTGGTCGTCAGCCCGAGCAGGGCGGGCGTCATGCCCAACGCGTCCACCACGCGCGGGCCCAGCGCCCCGAGGACGAACAACTGCAGCATCGAGAACGCCATGGCGCAGGTGAGCAGCGCGGTCAGCTGACGGGTCGGCCGCTCGTCGGCCTCCGACGGCGCGGCCGTCGCCGCCGCCCCTTCTGTCACCACAGAGATCTCCCGTCACCAGTTGCCGAACACGGCCGCGAAGGCAGTCGGTTGCGGGATCGGACGAGTTCCCGCCGCGTGTTGTGCCCTGCGCCACATCGCGGGAACGGCCCGTCCCGGCAACGCCGTACGGGAGAATTTGTCGGGAAGTGCGCACCCCGCTGCTCCGCCCGGAACACCGGTGCGAGGATGAACCGCCATGACGCCAGGCCACTGTTCCCGAGCCGTACGGGCTGCGATGTTCGCAGCCCTCTGCGTGCTGCTCGCGGCCACCGGCCACCTCCTCATGTCGGGGGCGGCCGTGCCCTGGTGGGCGCTGTCGGCCGCGTTCGCGGGCACCGTGGCGACGGCCTGGGCTCTCGCCGGCCGGGAACGCGGGCTGCCGGCCGTGACCGCCGCGGCGGTGGCCGTGCAGGCGCTGCTGCACGCGCTGTTCTCACTGGCGCAGTCGGTCGTCCACCCCTCACTGCCCGCGGGGACCTCGTTCGCCCGGCAGTGGGCGGAGTACCTGACCTGCGGCGGGGTCACCGCGGCCGGCCTGTCGCCCGACGAGGCCCTGAAGGTCGTCACCGGGGCCGGGCTGGGCGGGCTCGTGTCCCTGCCGCCGCCGGGGACCGTGCTCGCCGCCGTGCCGGAGTCCGGCGGCCACGTGGGGCACGCGCTGCACGGGGCGGCGGGCCACGCGTCCGCGGCGGCGGCCGACGCGCTGCCGGCCGGAGGTCACGCCATGGGCGGCATGTCGCCGGTCGGCATGCTGGCCGCGCACCTGCTGGCCGCGGTCCTGTGCGGCCTGTGGCTGGCGTGCGGGGAACAGGCCGCGTTCCGCGTCCTGCGGGCGCTCGCGGGCTGGCTGCGGGCGCCGCTGCTCCTGCTGTTCGGCCGGGCCGCGACACCGCACCGGCCCCGCGTCCTCGTCCGGCGGCCGCGCCGGAGCCGCACACCGCGGCGGCTGTTCCTCGTCCACGCCATCACCTCACGGGGTCCCCCGACGGGAACCGCTGTCCTCTGACAGCCGGCTCCCCGCGCGC
>NZ_JBHXQN010000069.1:0-29557 GCF_042717785.1 Streptomyces sp. NPDC058619
ACGCCAGCGTCAACCACACATCGTCCGCGGCTACTTCGGCGGCCCACACGTCCGCTACGTCCTGGACGAGAACCCTTTGAGTTTCTGATCAATAGCCCTGACCGGAGAACAGACACATGGCCAAGACGAAGTAGACCACCACACGGGGTGGCAGCAATCGATTGCGCTTCCCGGACTTCCCGCACTCCTCCACAACCCGATCCACAAGCTCTGGTGGGAACGTGCGCGTCAGCAGTCCGATCGCGATCCGATCAGACACCCGCTCATCCGTTTCCGGCTTGACCTGTCCAGGGCGTGGCATCCAGGCACCTCCTGAACAGGCACCCTACCAGCCGAGATCCTTAAGTCACTGGTATTGAGGTTAATCCGTCTCCCTCCGGTAGCAGTCTGGAGATTTGCGAGAGGAGTGGAATTTTGGCAGGTCATCGCGGAAAAAGAAGATCTGCCGTTGCTCTGCACCGCGGATTTCATTGACGGCTTTCCTTGAAACAATCAGACAAAACTTCTTGGTCAAAGGACTGTGATTCTCTGACCGGCTCAACTGGAGTGATCCCTCGTACTGGCCAGGTTGGAAGGTCCAGTTGTCGGTCCAAAACACGAGCGTGGGCTGCTGAGGTTTGTCCTGACTGACGATGAATGGGGCGGGATCGCTGGTCCAGTGATAGTTGACCTGGTCTGAAGCGAAATCGTATACATATGTTCCAGTTTCGTGCCAGTAGAAGATTGGCTTCTTTGAAGACGAGATCGAGCCGACGGGAGTCAGTTGCAGATGTGCATCACGAATCACCTCGACATCCTGGGTCTTGAACCTGGTGGACACCGTCGGCTGAATCTGGAACGCGGTTCCGGTGCCTACCGGTCCGGTGCGCAACAGGTGAGGAAGTGTCACATCGATCCTGGGCTTCTGTTGGAGTTCAATGAAGTTGTAGATCGAGAAAGCAAGCGCAACAACAGCGGCTAGCGTGGCCGCCCAGGTGTGCACACTGTCGAATCGCGATCTTCGAGGCTCCGTCTCCCTCTCATCCGTGCCGTTCACACTTCTACTCTCCACTGAGATCGGAGTCGTCGGTCTGCTGTGTGCTCCATTTGGCCAGCACAATTACTGACTTCGGCTTGTCAGACATCTCATCGTGTTTGAGGTCAAGCTGATGCAGGTTGGGCGTGGTGGGCCCAGGCGGTTTCTTCGGGGACTGTAAATCATTCGAAGAACGGCCGTGGCAGGTCGAGTGATCCGTCGAGGGTGGAGGTCGGGTTCAGCGGTCCTCTTCGGCTGGACCGCGCCCGCCTCCGGCTCCGGCTCCGGGCAGCAGCCGGATGAGGCAGTCGACGGCCTCTTCGGCCGTGGACGCCGCGAGGTGGCCGGATGCGGACTCCACCTGGCTTTCCACGAGCCATCCCCGCTCGCCGTACGGTGTGGCCCGGGGGAAGTGGACGGAGTGGGGCGGGATGGGGGTGTCGCTGAAGATCAGGGTCCCATGGGAGACGATCGGGAACAGCGCCCTCAGCCGCGGTGCCGCGTAAGCCGCCTCGACGAGTCGCTGGTCGATCAGGCGCTCGGGCAGCGAGCGGATCTCCTGCCACTGGTAAGGGATGGCACGCCCCTGCTCGAACGCCAGGGCGAAGGGCAGGACGGTGAGCGCCGGCCATTGCCGGCCCATCTCCTCCAGCGGCAGGCGCTGGTGCCAGGCATCGAGCAGGGCAACGGTGTCACCAAGTGTGGGGACCGTACCCGTAAGGGCGTAGCTGATCCAGGGCAGGGTGAACTCGACCCTGATGACGTGCCGGGGGCGTTCGAATTCGACGTAGCAGGTGCCGCGGTCGCTTTCCACGACGACGGAGATCGACTCCTGCGAGGCATCCCAGGGTCCCCAGCGCCGGCTCGGAGCCAGCGTGACGCCTTCGGCGCCGGCGATCCGGCCGAGGCCGACGAGGGGGTCACCGGCGTCCGCGGCGAGCTCGGGGTAGGTACGGGTGTCCAGTGCGGCGTGCGGGTCGGCGGGCTCAGAGTGCATGGTTCATCCGTGGTTGTCCGAAGCGGTGGGTGGTGCCCGCCGGGGCAGCACGATCAGGCTGCCCCGGCGGGAGAGGTACTTCGCGTCTACTTGTCGATGCTGAAGGTGGCCCTCCAGTCAAAGTCCGGCGGGGTGTTCATCTTCTGTCCCTTCCAGTACCAGGTGATGTCCTTCAGGTCACGTGTTTCGTTCAGCACCGCAGCCTTGACGATGGTCGCCAGTTCCCAAGCGGTCTGGTTCCCCCGCTGTCGGGCCAGCTGCGGGGTCGTGTAGGTCCGGCCTCGCGCCACGGTGTACCGCAGAGCCTCCTCAGCGGATTCGAACCTGGTGCCGTCAGCCTTCTCCAGCCCGTCCAGCGAGATCGTGAGCTTGACGGTCCGTTTGGCCGCAGCCTCTTCGACCGCGACCATCCACAGCGGCTTGTTGGGGTCGGCCGTACTCGTGGCGCCCCACGGCCCGCCGTTCAGTGTGAAGAACTCCTTGCCCGTCGCCTTCTTGAGGGCCGCGGCCAGTTCGTCTCCGCTGCCGGGTCCGTTGATGCCGAGAACGAGTTCGTCGTTGTCGGCGAGAAGGCAGCCCTCCTTCTTCGGGTCGCGCGCCGGCAGCGCCAGGGCGCCGGCCGGCACGGCATATGCGCGATCGTTGACGGCGAGGCCGCCGGCCGGCTGAAGGGACTTCCACCCGTGGGCCTTGGCGCCGGCTCCCGGCGCGGCCGTGCTGACGCGCTGGGCGCTCGGCTTCTTGCCCTTGCCTGCGATGCCCATCACAGGCAGGAGGCCGCCGCCTTGATCCTCTCCAGCGTCTCCTCGTACTTCTTCAGGTTCTTGCGCGCTGCCGCGGTCTTGTCGAGGAAGTCGCTGAGTCCGGCGATGGCCTTGGCGATCCTGGGGATCTTGCTTGCGATCTTGAGGGCCTTGGCCGGGCCGAGGTTCTGGACGATGGACCACAGGCATGTCGGGATGTCGGGGTCGTCAATGCAGGCCTTGATGTCCTCCAGGAAGAGCTCGACGAGGATCTCCCCGCCGTTCTCCAGCAGGTAGTCGATGAGGTCCTTCTCCGCGAAGGCCTGCATTTCCCGGAACTCCTCGGGGGAGATCCCGGCCTCCGCGAGCGCCTTCTGCACCTGATCGTCCACGGCGGGATCGAACTGCCGGGACTTGGCGGCCTCCTCGCGTTCCTTGCGCTTCAGCTCGCGCTGGTACTCCTCGGCCTTCTTCGCGGCGGTTTCCGCCTCGCGGGCGTACTGGGCGGCGTTGGCGGCCGCGGTCTCCGCGGACTTGGCGTGCTCCTGCGGATTCGGCGAGTGTGGCGGCGTCGGCGGCGTCCTTCTCCGCCTGAGTGGCGGCGGCCTGGGCCGTGCTCGCCTCCCTCTCGGCCTGGGTGGCCGCGGCGGCCGCAGCCACGGCCTGGTTCTCCGCCTGGGTGGCCGCAGTACGGGCGCGCTGCGCCTCGGCCTCGGCCTGGGTGGCGGCGTTGCGGGCCGCCGCCGCGTCCGCGAACGCGGCGTTCGCGGACTGGCGAGCCTGCCGAGCGTCGGTCTGGGCCTGCGCGTCCGCCTGATGGGCGCGGGTCGCAGCCGCCCGGGCCTTCGTACCGTCCTGCACCGCCTGAGCCGCCGAGGCCATCGCGGCGGCCGAGGAACGCGCGGCCTCCGCCGTGGAGCGGGCGGCCGCCGCGGCTGCCTTGAAGGCCGGGGCCACCTGGGCGTTCGCCCGGTTCGCCGCTGCCTCGGCGGCTTCCGCCGCTTTGAGGGCCTCCGCCGCGTTGGCCTGCGCCGAGGCGACCTGCTCCTGGCCCATCTTCAGCGCCCCGTTCGCCACCGCGAGCGCGAAGTGGACCAGCTCGTCGCCGCCGCCGACGTACTGCCCGAAACTGGACCGGGACGAATCACACCGGCCCTGCTGCACGATCTGCTCCCACCCCGCCGAGCCCGCGTCAACCCGCGCCGCGTCAAATGCCCCATCTCCCGCTACGCCGCCCCGCCCCACCAGGCACAAGTCCTCGGTGCCTCCAGGATCACCAGCATCAGTGTCACCGTGCACCCCTGCGCCGGCCCCGGCCCCGACGGACGCCGTGACCGCACGCTGCAACTCCTGCGAACCGATCCCTGTCACTCCCGGCGCGCCTGTGAAATCGCCCGCGGTATCGGACTGGACGACGCCCAAGGACTACGCGCGGAACTGGGACGCTGGGTCCGCGAAGGAATCCTCCGCCGCATCGGTCAGGGTCTCTACACCCTCGAACCCGAGTGGACTACCCCAACCGCCTCAAGCCCACCACCCCTGTTGACAGCGGCTGACAAGCCATAACTCCGTGGTCTTGGAAGTACCGCTGGAGTTGAGCGAGCGTGCGTTACGGATGTACCAGACCGCTGAGCCGAAACCCGTGATCCGTCGCATGGCCGAGGATCTCGGCATCCGCCAGGCCGAAGCCGACGCGGGCGAACGCGGTGATGCGCTGACCACGGCCGAGCGTGAGGAAGTGACGGCCCTACGCAAGGAGAACGTCCAGCCCAACAGGTCCGGCGGGCGATGGTCGCGTCCAACTACGCGGTGGAGCTGTACCAGGCGGGGGCTGAGGGTGACCGGTCCCCCGGAGACCTGCACGCCGCTCATCTTGACCTGGCCACCGCATACCTGGCGAGCGGCGAGCTGGAAGGAGCCGGTACGGAACTCGCTGCGATCCTCGGCGCGGATCAGTACACCGCGAGCATCACCATCAGACTTCGCAGACTCGACACACTCATCGGCAGCGGGCCCTACCGTGACTGTGACTGGACAGGTGTCTCTGGTCGGAGACCACGCGTGCCTCCGACCAGAGGCACCTCTATCCAGTCACCGCGGCGTTAAAGTTTCCGGGACAGGCCATACGGCAGGCTGCACCTCTGGGGACGAAACAGTATGGGACACGGAGCGCGGAAGCAGCTGGCGGAGCTGCTCGACGACGTACAGCGGCGTGGGGACTTCAGCACCCGGATCGAGATGTCGGCCCGCGCGCTGCGTATCGAGGTCGACGGGGTGGGGGAGCTGCCGCTGCCGCTGCGTTCCCCGGTGACCAAGAAACTGATCGCGCAGGCCCGGCAGGCATCCTTCGGCCGCGGCGAGCAGACTCTGTCCGACACCAGCGTCCGAGACACCTGGGAGATCACCCCGGACCGCATCACGCTCGGCGGCACCGACTGGGACCGCACCCTGGAGGGCGTCCTCGACGGTGTCCGTGCCGCGCTCGGTCTGCCGCCCGCCATCGTCCTACGTGCCGAGCCGCACGCACTGCTCGTCTACGGCAAGGGCCAGTTCTTCCTGCCACACCAGGACTCCGAGAAGGACGACTCCATGGTGGGCACCCTGGTCGTCTCGCTGCCCTCGCACCACACCGGCGGCGAACTCGTCGTCTCACACTCCGGCCGCAGCGTCGTCCACCAGGCGTCCCGGGAGAAGCTGACCTTCGCTGCTTTCTACGCGGACTGCCTGCACGAAGTCAAGCCCGTCAAGTCCGGCTACCGTGTCACCCTCACCATGAACCTCCTCGCCGAACGCATCCTCCCGGCCGGCGGGGACGACGGGGGCCCGGTCGCCGACCTGGCCCACTGCCTGACCGAACACTTCACCGAGCCGGCCGAAGAGCGCTACGCCTACGGCCGCCAGAAGGCCGCGCCCCCGAACCGCCTCGTGTACCTCCTCGACCATGAGTACACCCAGCGCAGCCTGGACTGGGACCGTCTCAAGGGCGCCGACACCACACGCACCGCCCTTCTCCGCCAGGCCGCCGCAGAGGCGGACTGCGAAGCGGTCCTCGCGTTGGCTGAGGTGAAGGAGACCTGGGACGCGCATGCGCCGTACGACCGCTACGACTACTACGGCGAGGTCGAGCACTACGACGACTGCGAGGACGAGGAGTGCGGGGGTGAATGCCTCCTGGACCCCGACGGGGAACCTGGTGCCGAGCGCCGCCGCAGCGGCGACTTCACCAACTACGAACTGAACGACCTGATCGACGACGAGATCACGCTGAGCTGGTGGACCCGCCCGGACGGCACCGGCGGCGAGCAGATCAACCTGCCCGTCGCGTACGCCGAGGTGTGCGCCACCACCGAGAACAAGGACCTGACGCCCTACCAGTCCGAGTACGAGGGCTACATGGGCAACTACGGCAACACCCTCGACCGCTGGTACCGGCGGGCCGCCGTGGTCCTGTGGCCCCGGCAGCGTTCGTTCACGGCCCGCGCCGAGGCCAGCTCCGAGGGCGCGCTGCGGGAACTTCAGAGCCACCTGGATGCCGGGGACCTCGACCGGGCGCGCACGCTCGCCCGGTCGCTCGCCCCGTTCTGGAAGCACCACGGTTCGGGCGAGGCGGCCGCGGCGCTCTTCGCCGCGGCCCTGCCCGTCGCGGTGGGACTGCGGGAAGGGGACACTGCCACGATGCTCCTCGCGCCCTTCGGGGTGGAGACCCTGGGCGAGCGGCACGCCCCGGGTCTCGCGGCAGCGGCCGCGTGGTACGGACGGACGTGGGCCCGCGGGGCCGTCAGCGGCTGGTTCGGCACGGTTGGCGCGCACACCGGGGCAGACCGCGCGGCGTGGCTCGAATTGCTGCCCGGCCTGTGCACCGCGCTGCGGGCCGCCGACGGCGATGGGGACGCGATGGCCTCGCCGCTGGCCGAGGGTGCCTGGCAAGCAGTCGAGCAGCAGCTCACCAGCTGGCTCGGCGTAGGCTGCGAGACGGAGCGCCGCACAGGCATGGAGCGGCTCGGCGCATCACTGGCCCGCGTCCTGCAGGCGGCAGGGCCCGAGACCGCCGCCACCATCGCCGCCACACTGCGCGGCCTGCCGGACACCGCCCTGGAATGCCTGCTCCCCGCCCTGCGCACCGCGGCCCACCGGCCGACGACCATACGCGACGGCGCACCCGCCGCCCGCGCCTTCCAGACCCTCGCCGACCACTGCGAGGACCGGCTCACCGCGGCCCTCGCCCGCCCCGTGCGCGCGGCCGACGACTGGTCCCTTACCCCGGCTGGGACATGTCGGACTGGCTGCGGACTCTGCCCCGACTTGGACGTCTTCCTCACCTCCCGTACCCGCCACGTCATGGAGTGGCCGCTCGCGAAGGACGGACGCCGCCACCTCCACAGCCGCATCGACCAGGCCGGCCTGCCCGTCTCTCACACCACCCGGCGCCAGGGACGCCCCTACGTCCTGGTCCTGACCAAGACGGACGCCGTCTTCACCCGCGAACAGGCGACCCGCACCCGAGCCGAGACCGACCTGGCGTGGCTGCGGTACAAGTGGCCCCGGTCGCGCGGCTGAGAGGTGACACATTCGTACGCAATCATTCAGCGGGTAAGGCGGGTAATCGGAGCGTGGCGGTGGCTGCCGTGATGTGACGGTCCGTGAGGGTGTGAGGTGTCGGTCGTGCGGTGCGGTTGGATGGGCCTTGACCCAAGACCACGGAGTTAGGGCTTGCAGAGAATTAACCCGTAGCTTCCCGGTTTGTTGGTCGTTGGTGTGGTATGGAAGCGGCGGAAGAGATAGCGGCGGCGTTGGCGGCGAAGTTCATGGTGTTGTTCCCGCATCTGGATGAGCGTCAGCGTCGTCTGCTGATGGCGGCCGAGGCCCGGGCGTTTGGTCATGGCGGGATCAGGTTGGTCGCCCGGGCAGCCGGTGTGCGCGAGGGCACGGTGTCGCTGGGCGTCACCGAACTGGACTCTGGCGAGGCCCCCTTGGGACGGGTGCGTCGGGTCGGCGGCGGCCGCAAGCGGGTGGTGGACCAGGAAGTCATCAAGCGCCTGATCAAGGAATGCGTCGAGGAAGCCGTCGGCTACATCGTCGCCGCGATGACCGAACCGGCCGTCGCCGCCCTGGAGGGCATGGCCGCCGACCTCGTCGTGCAGCTCGGCTCGATGGCCCTCGGCTTCCAGGACGGCGTCGACCTTGACCAGACCAAGAACGCCGCCAAGGACGGCTTCAACGACGGTGTCCAGTCCGGCAAGGAGGCTTTGCACCTAGCCTCCGCCGGCAGCGGCCCCGGCGGTGGCACCGGCCTGGTCGACCTCCACATCGAACACTCCGAGCACACCCGCGCCGGCATCAGCCTGAGCAACGTCAGCACCACGATGCACGGCAAGACAACATCGCATTTGACCAAGGCCAAGTCCCACCACGGCCGCACCCGAGGCCGCGACTCCATCGCCCAAGCCATCGCCCCGGCAGCCGACAAGGCCATGGCAGCCCTCGTCAAAGCCACCAAAGCGATGGGCGACCACGTCGGCACCACTCTCCCCAAGGCCGTAAAACTTATATCCACCGGCCATAAGAAGAACGACGACGCCATCCACGACAGCTTCAACCGCCTGAAGAAGAACGGTTCCGGCGGAGGCCGCAAAGGCCCGGGCGTCCCCGGCAGCGGGGTGGACCACCGCAAGAGCGAAGCGGACATCCGCACCAAGCCGGACGCTCTGCGTGGTGCGAAGGACGATCCGCGGCGCAACGGCATTCCGCTCAACGGCAAGACGTGCAAGACCGACCCCATCGATGTCGCCACCGGCGAGATGAACCTGCCCCAGACCGATCTCTCGCTCCCCGGTACGCTGCTGCTCACCCTGATCCGGACGCACCTGTCCGAGTACCGCTACGGCCATTGGTTCGGTCGCAGCTGGGCATCCACGCTCGACGAGCGCCTTGAGAGTGACCCGCTCGGCGGCGGCCTGATCTGGGCCCGCGAAGACGGATCCCTCCTCGTCTACCCCCGGTTCCCGCAGGCAGGCGGCGACCCGGTCCTCCCCCTCGAAGGCCCTCGGCTGCCGCTCTCGTACAGCGAGGAAGCCGACTCCCGGACGACGTTGCGAATAGGCGACCCCCAAAGCGGTACGTCGCGCTACTTCACCGGCAGCCCGTACAGCGCCTCGCCGGCCTACTGGCTCACCGAGATCGAGGACCGCAACGGCAACGGCATCACCATCGCCCGCAGCGACGATGGAGCGCCCAGGACCGTCAACCACGACGGGGGCTACCAGGTCCAGGTCTCCACCAGTCGCGGACGCATCGCCAGGCTCCAGCTGCACACCCCGGCGGCCCCGGTCACCGTCATGACCTACGGCTACGACGAGCGCGGCAATCTGAACGCCGTCACCAATTCCTCCGGCCTACCGCTGACCTTCACCTACGACGACCATGACCGCATCACCTCGTGGACCGACCGCAACAGCTCAACGTTCCGCTACGTCTACGACAGCGTCGGCCGCGTCGTCCAGACCATCGGCCCGGACGGCTACATGTCATCCTCCTTCACCTACGACACCGCGAACCACGTCACCCGCTACACCGACGCCACTGGCGCCACCACCACCTTCCAGCTCAACGAGCTGCTACAGGTCGTCGCCACCACCGACCCGCTCGGCCACACCACGCACACCGCGTACGACGCGTACGACCGCCTCCTGTCCCAAACCGACCCGCTGGGGCGTACGACGACCGTCGAGTACGACGAGTCCGGCCGCCCGACCGCCCTGATACGCCCCGACGGTCACCGCACCACCGCGACGTACAACAGCCTCGGTCTACCAGCGACGCTCACCGAACCCGACGGCGCCACCTGGCAGCACACATACGACGACCGCGGCAACCGCACCGCCCTCACCGACCCGGCAGGCGCCACCACCACGTACGCCTGCAACGGGCGCGGCGCCCTCACCGCCGTCACCGACCCACTCGGCCAGACCGTCCGTATCGGCCGCACCCCGGCAGGGCTGGTCGCCACTCTCACCGACCCCGCCGAATCGGTGACGACCCATACCTACGACCCCTTCGGCCGCCTGGCCACCCTCACCGACCCGCTCGGCAGCACCACATACCTAACCTGGTCGGTCGAAGGCCTCCAGACCTCCCGCACCGGCCCCAGCGGAGACACCGAGCGATGGGCCTACGACGGCGAGGGCAACTGCACCGCCCACACCAACGCCTCCGGGCAGGTCACCGCCAGCGAATACACCCACTTCGACCTCCCCGCGGCTCGCACGACGCCGAACGGGATCCGCTTCACGTTCGGCCACGACTCCGAGCTCCGCCTGACCACGGTCACGAACCCCCAGGGCCTGACCTGGACCTACACGTACGATGCAGCCGGACAGCTGGTCTCCGAGACCGACTTCGACGGCCGCACGATCAGCTACGCGTACGACCCCACCGGCCTGCTCTCCACCCGAGTCAACGCCATGGGGCAGAACACCCTCTACAGCTACGACGATGTCGGAAACCTGGTAGAGAAGACCGTCGCGGGCCACCCGGTGCGCTACGCCCACGACCCCTGCGGACGCCTGCTCCAGGCCGTCGGCCAAGACTCTGTCCTCGAGTACTCCTACGACGCGGTCGGCCGCGTCGTAAGCGAGAGCATCGACGGCCGGACCGTGGCCACCACGTGCGACGCCGCGGGCCGCCGCACAGGCCGCACCACACCCTCCGGCAGCGTCACGGCCTACACCTACGACACCGCCGGCCACCGGGCCACGCTCACTGCCGCCGGGCGCACGTTCGCCTTCACACACAGCCCCGTCGGCCGCGAAATCGAGCGCACCCTGGCCGATGTCTTCACCCTGACCCACTCCTGGGACCCCGCCGGGCGACCGGACGCACAGATCCTCACCTCTCCGGGTTCACCGCTCCCTCTCCAGAAGCGCGAGTACACCTACGGCCCCGGAGGGCGGCTGACGGCCGTCACCGACCAGCGGGCAGGCCGTCGCTCGTTCACCCTGGACACCACGGGACGGGTCACCGCCGTCGACGCAGCCGGGTGGAGCGAGCGCTACGCCTACGACGAGGCAGGCAATCAGACCCACGCCTCCTGGCCGGACGCCCTGCCCGCCGCCGAGGCGCGAGGCGAGCGCAGCTACATCGGTACCCGCATCACCCGCGCCGGAGCCGTCCGCTACGAGTACGACGCACAGGGCCGCGCCGTCCTGCGCCAGAAGCCCCGCCTTTCGCGCAAGCCGGACACCTGGCGTTATACCTGGGACGCCGAGGACCGCCTGACTGGGGTGACCACCCCCGATGGCACCCGCTGGCGCTACCGGTACGACCCGCTCGGCCGGCGCATCGCCAAGCAGCGCTTGTCACCCGACGGCACGGGCATCGCCGAAGAGACCCTGTTCGCATGGGACGGAACCACCCTCGCCGAGCAGACCACCCGGGTCGCTGGAAACCCGGCGGAACTGAGCCTCACCTGGGACCACGACGGCTACAAGCCGTTGGCCCAGGTCGAAAGCAAGTCCCTGGCCAGTGCTCCACAGGACGTCATCGACCAGCGCTTCTTCGGCATCGTCACCGACCAGATCGGCACCCCCACCGAACTCGTCGACGAGAGCGGCCACATCGCCTGGCACAGCCGCAGCACCCTGTGGGGCACCACCGTCTGGAACCGGGACGCCACTGCTTACACTCCCCTGCGCTTCCCGGGTCAGTACTTCGATGCCGAGACCGAGCTCCACCACAACTACTTCCGGCACTACGACCCGGAAACGGCCCGCTACCTCACTCTCGACCCTCTGGGCCTGGACCCGGCGCCCAACCCGGCCACGTATGTCGACAACCCCCATACGCTCTCCGACCCTCTCGGACTTACACCGTGCGACGAAAACGACCTCACGTGGGGCGGCCTCGTCAGTTACAGCACCGGACCTGGGGGCCGCGCCGGCACGATGCACGTATCCATCCGGCCGCACATGACCGGCGGTAAGACCAGGCCGAGAGTGAGGGGTGGGGTGGCGGGTTGGGAAAGTGGCAAGGGATACAACAGGACCCACCTGCTCGGCGCACAAATCGGCGGTTCCAACAAGGATCCCCGGAACTTCGTCACCATGCACGCGTACGCCAATACGCCGGTGATGGTCCACATCGAGAACCAAATCCGTGACGCCGTCGACCGAGGTGAGACGATCGAATACACCGTCACCCCGATCTACCGGACAAATAATGCGACGGATCTAATTCCCGTAGGCCTCACCCTTGAGGTCAACGGGAGCCGGGGATTCCAATTCCGGCCCTACGAAGGCCAGGACTTCAAATCCGACGTCATCACTATCCTTAACCTACCCAAAAGATAGCGGAACCCAAGCTGAAGGAGCGGCCGTGAACCCTGCCATCGCCCACCTGGTCCAAGCCATCCCACCGTCGGATGCCCCCCGGGCCCACAACTGGGCGCGTGTTGAAGAGGAGCTCGGCACGATCCTGCCGAGCGACTACAAGCAGCTCGTCAACTTCTACGGCGGTGGTCTCTTCGACGACGCCATCTGGGTACTGGAGCCGGACTGCCCCAACAAGTATTACGACCTGCTTACGGAGAACCACGACCGCGTCGCAGCACAACAAGGGCTCTGGAAGGGCGGAGAGCCCAAGCCCGCCGAACTCGAAGAGGCAGGATCCCGCACCATCGCCTGGGCCGTGACTGAGAACGGTGACTGCCTGTACTGGCTGGCCCGCCCTGGCCAGGAACCCGACCAGTGGACCGTCCTGATCAAGGAGGGACGCGGCCGGGAATGGGAGTTTCACGCCCAGTCGTGTTCCGAGTTCTTGCGGTCCATCCTCCTCACCGGCGACACCGAGTCCGATATGTTCTACGACTTCCCGACGGAGGAACCGCACGAGTTCCGGTCCAGCTCCAGCTTCTTGTGAGTTCTTGGGGTGCGCCGAATTCAAGCGTGAGTTCGGCGAGCCGTTCCGATAGCTTCACCGTCCTGGGCTCCCCCGGCGGTCTGCCACATGTCGGCGGGCTGGCCATCGATCAGGCGGTGCTGGGACTGATACGGGACCGCTGTCCCGCCGCCGCCCTGGACTCCCTGCGGTCCCTGCAGCCTCCCACTCCTTGTGCGCGGTGTGGACGCGGTGCCACAGCGCTGCCCGCGCGGGGGCGGCGACGTCGGTCAGGTTCAGGTGGAACACGTCGGCCAGTACGTCGTACCAGTCGTCGGCCGAGTCGATGGTCCGCTCGTACGTGCCTTCGGCCTCGATCCGGCGCAGCACACAGCCGCGCAGCATGTCCACACCCATACTGACTTCGGCTTTTCAGGGTGAGATTGGTGTGTCGAGGGTGAGGCCGGTGCCGGCTATGAAGCCGTCGAGGGTGTGGGGCGGGTATTGAAGGCGTTTGAGGCGGTTGCGGACGAGGGTTTCGAGGCGGTCGAGGGCCATGACGGCGAGGCTGCGCTTGACGTGGGCCCATACCCACTGCCCGGCCTGTTGACCCGGCCGGGACTGCAGGCATTGCGAGAGGATGACGACCGGCTGGAGGCGGCAGCGACCCGCCGGGACTTCCATATAGAGTGCATGGACGACAGCCCGCGCCACATGACCACCCTGGGCGGCCATCACATCGCCCGGGACTCACCGCTCATCACCGCCCTGTACCGCGACACCGGGCTGCGGGCGAGCCTGAGCGCCCTGCACGGCACGGACGTGCAGGGCGTGGAGGAGCCGGTGGAGCGGCACGTGCTGAACATCCTCCACCAGAGCGGCGACACCCACGGCGCCCACACCGACGACTACCTCCTGGCCCTGGTCCTCTTCGTCGGGACACCACCCCGGCCCGCCGACGGCGGACTCCTCGAGTTCAACCCCGGCCACCGGGACCTGACGGCCCTGGACAAGCCCGGGACACGGCAGGTCCACCACCACGCAGGGGACGCGTACCTGCTGCGCAGCGACCTCACCGCCCACCGCGTCACCCCCCTCAACCGCCCCGGGACCCGCCGCACCGTCCTGAACTTCGCCTACACCACCCACGGCCACCGCTCACCGGCCACCGACTCCGCCTCGCGCCTGTACACCTGACGGAGGAAGGATCCACGAGGAACATCCGCGGTCCTACCGCTCGTGCCAGGAAGCGAGCGTCCAGCTTGGATGTGTGCCGGACATGGCATGGACGGCGCGGCCGACCCGGCCGAGAAGATCCAGGTCTGCGTGTCGGTGACGCCGGCGCGCGGGCGAGGACGGCTGACTGGTGCTGGAGGCCGCGCACCCAGCTCCTGCGGCGCGCCGGTGGAGGTCAGGCCGGGGGACTTCGGCGCCATAGGCGGCGCACTATAGAGGTGCTATGGTAAAGCTATGGCCAATACGACGATCCAGGTAACTAAGCAGACCCGTGACCACCTCGCCGAGCTGGCCGAAGAGCGTGGAATGAGCATCGGCCAGCTCGTCGACGCGCTCGCGACCGCGGAGCCCACCGCCGCGCAACGGGCCGATCAGGTCGCGGCTGCGCGAGCGCACGCGCGTGAGGTGATCGGTGTCGACGTCAGCGTCGAGGAGTTCGCCGCACTGGATGTGCTCGGCAACCTGCGGCGGATCGCGGCGGAGAAAGTGCTGGCCATGCCGGGCAGGAACGCCGCGTGATCATTCTCGACACCAGCGCCGTGACTGCCCTGGCCTCGGGGCACAAGGCGCTCAACGCGCTGGCGGTCAACGTCACCGCGAGCGGGGACCGGCTCCTCGTGCCGGCGCTGTGCCTGGCGCAGGCCGAGGCCGCCCACCCGGGAGCCTCCCGCGCCGTCCTTGGATACCCGTGCACCGATATCGAGCCGCTCGGACAGATCGACGCACCGGCCATGGGCACGATGTTCCGCGACGGCTACGGCGGCATGGACACCTGCCACGCCCTCTACACCGCATTGCGCCGCACAGGCACCGGGGGCATGCCGATCCTCCTGACCGACGACGAGAACCGCTACCCGCCCGGCATCCTCGCCATCGGCATCGACACCCCCGGCATGCTCGGCTTCCACTGACCCGGCTCCGGCGAGCGCGGCATGGACCTCGTCCGAGCCCGCCGGCGAGCCGCCGAACTCACCGTGATCGACCCCGCCCGGTACCCGAGAGCCCAGCACGAGGCTGCGGTGCCGCACTCACCTCCTTCCGACAGTGATGCCGCGATAAAGACGACGATGGCGCCGTGTGCGCGCGTGGCGAGCCCGGAGAGCAATGCTCAGTACCTGTGGATCGGGGCTTGGGTGGCACGCGAAGGGCGTACCTTCCCGAGTGATCGATTGAAGGTCACCGAGTAGGCCGGCGTTCGCAGCGCCGGTCGGGAAGGCACGCCCGTGCTCACCGTAGTCAACCCTGACGGTTCCACGCCAAACGGCTCCCTGATCGACGAGATCGTCCGCGAGGGCGCCCGGCGGATGCTGCCCGCCGCCCTGGAAGCCGAAGTCAACAGCTACATAGCCGAGCTGGCTGGTGAACGGGACGAGAGCGGTCGTTGTCTGGTCGTGCGCAACGGCTATCACCAGCCGCGGAAGGTCACCACCGCCGCCGGAGCGGTCGAGGTCAAGGCCCCGCGCGTCAACGACAAGCGCATCGACGAGGCGACCGGTGAGCGCAGGCGGTTCTCCTCGGCGATCCTGCCGCCTTGGGCCCGGAAGTCCCCGAAGATCAGCGAGGTGCTGCCCCTGCTCTACCTGCACGGCCTGTCCTCGGGAGACTTCGTGCCCGCACTCGAGCAGTTCCTCGGCAGCTCGGCCGGACTCTCACCCGCCACAGTCACCCGGCTCACCCAGCAATGGCAGGCCGACCACAAAGCCTTCGGCGAGCGCGACCTGACCGGGTCCGACTACGTCTACGTCTGGGCCGACGGCATCCACCTGCGCATCCGCCTGTCGCAGGCCAAGTCCTGCGTCCTGGTCGTCATGGGAGTGCGCGCGGACGGCACCAAGGAACTGATCGCGATGGCCGACGGCTACCGCGAGTCCGCCGAGTCCTGGGCCGACCTGCTCCGAGACGCCGCACGGCGCGGGATGCGCGCCCCCGTCCTCGCCGTCGGCGACGGCGCGCTCGGCTTCTGGAAGGCCCTCGCAGAGGTGTTCCCCGAAACCCGCCACCAGCGGTGCTGGGTTCACAAGGCGGCAAATGTCCTCAACGCTCTGCCGACGTCGGCCCAGCCCGGTGCCCGCAAGGCACTCCAGGACATCTACAACGCCGAGGACCGCGAGCACGCCGTCAAGGCCGTCGCCTCGTTCGAGAAGACCTACGGTGCGAAGTGGCCCAAGGCGGCCCGGAAGATCACCGACGACGTCGACGAACTGCTGGCGTTCTACGACTTCCCCGCGGAGCACTGGGTCCACCTGCGCACGACCAATCCCATCGAATCGACCTCGCTGCGGACCAAGGTCACCAAGGGCGCCGGCAGCGCGGCCGCCGCCCTCGCAATGGTCTTCAAGCTCGTCGAATCCGCCCAGGCCCGCTGGCGAGCGGTCAACGCACCCCACCTCGTCGCCCTCGTGCGAGCCAGAGCCCGCTTCGAACGCGGCCACCTCGTCGAACGACCCGACGAATCAGGAGGCGATCAGCAAGCCGCATGACCAGGCGGTCATGAGACCGGTCGGCATGTCGATCAGCGGGAACTTCCGGTCAGATCCGGCTGCTTGACGGGGTGGGGTGCATGGGCGGACTCAGACATGCAGGGTGGGCCGGTAGATGAGCTCTTGGATGTTGCCGTCGAGCGTCCGGCTCTCGATCAGCTCGAGGTCGAAGTCGGCCGCACCCTGGAAGATGGCTGAAGGGCCCGGAGGAGGTCGACAGAACGGGCCGGCCTGCGGGCCCCGGTGCGGTTCGACCCGCCGCCACACCGGTGAGGGGCCCCTGTGGCTCTCCGCGATCCGGGACCGTCCCGCAGGCACGCCCACCGAATAGCCGGGCCCTCCCATGCGCGAGGCATCCTTCAGAGCCCGGTCCAGTTCGGCAGGCGTAACGCGCAGGTACTCCCCGTTCATACTCATGGGCGGCCCGGGAGATCCACACCGACTCCGGGGGCATCTACGGCTCCCCACGCGAGTCGCATATCCCAATTAGCGGTCGAGTCGTCGCGGGGCTCCGGGCGGCCAAGTCATTTGAGCCATCAGACGGCGACAAGCTCATAGCCATACCCGGAACCCCTGGGCCCGACGATCTTACGAATGACCGGCTCAGACCCACGCTTGGAAGGTAGGACTAGCTCAGACGTCCTCGACCGCAGTCGTCACCCGGGTCGTCCTGCGGACGAGGCGATAGGACACCGCGGGCGGGGCGTGCACCCGGCACCACTCAAGTCGTTCCAAGGCCTCGTCCCGCTCATCACAGGCCCCTGAAAGCGAGCGCCACTGCCCATCGAAACCAGACTCGACCGACCAGACAACCTGGCAGTCCGTCTCGGTCTCTCCCCCGTCATCTCACCATGCTGCAAGGCTATCCCCGCTCGGTTGCGGGGGTCGCCGGGCTGCTGACCGGGATTCTGGTGACGCAGGTCGCCCGCGTCGCGTCGCGCGGTGACAGCGTGGCGCGGCCACCAGGTCCGGCCGTGCCGGTCGGTGCCCTTGGGCAGGTAGCCGGTGGTGGCGTAGGCGCGGACGGTGGAGGGGTCGATGCCGAGGAGGGCTCCTGCTTCCTTGTCGGTGAGGAGGTCGCTGGGGTGGGGGCCGGTGCTGGGGGTGATGGGGATCGGCTTGCCCGCGATGTGGGCGAGGGCCTGGGCGACGTCGTAGAGCGGCACTGGATTCCGGGCCTCCCGGAGGGCGCCACTCAAAGTGAACAAAGCCAGCCCGATCTCCGTTTCGCCCTGGAGGGTGTAGATCTCGTCGATGCTGCCACCGGTGGTCAGCACATAGACCTCCGGTCCGGCGGCGTCCGCCGCGTGCTCGGTCATCCCTCGCTGCCTGTGTCCACGGCCGCGACGGCCTGGACCTCGATGGCGGCACCGTAGTGCAGGCTGCTCACGCCGGCGACCGCGCGGGCGGGCCGGTACGAGCCGAGCCATTCGGCATAGATCGTGTCGAATTCGGGCCGCTGGGCGATGTCGGTGACGTAGACGGTCACGGAGATCAGGTGGCCGCGATCCGTACCGGCCGCGGCCAGGCAGTTGTCGAGGTTGCGCAGGACCATCCGCACCTGGGTGTCGAACGGCTCGTCCGCTGCGGGGGTGCCGTCCCCATGGAGCGGTAGCTGACCGGACACGTAGGCGACGCCGTTGTGGACCGCAATGTGTGAATAGTGGCCGAGGGGGGCGATCATGGCGGTGCTGTCGGCCAGGCGGATGCCGCCGGCGGCGGTCGTCCCGTGGGTGGGTGAGTTGGTCATGGATGCGCCTCCTGGAGCAGGGGGCATGTCACGGCCGGTTGCAAGGGCGTTCATCGGTCTGGCTGCTTCGTGTAGTTGTAGACGGTCGCCCGGGAAACGCCGAGTTGGCCGGCGATGAGTTGTGCGGAGCTCCGGGTCTCGAAGAAGCCCTCGTTGTGCAGCCGACGTACCAGCTCGCGTTTCTGGTCACGGTTGAGGCTGCGCGGTGTGCTGGAGTGCTGCGCCGCGAAGGAGTCGATGGCCGAGCGGAGTTCGCGTCCGGAGCGGTCGCGCAGCGTCTCCAGGTTCTCGCCTTGGTGTTCGGCATCGGGGGCGACGAGGTTGGCGAGCGTCAGGGCCAACGGGGACAGCGTGCTGACGTCCAGGTTCAGGCACAGGGCCGCGACGTACCGTCCCTCGGCGTTCTTGATGCCGATCGAGGTGCTCTTGGCCGGGCGCCCGTCGGGGAACTGGTTGCTGTAGTTCTGGATGACACTGGGATAGTCAGGGTCCGCGATGCGGCGCAGGCCCAGTTCGGTGGCGGAGTCGCCGACCTGCCGTCCGGAAAGGTTGTTCTCGATGGTGCGGATGGCGTTGTCGGGGCGGCGCAGATCGTGCAGGACGACCTCGCACAGACCTGGAAACATGCGGCCGACGGCGACAGCGATGCGCTCGGCTTCCCGCACGAGGTGCTCGTCTTCCGTTACGAAGCCTTCGTCTTCTGGTACGGCGGGCTGGTCGGTGCGTTCGTCATCCGGTCGGCCGGTGGAGTGGGTCATCGCGTGCTGCTCGATTCCTGGGCGTCGTCACCGGGTCCGGCGAACACCGCGGCCATCTTCTCGGTGGACTTGAGCCCCGCACCGGTGAGTACGACCACGGTCGTCTCGTCCGGAGCGATCTCTCCGGTCGCGATGAAGTGATCGAGGGTCGCCGCGGCGACGCTGCTGGTCGGCTCGGCGTACAAGCCGCGCGCGCTCAGGGCGCGGACCGCGGCGTGAATCTCCGCCTCGGGGACGGCGTAGGCGGCGCCGTCGGAGCGGCGGACGGCCTCCACCGCCTCGGGCAGCCGGACCGGGTGGGCGATGGACGCGCCCTCGGCGATCGTCGGCACCCGCTCACCGCGGCTGGCCGGGTCGATGCCGTTGAACGTGTCGGCGATGGTCGCCCAGTGCTCGGGCTGCCCGACGAACAGGCGCGGGCGCCTGTCGATCTGTCCGGCGTCGAGCAGTTCACCGAACGCAAGGTCGCACCCGATGATGTTGCTGCCGGCCCCGGCCACGAGGACTACGTTGTCGGGCGCGGTGAAGCCGAGCGACTCCCACATTTCGTAGGCGATGGTCTTGGTGCCCTGGAGGAACATGGGGTGCCAGTTGTGGCTGGCGTAGGGGATTTGCTGCGACTGCCGGATCGCCTCGTCCGAGACCTCGTCGCGGGTGCCGTCCACGAGCTCGATCTCGGCTCCGTAGGCGCGGGCCTGAAGGATCTTGGCCGCCGAGGTAGCGGCGGGAACGATGATCTTGGCGCGGATCCCGGCAGCGGCGGCGTAGGCGGCCACCGCGGAACCGCCGTTGCCCGAACTATCCTCCAGGACGCGCTCGGCGCCGTGCGCCGCGAGGTGAGACATCATCACCGACACGCCCCGGTCCTTGAAGCTGGACGTCGGATTGAACCACTCCAGCTTGAAGTGGACGCGCCGGCCGCCCCAGTCGACCGGGACCATCGGCGTACACCCTTCCCCCAGGCTCACCCGGCGGACGGCCGGGACGGGCAGAGCCGCGGCGTAACGCCACAGGGACCGTTCGGCGGTGTCGATCTGCTCGGGACGCAGGCCCGGCAGTGCACTGACGGCGAGAGGGCTGCCGTCCTCGCCCCGCCAGCGGGGGTCGTCCAGGGAGTAGCGACTTCCGGACCGGTCGTACAGGTCAGGGAGGGCGACTGCTGAGTGCTGTTCGGCGTTCATGGGTGGTTCCGGCTTCTACTCGCTCGACATGCCTGCTGAATCTCGTCGCTCAGCGGGCCCTGCCCTCCTATATTAGACATATTATCTAGATCCGAATATTTAGTCCAACCACTCGCGGGTGCGACGCACGGCGCCGACCGTGAGCCGATCGAAGCCGACGAGGCTCAGCAGAGCAATCCAGGCTGGGACTGTGAGCAGCTCCGACTGCGCTGACTGCGGGACTCCCATTTGGAATCGGCCACGGCAGCTCGGCCGGCAACGTCAATGCGCAGCCCGAGGACTTGAGTACTGATCCATATCCCCCGCGGTGCTCCCCTGCCGACGTGGTTCGGGTCCATGTAGCGTCAGGGCCAGGGGGGTGAGATGAACTTCGACGAGAACGAACCGCAGTCTGTTCGAGAGGAGCGCTTCGCCGTAGAACGGGCTGAAGCCCGAGCGGCACGCAGGGCTGCGTCGCTCGCCCTGTGGGGAGCCCATGTCGGCGCGGTCATCGTGACCGTCGCCCTGGTCCTCCTCAGTTGGTACGGCAAACTGGTCGCTCTGGGCATCGTCAGCGGAGTCTTTCTGCTCTGGTTCGCTGCAGCCCTCGCATGGGCCTACGCCGACGGGGACCATGGCTGGCACGCACTCCAGCGTGCGTACAACCTCACCTTCGGATGGGGCAACGGGGTCTGAGTACGAAGTACTCGGCACCTGGCTCCCGATCCGGGCATGACAGAAGTGCTGGAGTGGAGTTGGCGGTCGCGGTCGTGACCGCGGTCAGTCCCGTGTGTGTTCGCGTGAGGCGGGCTGGCTGGCCCGGCGGGACTGCCGGCGGGTGATGCGCCTGGTCATGAGGGTGATCGCGGCCCAGGTGATCAGCGATTCGGAGTGCTGGACGAGGCGCTCGTAGTCGCGGGCGGGTCTGCGGGCGTGCATGACCCAGGCGATCGACCTCTCGACCACCCAGCGGCGGGGCAGGACGACGAACCCGACGGCGCCTTCGGCTGCAGCGTCAGCGGGCACTGGAACACCGGTAACTGTGTCACCAATCCCGGCGCCACGTTCACGCACCCGATCACGGCGAACATCTACGCGGTGGACAACTCTTCGGGCACCCCCGCGCCCGGCGCCCTCCTGGCGACGACGACGCAGACGCAGACAATCGCCTACCGGCCGTCGGCGGACCCGGCCAACTGCACGGGTACCGACGCGGGCAAGTTCCTGAACCCCAACACCGGGCTGTGCGCGAACTCGATCGGGCAACCGCTGACATTCAACTTCGCGGCAGGGACCACGCTCCCGTCGCAGGTCATCTGGACGGTCGCGTTCAACACCACGCACTACGGCAAACCGCCGATCGGTGAGAACACCACCTGCTACGCCTCCAACCCGGGCTGCGGATACGACTCGCTCAACGTCGGCATCTTCAGCTTCCCCGGAGCGCCGTACCGAGGAACGGACATCGACCCCAACGGGGTTTTCCTGGACTCGGTCATTCCCTCCAGCTACTGCGACGGCGGCGCGGGCAGCACCAGCGTCCTGCGCCTGGACACGCCCTGCTGGGCCGGCTATTGACCGCTTGGCGAGATCAGGGCCACCTGATCCTGGCCTCGCCCTGGGTGGTGCTCCTCCCTCAACCGGAGCACCACCCGGTGGTGATCAGCGCATACGCCGGCTGAAAGGCCCACGGTGCCGATGGCACGCCGAAATGCACGTGCACCCAGCCCCCGTGTGACAGTTCACCTCATCTCAAATTCACGTGATCTCGGGAGGTAAGAAAATGAGAAATTCGGCGAAACTGCTGCTTCGTGCGCTGATCTTCAGCGGAGCCGTCGTCGCCACGATGAGTTCGACCGTGGCCTATGCCGATGCGCAGGGCGACGGCGGCGGGTACACCAACATCAGTAACATCAACAACAACAACACGTACGTGTACCAGGGCCTCGGCGCCATCAGCCTGGGGGATCTCCTGGGAACCGGCACAGGGTCTTCGCTCCTCGCGCAGGTCGGTTCCCTGACCGGCCGTCCGACTCTCTGATCCTGCCCTTCCCGCGACGGTCCGCCGGTTCTTCCGGCGGGCCGTCGCGGTTGTTCGGGCATGGGATGGCCGGTCGCCGACGACCCGACGGTGGCTTCGTTCACTTCGGCCGGTTCTGGCTCAGGTTCTGTGATCTGGCCACGGTGAGTAACGGCGGCGGCGGCGAAGGTGTTGGCGAGGTCGGCGGGTCTGTCAAACGGTTCCTTTTACAGACCCCAGCTGCACGGACGTGCAGGCTTTACCCTGCTCCGCCACCGCATCCTCCTCGGATACACCACCCTCCGTCACCACCGAATGTGAGACAGAGCCGTTCCTTTTACAGACCCACGAATCAACGAATCTGCCGGCCTACGAGCAATGGGCCGGGGCTGTCCGGGTGGCAGCTGTGGCGGCTGGCGTAGTCGCAGGCCGGCTATGGCGCTACGGGAGGGAGGATCGCAGGGAGATTCCCCGTTCCGTGAAGGAGAGCCCGCCCGTGACTGACATGTGGAGCTACAACCCCGCATCGCACTACACCCCCGGTACGAGCCTGGTCGGCTTCAAGGTCGAGGCCACCGACGGGCATGTCGGCAAGGTCGACGAGGCCACCGAGGAGGTCGGCTCCTCCTACATCGTCGTAGACACCGGCCCGTGGATCTTCGGCAAGGAGGTCCTGCTGCCCGCCGGCACCGTCGTACGCGTCGACGTGAAGGAGAAAGAGATCCAGGTCAACCTCACCAAGGACCAGATCAAGGACTCCCCCGAATACGACAAGGACAAGCACCGCGGGGACGCCACCTACCGCGACCAGCTCGGCCAGTACTACGGCCGCGGCGGAACCGGCCTCTGACCTGCACGGCCGCGCGGCGTTCTGAGTGCCGGCGACGTGGTTGACGACGGTCACTGCGGTCAGGCGCGGTGGCAGGGGCCGTCCACGCACCTACCGGTCACTAAATGATGCGGCCTGTCACTTTGCGTGTCAGCTTGGCTGGGAAGAGCCTTCCACCCCGCATCAGAGGAGTCGCCGTCATGGGCGGTAAGCAGGACAAGCGCCAGGAGCCGGGCAAGAGCCGCGAGGAGCAGGAGCGCCTGCGCTCTGGCCAGGACCCCGTCCACCCCGGCGCCGACCAGGAAGCCGCCCGGGGCAAGAGCCCCGAGGAACTCAAGCACCGCGGCGGCCAGGACGAGATGAAGCGCGAGCGCGACAAGGACGAGATCCGCGACGAGGAGCTCTGACCACAGAGCCCTCACGCTGACACACGCAGGACCCGGCCGGAGACCTAGTCACCATCACACCGGCCGGGTCCTGTCATGCCCGCGCACTGCCCGCCGCCTCCCCACTCTGCCCTACACGGGCAGCCCGCTGACCAGCTCCAAGCAGCTCAAGAAGCAGCAGGAGCGGCTGAACTACGGCTCCAGCCATGCCTGCAGCGCCGCGTACGCCGAACGCGCCCACGCCGACGTCGTACAGCTCCTGGCAGTCCGCGGTAACGACAGCGCCTGACCTCTGCTGCGACCATGCGCCGCACCCGATCTCGGTCCTGTGCCCCGGGGACGGGGTGTGCCTTTCCGCTACTCGGCCGGCCCGCTGACAGAGCCGTCTTCAACGGTGAGCACTTGGTCCGTGCCCGTCCTGGCCAGCAGACGGGCAAGCTGGCGCGGCAGAGGACCTACCAGCCGCAGCTCGCACTCCCGGCCGACGGCGAGGAGCAGGTTCAAGAACGTGGAGTCGCCGAAGGTGACCTCGCGGACGTCCAGGGCCAGGCGGTCGATGCCGGCCGCGACAGCCGTATCGCACGCGGCGCGCAGCGGAGCGAGGGTGGTCAAGTCGAACTCGCCCGCGCACCGCACCACCCGCTGCCCGTCACGATCGGGCAGAACACACACCGTCGATTCCACAGCGCCTCCTCCGGCATACGACAATCCCGACCCCCAGCGTGCCCAACGCGTCAGCCCGTCACCAGGCAACCCGCCGCCCGGCGGGTGTGGAGCACGCGTTCAAGGGGTGGGCTGGATCAGGCCAGGCGCAGGACGGCGTTGATGATCTTCCCGTCGGGAAGGGAGATGATGCCGACGTGTTCGGCGAGCCGTTGGACGAGGGGCCATCCGTATCCCCCGGGCCTGCCGAGGCTGCTCGGGTGGGGCAACAGGCGGGCGTGAGCTCGCGTCGCCGACGGACAGGTGGAGGGCGTTGTCCGTGATGGCGATGCGGAAGAGGGTGAGGCCGCCGCCGTGCCGTACGGCGTTGGTGATGAGTTCCGTCGTGGCTATGAGCGCGTCCGCGGCGACGACGCTGTCGAGGCTGACGCCCGCCCGCTCCAACAGCTGGCCGACACTGCGACGGGCCGCGGCCGGCGTGACAGCCATTGGCCAGTCGCCGTTCTCATGGCGGCCGGAGCCGGGAGTGCCATCGGCTGCGGGCAGGTCCATAGGGTGATCGCCTGCCCTCGGTCGGGAGAATAATGCTGCCCGTTCGGCTGCGGCGGGTGATCAGCATGCCATCAGGAACGGTGCAGCTCGAGGACGGTTGACCTCATGAGAGATCACGGTGCCCTGCCACCACGGATGAGGGCCACGCGCCTGCGCGGCCCTCATCGAGTGCGTGCCCATTCCCGCCGAGGTACCGGCCCCGGTTTCGTTGTCCGGGTCGCCCGCTGCGGCCGGCCGGGAAGCCGGGCCGATCGCGGTGCCTGCTGGCCGGTCGGGAGGGTCAGGCCAGGCTGATGTTCTCGGCCTGGGGGCCCTTCTGGCCCTGCCCGATGTCGAACGTGACGACCTGGCCCTCCTGGAGCTCGCGGAAGCCCGAGGAGTTGATCGCGGAGTAGTGGGCGAAGACGTCCGGGCCGCCGCCGTCTTGGGCGATGAAGCCGAAGCCCTTCTCAGCGTTGAACCACTTCACAGTTCCCGTAGCCATATCCATGCCTTCCAGTCGATGAACGCCTCCCGCACTATGTGGGAGGCGGAGGTGATCGCCCTGGTTCCTGCGGCACAGCACAGCAAAACACCCACACCAACGGCGTGGGCAAAGGGAACTTCCGAACCACGACAGCTGACGCAAACGCTACACGCCCACAACGCCCCGTCACCAGAGGAAACGGCCCGGATGCCAGATACCTATGTGGGGCCCAGGGCCCGCCGGTGTCCGGCGGGCGCGGGACGGTCTCAGGCCGCTGGCGCCGGGTTCGCCGAACCAGCGGCAAGGCCGTAGTCGGCGTTGACGCGCTGGGCTTCCTCGAGTTGGTCTTCGAGGATGACGATGCGGCAGGCGGCGTCGATGGGGGTGCCCTGGTCGACGAGTTCGCGGGCGCGGGCGGCGATCCGCAGCTGGTAGCGCGAGTACCGGCGGTGTCCGCCGGCGGAGCGGAGCGGGGTGATCAGGCAGGCTTCGCCGATGGCGCGGAGGAAACCCTGCGTGGTGCCGAGCATCTCGGCTGCCCGGCCCATCGTGTAAGCGGGGAAGTCGTCGTCATCGAGACGGCCGAAGGAGTCGTCTGCTGTCATCGCACCTCTTTCTGGAACACGGAGGGGCCCTGGTGCCTATGGCACCAGGGCCCCGAAGGAACTGCTACACCATCTGCCGGCCCTGGAACTGCGTCGGCCTTCTGTATCCGCCGACCCGACTGGAAGGCTGTCGGGGGTGCGGGGATCGCGGTTGCTTGACCGGAGACCACCTCACAAACGATGTCCTGCGGTACCCGGACTCAACTCTGCCCGGGCGATCCTGATGGCGCTTCGCTCCTCCGTTCATCCCTCAGCGATCAACTACCTACCTGCGGGGAACTGCATACTGCTGGTACTGCGAACTACTCCGTGACCTGACCGAGCGCCACGTTCCGGCAGCCAGCCCCGTCGCCTTGTCCTGCAACTGCTCTGGCTTAGAACCCCACTGCCGAACCTCCCGATGTACGCGCCCACACTTCGACGTGTTCACCGAGGTACCGCTCACTGACTTCACTGCTTGGGAACTGCGAACTACGGGTACTGCCACTGCGTTAACTGCGGTCCTGCTTCATAGCGGCCCCTGATCACTGCGGGCCACCCGGTCCGGTCGCCAGTCCCGTCGCCGTCCTGCAACCACTCTGGCTTCGACACTCCACCACCGCACCGCCCTGCGAACTGCAACTACAGGTACTGCGTGTACTGCTGCCCGGCAGTTCGTCCCTGCCAGGCCCTGCTGTCTCTCTGGGCTACGAGAGAAACCATAACCACACCACCACGCAATGTCTAATCCGGCCGACACAGATTTTCAGGTGCCCACTCTTGAAGCAATCGGACGACTCCGGGTTCGACCGCTGCGGGCGGCGGGCCACCCGCCGGGCAGGCACGCGGACACAGACGACAAGCAGATCTTGGCGAGGTCGCGCACTCGCCACGGACACCCGGCCGACGCCCAGACGATCCGCCGGACAGCAGATCAGTGACCGCGCCGCACCGCGCGGCATCGAGTTGGCCGTCTGGCGTCCGCGGTGCACTCGTTTGCCGACGACGGGCGCCCCGCCGCGGACCGACGGCCGCGCGACGAGCCGGGCAGGGCGTCGTCGAGCGGAGCTCTTCCACCTGCCAAAAGTCCGCGCATCACCGCATCTCTCTGCGCCCGACAGGGACCGCGCGGCCCCGGCGGCGAAGCGGACAGGGCGGGGCCGGCGGCCCGGCCAGGAGCAACCCACCTCACCCCGCGCACCTCAGCGCCCAGCCCGCGAACCGTACACATTGCGTACATACGGCGTACGGACGGTGGCGAGACCAGCGCCATGGGCAAGATCAGGCGCACCGTCTGGCCAGATGCCCGGCCAGGGAGGAGCCTGGACGTGACCAGGAAGAACACCCGGCGGTGCTCGCAGTGCGGCCCCCGCTCCCGCCAGAGCCAGGAAGTCCCGCCGTACTGCGATGCGACCTGCCGTACGACAGCCTGGCGCCAGACGAAGGCCCGGCGGGCGGCCATCGACGCCGGGGGCGAAGCGCTGCGCGCCCTGCTGGAGGGCCGCCGGCACCCCTGGCCGAAGTTCCAGCGCCCCGAGTGCAAGTCAAGCTGGTACTCCAGTGACACCCCGTCCGGGACGCGGAAACGCTCCGACTGCCGCTTCTGTTCACCGCGCTGTTGTACGCGCGCGTGGCGGCGGCGGAAGGCCTCCCGTTCAGAAGGCTCTACCTTCTTGACCGGGTTGATCGAGCCATTCGTAGGGTTGGGTCGCCCAGGGGTGCTGGGTGTGGCTATCAGAAGGCTGCCGCTTCGTGGTTTGCAACGCTTCGCCGCCCGGCACCCCACGACGACTCGGCCGCCGATTAGGAAGTGCGAACAAGTCGCTGAGTAGAGCAATGCCGGCGAGGTCGTCCGTGGTACGAACCGTACGAACGAGCGCGTCAGGAGCACGATGAGCCGGATATGGGCGGGGATCGACAGCGGCAAGAACCACCATCACGGCCTCGCGTTGGGCCCCGATGGCAAGACGCTGTTGTCGCGGCGGGTCGCCAACGACGAGCCCGAGCTGCTGAAACTGATCGGCGACGTCCTGGCCCTGGCCGACGGCCGTCAGATCACCTGGGCCATCGACATGACCGGCGGTGAGCCCGCGTTGCTGCTGGCCCTGCTGATCAACCACGACCAGGAGGTCCTCTACATCCCCGGCCGCCTGGTCAACCGGGCCTCCGACGGCTACCGCGGCGAAGGCAAGACCGACGCCCGCGATGCCTACGTGATCGCCGACCAGGCCAGGATGCGCCGCGACCTGCGGCCCATCCTCCCTGGCGACGAAGCCGCCATCGAACTCAAACTGCTGACCGGACGCCGGGCCGACCTCGTCGAGGACCGCACCCGCTCGGTGAACCGCCTGCGCGGCACCCTGCTGAGCATGTTCCCGGCCCTTGAGCGGGCCCTGGACGTGACCAACACCGGCCCGCTCAAGCTGCTGACGGGCTACCAAACCCCGGCCGCGATCCGCCGCTCCGGGGTCACCCGGCTGACGAAATGGCTGTTTAACCGCAAGGTCCGCAGCGCGAGAGCCCTGGCCGAAGCGGCGGTCGAGGCCGCCGAGCGGCAGCACACGGCGATCCCCGGGGAGAAGACCATCGCAAAGCTGGTCCACACCCTGGCCGAGGAGGTGATGGCCCTCAACGAACAGATCTCCGAGATGGACAAGCTCATCGAGGGCCGGTTTCGCGAGCACGAACTCGCAGACATAGTCGAAAGCGTCCCGGGCATCGGCGCGATCCTCGGAGCCGAGTTCATCGCCGCCGTCGGCGGCGGCCTGGACGGCTTCGACTCCCCGGACGCCCTGGCGGCCTTCGCTGGCGTCGCCCCCGCACCCCGCGACTCGGGCAAGGTCAGCGGCAACCTCCACCGGCCGGTCACCTACCACCGAAGACTCCAGCGCGTCTTCTACACCTCCGCGCTGGTCAGCGTCCGCTGCGATCCGAACTCGCGGAAGTTCTACGACCGCAAACGCGCCGAGGGGAAGAAGCACGTTCAGGCCGTCCTCGCCCTCGCCCGCCGACGGGTCAACGTTCTATGGGCCCTGATCCGTGACCGAAGGTGCTACGAGGTCACACCACCCGTGACTGCAACCGCTTGACAACAACATTAGGAAGCGTCACCCCGTGACGCCTTCCGGTGACGCAAAAGTGTCAGGACCGTCCGCCGGCCCGGGGAGCGTCTACCGGCAGGACACCGGGCCTGGCGAGAAGCGTTCTGCGGCGGGAAGGGGGGTCCTGACCCCTGGCACCGCCGCGCGCGGTGACCGCCCCCCGGGCGCATCCGACGGGGCGGTCGCGCCAGGGGTCAGGACCGGGGCCGCCCCGGAGAGGGACCGGGGGGAACCAATGGAGCCCACCCCGGGGCGGTGTCTATCCCCGGCATACCAACGACCGGACGATCGTCTGGTTCCGCACCATCACGCCCCCCGCCAGGGCGGGCTCTGGCCGGACGTGACCGGGGGCGCGCAAGCTACGGGGTGCGCATCGACCGCCCCTGCCGCTCCGCCGCGCCGAACGCGGGACGGACCCGGTTGAGCGCCACGGTGTTGAGGGCGGGCAGGCCCGGTACGGACGTGATCGGCTCCAGGCTCAGGGCCGTGTCCGGGCAGGCGTTCGGATGTGCTTCGCGGACGTGGTCGGCCCCGGCCTCCAGGAGCGCGAGCAGCGCGCCGTCCTGGCCCTCGACTGCGGGGCTCATGCCCCGGCACAACTCGCAGCGGACCGCGTAGATCGTCGTCATACCCCGGACAACGACCCCCGGCGCCGGCGGACACAGGAAGTATGGGTGGCCCGGCCGTACTGCCCCCCGACGAAGCGGGCACCGGGCCTGACTCGTGCACGCCACGAACATGAAGGCGTAGTCGGCTGACCCCTCCTCAGGGCATCACAGGTCGGCGATGAGGGCATACCGCTCGTCGTCCACCGGACCACCCCACAAGTCAGGGTCGCTGCTCAGTGGTTCAATACGCACAGCGGCAACAAGAGGGCGCACGGCTTCGGCAAGGTCTTCGGCGCCGATTCCGCCGTTCCACGGCAGCGATTCGGCGCCATCCACATA